>DATIWD010000160.1:0-16042 GCA_035519565.1 Gemmatimonadales bacterium | reverse complement strand
CGCCCAGAGTAATCCCGTGGATACACCCAGCAGCACCGACCGTCCGATGCCAGGCGCCTCGGGGCCGGCCGAACTCTCGACGCGTGCGCCGAGGCGAACCAGGGGGACCGTGAGATACTGAGCCACCGTGGGTGACAGCAGGGCCAGGCCGAACACCGCGAACACCGCCATCGCAATCCCGCGGCCGATCTGGTTGGCCTGCACAATCCAGCCCCCGGCATAGGTGGCCACGCTGGCCACCAGCGCGAACGTGCCGGCCATCCCCAGGAGCAGCGGGAGGCCGCTACGCCGGAAGGGTTGATCCGCTCGGGAGAAGACCAGGGGCAGAACGGGCAGGATACAGGGGCTGACGATGGTCAGGATCCCGCCGAGGAACGCCAACAGATAGACCCACATCTCTCGATCGCCGCCGGCTAGTCGCGGTACAGCGCCGGGAACTCGCGCTGAAGGTGGTCGAGCTTGGGAGCATCGTTGACCACGATGTAGGGGTTGGTCGGATGCTTGGCCATGAACCCCTGGTGATACCCCTCCGCGGGGTAGAAGTCCTTCAATGCCACCACCTGGGTTACGATCGGCTTGCTGTATTTCCTGGCGTGGCTCAGCTCCGCGATGTAGGACTCGATCGCCTTCTGCTGCTCGGGGTTGCGATAGAACGCGATGGAGCGATACTGGGTGCCCCAGTCGGGCCCCTGACGATTCAGCTGAGTGGGATCGTGGGCCACGGTGAAGAACACCTCCAGCAACTGCTCGTAGCTGATCTTGGCCGGATCGTAAATGACCTGGACCGACTCCGCGTGACCCGTGGTTCCCGAGCTCACCTCCTCATAGGAGGGCGATGCCTTCGCGCCACCGGCATAGCCCGAGACGGCGGAGGTGACTCCCTTCAGGTGCTCGAACACCGCCTCGACACCCCAGAAGCAGCCACCGGCGAAAACCGCTGTATCGGCATGTGCAGTGCTGAGCGGGGTCTCGGGAGAACGAATCGGCTCCGAGGCCCGAGCAGTCGCCATCCCCATGGCGGACAGCAAGGCCAGGGCGCCGAGGACTCGGAATGCGTTACGCTGAAGCACGGAAAGGTTCCCCGTTGAAGTCACCATACTAACGTCGCCTGGGCCGGTCCGGTTCTGCCGGCCCGAAGTTCCCCCGCTACTGCATACTAACCCTGGGGAACGGAAGAAGACCCCGCGTTGGGGATGGTTCGCCGCCCCCAGCACCTGCTTATCTGGCGCTTTGCCGCGTGGGGCTACAATCTGCCTGCGTGCGCGTACTCATCCTCTCCGATATCCATGGCAACGCCGCCGCTCTCGAGGCGGTCGTCCGGGAACCGCACGACGTGGTGGTCTGTCTCGGAGACGTCGTGGGTTACGGCCCCGAGCCTGGCACGACCGCCCGGTGGATCGTGCAGCACTCGGAGGTGACGGTCCAGGGAAACCACGATCGGGCCCTGGCCGCTGGCGTCCCTCCCCGCTGCCGACCCTCATTCGAGTGGCTCGCCGCTGCGCTGGCGCCACTGGGCCGCTCCCAGCTCAGGCAGGATGAGATCCGGGGACTCGGCGGGTTCCCACTGACCGCACAACGCACGTATGACGGGGTAAGGTGCCTCTTCGTTCACGCCACGCCCTCCGACCCGCTCTACCGCTATCTGGGCCCGGACCTCGAGGAATGGGCCGCCGAGGTGGCCGGCCTAGACGCGGATCTGGTCTTGGTGGGCCATACGCATCTGCAGTTCGACCTGGACTGTGGGGGCACCCGGGTCATCAATCCCGGAAGCGTCGGTCAGCCCAAGGATGGCGATCCCCGCGCCGCCTATGCCGTCCTCGACGATGGTGTGCTGAGGTTGAAACGAGCGGCCTACGATATCGAGCGGACGGTTGCCGCGTTGGAACGATCTGGGGTGGGCGCCGAGGCCGTTCGCGACCTCACCCAGTTGCTGCGAACCGGCAGAAACCCTCCCCCACGCCCGCCACCTTGACGCCGAGCGGCCGGGGGGATTACGGTTTCATCAGCAACCAGGCGATGGAGTTCGCCCGGAACCGCTGCACTCCGGTGCAGCTGATGACTCCTGCAAGGCCCGTGAGCGGCCGGCAGGAGTTTTTTTACGCCCGCCGTGCGCTCCGCCACCCGACGGAGGTGACCGGTGGATTCCAATGTCTGGTTGACTGCAGCTGCCTGGATGGCGCTGGCTCTGGCCGCAAGTCTGTTCTCGATTCGATTGGGCGTGTCGGTGGCGCTGATCGAGATCCTGATCGGGGTCGCGGCCGGCAACTTTCTCGGCGTCCATACGACTCCATGGATCGACTTCCTCGCCACCTTTGGCTCCGGCCTGCTCACCTTCCTGGCGGGGGCCGAGATCGACCCCGACTCCCTCCGCCGTCACTTCAGGCCTGCCATGGCGATCGGCGTGGTCAGTTTTCTTGCCCCCTTCGTGGCCGCGGCCGCGTTTGCCCATTGGGTCGGTGGTTGGGATCGGCAAGCGGCGTGGATCGCGGGGGTCTCGCTATCGACGACTTCGGTCGCGGTGGTCTACGCCGTCATGCTCGAGACCGGGCTCAACCGGACCGAGCTCGGCAAGCTGATTCTGGCGGCCTGCTTCATCACCGATCTGGGCACCGTGCTCGCCTTGGGTATCCTGTTCGCCAACTTCAATGCCTGGATGCTCCTGTTCGTGGCCGTCACGGCGGCGGTGCTCTGGCAGCTCCCGCGCCTGACCCGAATGGTGATCACCAGGGTGGGTCACCGGGTGAGTGAGCCTGAGGTCAAGTTCATCTTCCTGGTCCTTTTCCTGTTGGGTGGACTCGCCAAGCTGGCCCAGAGCGAGGCCGTGCTCCCTGCGTACCTGGTGGGGCTGGTGATTGCCGGTGTCTTCGTCCGCGACCGCGTCCTGATGGAGCGCATGCGCGCCATCGCATTCACCATGCTGACGCCGTTCTATTTCCTGAAGGCAGGCCTGTATGTGTCACTTCCGGCCGTAGCCACCGGGGCGCTCCTGATTGGCGCTCTTCTGCTGGTCAAGATGGGCAGCAAGATCGTCAGTATCTGGCCCATCACCCGGGCGTTCCGGTTCGAACAGCGGGAGGGCATCTATACGACGCTCCTGATGAGCACCGGGCTTACGTTCGGTACCATTTCCGCTCTGTTCGGCCTGACCAATCACATCATCGATCAGGCCCAGTACACCGTCCTGGTGACGGTGGTCATCGGGAGCGCCGTGATCCCGACCCTCATCGCCCAGCGTTTCTTCGAGCCTCCTCCCGCCCACGCGATCACCGAACCCTCACCGCCGGCGCCGGCGATTGCCGCCCCTGTGGGGGGAGCCTAGCCGAAAGGAGGTCCGCAATGTTCCACCGGATTCTCGTGGGCCTCGATGGGTCCGAGGGGGGGCGACGAGCCCTGGAAAGTGCGGTGGAGCTGGCCGCTCTCTGCCACGCCGACATGCTGATTGTCTCGGTGGAGGAGAAATTGCCGGCCTACGCTGCCACGGTCGGGGAAGTGGAGGACGAGGAGCGCTACGAGCACGACTACTTCGGGCCGATTCAGCGCGACGCCCAGCAGCTGGCCGAGTCCCGCGGGGTTCGGATCCATCTGGAAGTGGTGCCCGGTCATCCGGCGGTGGCCCTCGCTCGCCTGGCGGCGGAACGCGGTTGCGATCTGATCGTCCTCGGCCATACCGGGCATTCCCGCTTGCACCACCTTTTCCTGGGCTCGACTGCGGACCGGGTGGTCGAGCGGGCCCACTGCGCGGTTCTGGTGGTTCGATGACCGAGGCCACTGTCGCGCGCCTGCGCGACCTGGCTGGGAAGGCCAGTGCCGCCGACCTCGTGGCCGAGGCAGGGGCACTCGAGGAACGGGTCCGGGCACAGCGCTTCCACGTCGCCTGCGTGGGGCAGTTCAAGCGGGGCAAGTCGACCCTGATTAACGCGCTCCTGGGCCGATCCCTTCTTCCGACCGGGGTCATTCCGGTCACTTCGATCCCCACGGTGGTCCGGCATGGGGAGCCGGCCGCCCGGGTCCGCGGGAGAGAGGGGTGGAAGGTGGTCCCCGTCGAGAGTCTCGCGGACTACGTGACCGAGCAGCGGAATCCGGGGAATGCGAAGCAAATTCAGCTCGTCGAGGTTACGGCGCCAGCGGAGATCCTCGAGGGTGGACTTTGCCTGGTGGATACACCGGGCCTGGGTTCGATCTGGGAGAGTAACGCGACGGCCACCCGGGAGTTCGTCCCGCAAGTGGACGCGGCCCTGGTTGTGCTGGGCGCCGATCCACCGCTCTCGGGGGAAGAACTCCACCTGATTGAGGCCATCTCGGCCGACGTCCAGGACCTCATCTTCGTCATGAACAAGGCGGACCGGGTGAGTCCCGGGGAGTTGGATGAGGCGAGTGCCTTCATTCGTGAGACCCTGAACTCCCGGCTGGGCCTCGGAGTCGACCGCCTCATTCGAGTAACGGCCGTGAACCCGGCGAGTGCAGAGTGGGTGGACCTCGTCTCCCGACTCCGGTCGCTCACACAAGAGCGGCGGGAAGACCTGGTGCGGCAGGCGCTGCGACGGGGAATTGCCCGCATAGGAGCCAACCTGACCCGAGGCCTCCAGGAACGCCGAGCTGCCTTGGTTCGGCCGGTGGACCAGGCCGAACGGCGTGTCGATGAGCTACGCCGGCTGGGCGAGTCCACCGACCAGGCGCTCCGTGAGTTGAGCCCGCTGCTCGGGGCCGAGGAGCAGCGACTGTGCGCCCGGTTCACCGAGCTGGCGGAGCGATTTCTCGAGCAGGCGGGGCCGACTGGCCTGGCGCGGCTCCGGGCCGCGTGGGCCAGCGGGCGATTCGACCATGCCTCACGGCGCGAGAGCCTGGAGTTTGCAAACGAATCGGCGCGGGATCTGATCTTCCCCTGGCTGCATCGGTCGGAGCGCGAGGCTGAGGGGCTGTATCGCGAAGCGGTTGGTCACTTCAGCCGGCTTGCCAATGATCAGGTGGCTCGGCTCACGGCTGCGGCAGACCTGGGTCATCAGGCGATTCCGCTCATCGTGCCGGAGGCGGCGGACTTCCGCATTGGACGCCACTTCGCGTTTAACGATCGCCTGGGCTTTCACTATCCCCGGTCGCCCTGGCCAGGGCTGATTGATAGGCTCGTTTCACGGCGGCTCCGTCAACAGCGGAGACAGAGGCGAGCCGAGGCCTATCTGATGGACCTCCTCACCGTAAACTCGAGCAGGGTAGCCGGCGATCTCAGCGAGCGGGTACGGGAGAGCCGGCGGGAGGTGGAGGCCGAGGTCAGGGAGGCACTGCGGCGGGTCAGCCAGTCGGCGGCTGGCGCGCTGGAATGGGCTCGCGCGATCCGGGCTCGCGGCGCCGACGAAATAGACCGCCAGGTCCAGCAGCTGGATCAACTTCTCGGAGAGCTGCGCCGTCTGCTCGAACCGCTGGGCGATCGGGCGGCCGCCTGACACCCCCTAGGGCCTGCGTCGGTCGATCGGCCAGCTGCCCGTCCGATCTTCCACCCGCAAGTCCGGCCGGTACATGATGACCCGGGCTCGCTCCAGGGTGATCAGCCCGCCGCCGATCATCTCATCCAGGTCGGGCAGAATCTCCGCGATCTTCTCCTCCGTGTCGGTGCATTCAATGACGATCGGCAGGTCGAGAGACAGCACTTCGATCCGATCGGTTTGCAGGCGCGAGGTCGGCCCAAAGCCCATGATCGCGCGGATGACCGTGGCACCCGCATTGTGGCGCTGACGGAGCAGCTCGACGATCGCCTGATAGAGTGGCTTGCCCTGGTACTTGTCGCGCTCTCCGATATGGATCCGCATGAGGGTGCGTTCCCCCTTGAATCCATGCATCTCCGCCCCTCCTTGGCCGGCTCCGGCGGCGGTCGTCGCCCACCGCCGACAGAGTGTTCACGGCAGATCCGAAGGACTTTCCTCGAAAATCGGTGCAGGAAGCACCCTGGCCAGACCCAGAAAGTGCTCGTGCAGGCGTTCCAGCAGCGGGTCCAGTACTCGGGGTAGATCGGGGTGGACGGGACCGTAGCTCCGCAGGCGTCGGGAAACTGAATCTTCCACCATCACCAGTCCATGCGTTACCAGCGCCTGGACTGTCTGTCGAGGCGAGGCAGTCGGAGGAGCGAGATCGAACGTGGCCACCAGTTCGGCCAGCGTCGCCTTGGCCCTGGAGATGTCCTCCCTGGTGGCTTCTCCAAAGCCGTGCGGCAGATCGTTCAATACCTTGAGCAGGATCCGCGCTCCTGGTGACCTTGCCCCCCTGGTAAGCGCCACGATCTCAGAAAGGTGGTCCTCGAGTTGCGCCAGGGTCGTCGTCAAGTGACGCCGCTGACCCTCGGTGAGAAGAACGGCCCCGGAAGGATCCTGCGCCATAAGAAAAGCCCCCACGCTCGTTCTGCGTAGGAGCCATCAGCCAAGCCTCGGCGGTTCCGGGTGAGCCCCATCACCCCTTTCGACGAACGCTATCAGCGGGGCGAAACCACGTCAACTCGGGTTCGGGACGCTCACACCGCAACGATCTCCGGGTCGAGCCGGACCACGGCGTAGCCCGCCACGGCGCCCGCCCCGAACCCCGGCGCGAAGATTCGCATCGGGCGGTCGATGACCCCTTCCGCCACCGCGTCCCGCAAAGCGATCGGAATGCTGGCGGAGGAGGTGTTTCCCTCGTGCGCGATGTCGAAGTAGAGCTTGTCCGCCGGGAGCCCTGCCGCCGTGGCGAGCTCCACGACCATGGTCCGATTGGCCTGGTGAGGGACGATCATATCGATGGCGTCAAGCAAGCACCCCTTTCCATTCTCGGGGTGGGGCAGGGCGAGCAGCTCCTCCCGCATCTGGGACAGATACCGTTTGACCAGGGCCCTCACCTCGGGCCCGTAGACCGTCACGGCGTTACCGAAGGCGGGGTTGGGGAGGATGATGGAATCCACCTCACTCATTGGCCCGCTGGCGTAGGTCTGGAAGATTTCGATGTCGGGAGGTTCCCCCGTCGCCGCCGGCCCAATGACCAACGCCGCAGCACCATCCGAGAAGATCATCCGGGAGGGCCGCACCGTGCCGATCTTGTCCGAGAACTTCTCGCCGCAGACGACCAGCACCGGTCGCTGGACTTCCTGGAGGAGCCTGACCGCCGCGGAGAGCCCGTAGGAGAGACCGGCACATGCCGCCACCAGGTCATACGAGGCGTGGGTCTGATAGAGGCCCAGCTGTCCTGAGACCCAGCTGGCGAGGGAAGGCATCATCTTGGTGCTGGTGCCGGAACAGAACACCACCGCCCCAATCTCCTCCGGCCGGCGCCCCGATTTCTCGAGGGCTGCCCGTGCCGCCTCGAGCGCGATCTCTTCCAGGCTCCGCGTCGTGTAGCGGCGCTGCTCGATCCCGGTCTTCTCTCTGATCTCCTCGGCGGTCATCGGCGACCAGCAGTAGGCCGCGTTCCGGATCAGGTCCTCGTTGGTGCAGGCCAGCTCCCCCTTCCGTACCGCCAGGGCCTCCAGGCGAGGCATCACCGAGAAGCGCCGGCGCACTTCGATCGGGGGCACCGGGGACCGCGGCCGGTGGACCGGAACCGGGGCCGGCTTGGGTCGAGCGCCATTGGTTCCTGAGCCGTTGGTGCTGGAGCCATTGGCGCGTACCCGCTGCAGAAACCGCGCGACCTCTTCACTGCGCGGGCGGTGCAGGACCACGACGTCGTCATCCTCCAGCTCGCCCACCGGCGTGAACCGGACCGTGCGATGATCCCAGGGGAACTGATCGCCCAGGACCATGGCCTGCCGCATGAGCGCCTCGAGCTCGGGCACCGCGTGGGTGTACTCGATCAGCCCCTCGAGGCCATGGCGCGGATGGTCAGGGTCGTAGGCCAGGAGCCGGCAGACCTGCCCTCGCGGTTGCGCCAGCACCTCTCCCACCACGGTTTCGACGGGGCCCTCCTTCACCGGAGCCCGCTGGTTCCGGAACAGATCCCGGAGGATTCGACCGATCCGATCCTCGGTCGACTGGTCCCAGGCCGGGGGGAGCGTCTGGTAGACGAGATCGACCGTGGTGGCGACCGAGTCTTCGTGATCGGGCGCGTAGACAGGCAGGAACACGTCGGTGCGGCGACGGGGAACGTCGCGCCAGCGGACCGGCTCCGGTTGATACAGGGTCAGCACGAACCGGTTAACCCAGAAGAGATGTCGGGCCAAGTCGTGCAGCAGGTGGTATCGGCTCCGATACCGACCAGCGTCGAGGCGAGCTTGAATCTCGGCCTCGGCGACCGCCTTTCCATCGAAGGCTTGGCGGATCAGCGCAGAGTATTGCTCCAGCGTGGCAAACGCCGAGGGGTCGAGATCGGGCAGGAAGTTTCCGGGGAAGACCAGCCGACCGGCGTGATTGATGACGAACGCCTGCATTTCCTCGAGACTCTCCTGACCATCACGGGGCCAAAGGCCACTACGCGTCGGCCAGTGCCGCTCGCGGGCCGAGCCGTTCGAACACCCAGCAGCGGTGGCCGGGAATGAGGGGCGCAACTATCGTACCTGCTTGAACTTGGCAGAAGACTAGAAGCCAGCAGTTGCGGATATCATTGGCATCGTGCGGATCCCTAGGCCCAGTCTGCAGATGGCTCTCACCGGCCCGGGGTCGCCCGGTCCGCCCCCAAGTCGGGGGGTTCGCGGCTGTGGTGCGACCGCAACTCACCCAAGCCGCACCTAAGACATTCCTCTGGAACGTCTTCGGGGCCCGATCCGAGGCAGGCGGCCGCCGCGATCCAGCCCTCCCCAGGTGCCCGAAACTTCCCCCAACCAATTGGCACATTTGTTGTTGATTCATCCCCCCTGCCACGCCGGCGGGGGGTCTCGGTTCCGGCGTGCAAACGACGCGAGGGGGGTGAGGCATGACTAATTCGACGTGGACCCGTATCGCACTCTGGGGTGGGATCGGTGTGCTCTCCGCGGCCTGCGCCGGCAACAACCCGGAAACCACGCCGAAGCCCAAGGCGGACAGCGTGGCCCACGGGCCGACCGTGGTGCACGACACGGTGGTGGTGAAGGACCCCGAAGCAGAGGACCGCGCGGACCGGTTCGAGCTCAAGCTGCTCGAGCGCGAAGCCCAGGTCGACCAGCTTCAGACGAGGCTGGATGAGGCCCGGCAAGAAGTGGTGCGCGCGATGGCCAAGCTGCAGACCATGGCTACGCGGGCCGAGGCCGCGTCGGGTATGGCCGAGGCTGAGGTCGCCGCCCAATCCCTGAAGAGCACCACCGGCAAGCCATCTCCGGAATACACCCAGGCGACCCAGCTGCTCCAGCAGGGGAGCGTCGAGTTCAACAAACAGAACTACGGTGGTGCGCTGTACCTGGCCAATCAGGTGAAGCAACTGGCTGGACGGGATCGGGCCACTCCGGGTGACACGGGGCCGCAGCGGAAGGGTGAGGTGGCCTTCGTCGTGCCGATCAAGCTTCAGACCTCCGGCAAGAGCAACATCCGGGACGGTCCGGGGACCAACTTCAGGGTCCTGTTCACCCTGGAGTCGGGGGCGGACGTGACTGGCTACTCCTACCTCGAGACGTGGGTCAAGGTGAGTGACGCCAAGGGTCGCAGCGGGTGGGTGGCGCGAGGACTGGTGGGGCGGGGGAAGGACAACTAATTCGACCGAGCCGGCCGGTCAGGAAGAATCAGGCCGATTCCTTCAAAGCCAGAGTACCCTGTTGAGAGGAGGCGCGGACCACTCGGTCCCGCCCCTCTCTTTTCGCTTCGTACAACGCCACGTCGGCGCACATGATGACCGCCTCGGCGGTCTCACCGAACTCGGGGAATGACGCGACCCCGGCACTCAACGTGATCCTTCCGCCGGCGAAGGTCTCGCTGGCGAGCCGGGTCCGGATCCGCTCGGCCACCTCCACCGCGCGGTCGATGCTGGTCTCCGGGAGGAGAACCAGGAACTCCTCGCCGCCGTAGCGAGTGGGGAAATCGATGTCGCGGATCGACTCCTTGAGGATTCTGGATACGCGGACCAGGACTTCGTCGCCGGCCAGGTGGCCGTGAGTGTCGTTGTAGGTCTTGAAGTGGTCCACGTCCATCATGAGCACGGCAAAGCTGTGGTGATTACGCCGGGATCGGCTGACCTCGCTGGCCAGATGCTCGATCAGGTGACGACGGTTGAAGAGGCCCGTGAGCCCGTCGGTCACGGAGAGGCGCTCGAGCTCTTCCCGGCCCTGGCGCAGGCGCGCCACCATGTGGTTGAAGACCTTGGTGAGATCGGCGACTTCGCCGCCGCCCACCAGTGGCAGGTCCACGGCCAGGTCGCCGCCGGCCACTTCCGCCGCCCCCTTGGTGAGGCGATCCAGCGGCCGGATGATGACCGTACCCAGGAAATAGGCGAGGAGGCCTACGCCGAGGAGGAGGGCCAGGACGATCGCGATGGTGACGTTGCGCAGATGGTTGACCTGCCGGTACGCCTGAGAGGACGGGATCTCGGCGACCACGGACCATCCCAGCAGGGGAATCCGGTTGAGGGCGCCCAGCGCGACCTCGGACCTGGGGTTGATGTACTCCACGGCCAGCCCCTCGTGTTCGAGGAGCTTCTTGCTGGCCTCGGGCGGGAGCGCCGTCTTGCTCAGCTCGGCCGATCCGGTGTTCGTCGTGGTGATGAGCCCCCTGCCTCCGACCAACAGGTAGACCTCGCCCGATTCACCGGGCGAAGAGCGGAGCAGGATCTCGTCTACGGTGGTGAGATTGACCCGCGCGGCGATGGCGCCCAGGAGTCGCCCGCCGGCCTGGTGGATCGGAACGGCGAGCACCATGATGGTCTTGCCGAGCAGATTATCGCGGTAGGGCGCACCCATCACGGAGCTGTTGCCCCGGATGTCCGCCAGCCAGTTGTTGGGAAACTGAGTGGGGCCGCCACGCTTGCCGCTGGTGGCGACCTCATGCCCCTGAGCGTCGAGCACCATCAACTCCTCGTAATCGAGGAAGCGCCCCCGCACTGAATTGAGATAGCCGCTCATGCGCACCTGTGCCGGACTGCCCTCGGCACCGGGGCGAAGCGAAGCGAGATTCTCGGAGATTTCGGAGTTGGCGAAGACCCGCAGATCGATGAGGCGGTCCTTGAGCCAGAGATCCAGCTCGCGGGAGGCCTGTGAGCTCGAGGTGCGCAGCGCCTGGCCGATCTTTTCGGTCAGCGACACCTTGTTCTGCTCGTAGGAGAGATAGGCGGTCGTGACCGAGGGAATCAGGGTAGCCAGCACGGCGACCGCGAGCAGCTTGCTCCGGATGGTCTCCAGGCGGAGCGCCCGGAAGAGTGTCGAGGTGGCTTGTTCCCAGTGGATCACCCGGGGTCGCTCCTTGGGTCCCTCAGGGGGTCAGGAAACTCCGTTATCAGGGACAGCAAGCGCAAGAGGGATGCCGTCTGGCCGGACGGACGGGGGACCGGGGTGGGCCGGGTCCTCAATGGGGCTAACTCTAGGTAGGATACGGGGGTGGACCGGGTCGACTATTGTTAGCCAGGCCTCGATTCTCGACCGCTGAGAACCCACTCCAGACGAATCTGCAAGAGAGCCCCGCGTGCTCCTGAAACCTCCCACTCCAGGCCGTATCCCGGGTTTACCCCCAACGGAGCCAGCCCCATGACCGGTCACCCCGTGGGAGAGGTCTTCCTGGGCCTGGCGGTGATCCTCTCCGGCGCCAGGCTCGGAGGCCATGTAGCGGACCGTCTCGGTCAGCCGGCCGTGCTGGGCGAGCTCGTCGTGGGGGTTCTGCTGGGCAATTGCGGGATCGCCTGGCTGGGCGGGCTCGGGTCGGACCCATCGCTCGAGGTGTTGGCCGAGATCGGCGTCGTGCTCCTGTTGTTTGAGGTGGGGTTGGAGTCCAGGGTGAGCGACCTCCTGGCGGTGGGCACCCGTTCCCTCAGTGTCGCCGTCCTGGGCGTGGCGACCCCGTGGTTTCTGGGCTGGGGGCTGGGAGCGATTCTGCTCCCGCAGCACAGCGTCTACGTCCACCTGTTCCTGGGAGCGGTCCTCACCGCTACTAGCGTGGGTATCACCGCCCGCGTGCTCAAAGACCTTGGCCGCGCCCAGACGCGCGAAGCTCGCGTAATCCTCGGTGCCGCCGTCATCGATGACATCCTCGGCTTGCTGATCCTGGCGCTGGTGAGCGGGATCATTCAAGCCGCCGACCTGGGTGGGAGCGTTTCCTTCTCACAAGTCCTGCTTCTCTTCGAGCGGGCGGCGCTCTTCCTCGTCGTGACCTTCACCATCGGCACGGCCGTGATGCCGAGAATCTTCCGGCTCACCGCCAGGCTCAAGGGCTCGGCATTGCTGCTTACGACCGGTCTGGCGGTGTGCTTTCTGCTCTCCTATGCCGCGTCCGCCGTTGGGCTGGCGCCGATCGTCGGGGCCTATGCGGCGGGGCTCATTCTCGAGGAATCACACTTCGCGCCGTTCGTCTCCCGCGGAGAGCGATCCCTGTCCGACCTGGTCGGCCCGATCGCCTCGTTTACCGGTCCCGTGTTCTTCGTGCTCATGGGTCTGCGGCTGGACCTGCACTCGATACTGGATCCCCGGATCGCGATCCTGAGCCTGGCCTTGACGCTGGTGGCGGTTCTGGGGAAGCAAGCCTGTTCGCTGGGCGCGCTGGGAGGAGGCCTGGACGCGCTCTCGGTCGGGATCGGCATGATCCCCCGAGGGGAAGTCGGCCTCATCTTCGCTAATATTGGCCTCACCCTGGCGGTCCAGGGCGAGCGGATCATCGACCAGGGATTGTATTCGGCGGTGATCCTGATGGTTTTCATCACCACGCTGGTCACCCCGCCGGCTCTCAAGTGGAGCCTGGCGAGGGCGGGGCCCGCGCGATCGGCGTCGGGGGGGTAAGAACGCCACGGGCCGCGATGGGCGCGGCCCGTGGCTTCCTGCGCTGTCGAACTGCCCTTCGCTAGTGTCCGACCTTCTGAAGCTCCTGTTTCTGCACCGCGTCGGCCGTCACCGGGGTGAGCGCCGCATTGTCCTTCTCACCGGTGCGGATCCGGATCACCGCATCGAGCGGCTGAACGAAGATCTTGCCGTCTCCCACGGCGCCGGTGCGCGCCGATGAGAGGATCGCCTTGATCGTGGCTTCGACGAACGGTTCCGAAACCGCCATCTCGATCTTGACCTTCTCCCGAAATTCCAGAATCACGCTGCCACCGCGGTAGTGCTCGAGCAACTCCCCTTCGCCTCCATGCCCGCTCACCCGCGAGATGGTGATGCCGGTGACGCCGGCCCGGAACAGGGCCGCCTTGACCTCGGGGAGCCGATCCGGGCGGACGATCGTGCTGATCAGTTTCATAGCTGGCTACGCCGCCTCCTTCAGAGAGTGGGAGGGCCGCTGGAGGACCACGGCCGTGGAAATATCCGCGGTGTCGGGGTAGGCGATGGCGCCCATTTCAGGCAGGTCCAGACCCAGCTCCTCGGCCTCGGCGGAAACGCGATGTCCGTTGGTCAGTTTGGCGGTGATGTAGTAGAACGCGAGCGTCATCAAGCCGACCGCGACGAAGTTGGTGAGCCCGCCGATGCACTGGGCTACGAATTGGCGTGGGTCTCCATAGAAGAGGCCGGTGACGTTGCCATCGACCCCGTTCCACCCGGCGCCGTAGGTCCCGTCCGCCAGGAGCCCGAGCGAGAGGATTCCCCAGAGCCCGTTGACGCCGTGGACTGAGATGGCTCCCACCGGATCGTCGATCTTGGCGGTCCGCTCGAAGAAGAACACCGACCAGCAGACCAGGACGCCCGCAATGCCGCCGATGAGGACGGCGCTGGGCGCGGTGACGAACGCGCATGGTGCCGTGATGGCCACCAGTCCGGCCAGGGCTCCGTTGGCCAGCATCGAGGGATCAGGCTTTCCATAGCGGCGCCACATGTAGAGCATGGCGGTAATGCTTCCGGCTGCCCCCGCCAGCATGGTGTTGGTGGCGATGACGCCGATCCGGAGATCGGTGGCGGCCAGGGTCGAGCCGGGGTTGAACCCGAACCAGCCGAAGCAGAGGATGAAGGTGCCGATGATCGCCATCGGGATGTTGTGCCCGGGGATCACATTGGCGGTCCCATCGGCGTTGTACTTCCCGCGGCGAGCTCCAAGCAGCTTGGCTCCCACCAGGGCGATCACCCCGCCGGTCATGTGGACCACCGAGGAGCCCGCGAAGTCCACGTGCCCGTGGCCCAGCCCGAAGTTCTTACCCAGGGTTGCCAGCCAGCCCCCGCCCCAGACCCAGTTGGCATAGATCGGGTAGATGAATGCGCCGATGAAGACGCTGAAGATCGCGAAGGCCGAGAACTTCCACCGTTCCGCCATGGCGCCGGTTGGGATCGTGGCGGTGGTGTCCATGAACACCATCTGGAACAGGAAGAAAGTGAACACCGGCGCAGAGTAGGCGACTCCCGTGAGGAAGAGCCCGGTGGTGCCGAAGAGGCCGAAGTCCTTGCCGAAGGCGTGAATCGTGAACTCGGTGGAGAGCTTGTCGTACCCACCGAGCGTACTCAGCGCTCCGATTCCCCCGGCCTGGAGCGCGAACCCGATCACCCAATAGCCCATCATGGCCAGGCCGTAGACCATGAAGTTCATGGCGATGGTGTGAGACGCGTTCTTGGCGCGCGTGAAGCCGGTTTCGACCATGGCGAACCCGGCCTGCATGAACATCACCAGGAATCCGCAGACCAGCGTCCACGTGAAGTTGATCGACACGCCGTTGGCGGTCGTGGCGTCGGCGGTGGCCTTGAGCAGGGAATCGGCGTTGGGCGCGGCTGGCGCGGCCTGGGCCGCAAGTACAGCGGGGACCACCAGCACGAGCAACGGGACGAATCGAAGGAATCGAGGAGTCATTGCCTCTCCGGGTGGAGGTTGGGGGTGAGCCGCCGTGGCGACACGAAAGCCAAGTCCGCGGATCTCACGGTAACATGTGCTTGCGATCGTGTCAAGCAATTCTTGCGCTTTCTGCAAACTATGATGTACAGTTATGCAGGATAGTCGCAGATCATGGAACTATGTAACTGATATCGTGCAGAATAGGTAGATTTCATAATGCACCAGCTAGCCGGACTCTATCTGCTTGCGGGGGCTGCAGTTCCCGGCCTGAGCCCGATCAGCGCTGCGAGCCTGGACCCCGCTCCTGCCATCCCGGTCAATCACGTCGGGGCGCTGCTACTGGCGCTGGCCGTGATCCTGGTTGCGGCCAAAGTGGGTGGGCACCTCGCCGAGTGGCTAAGGCAGCCGGCCGTGCTGGGGGAGCTCTTGGCGGGGGTGCTGCTGGGGAACTGTGGAATAGCCTGGCTTCACGGCCTAGGAACCGACCCGGCGGTTGACCTGTTCGCGCAGGTCGGTGTGGTGCTCCTGCTCTTCGAGGTCGGGCTCGAATCCAGGGTGGTCGACGTACTCCAGGTGGGTGGCCGCGCCTTGCTGGTCGCCGTTCTGGGGGTCATTACCCCCTGGATTCTGGGCTGGGGGTTGGGGGCCCTGCTGCTTCCAGACCGGAGCGTCTATGTCCACGCCTTTCTGGGCGCCACACTCACGGCCACCAGCGTCGGTATCACCGCGCGGGTGCTCAAGGATCTCGGGCATGCGCAGACCCGTGAGGCGCGGATCATTCTCGGAGCGGCGGTCATCGACGACGTCCTGGGCCTGGTGGTCCTCGCGGTGGTGGCGAGCGTGATCAAGGCTGCCGATCTGGGATCGAGCGCCTCCCTGGCCGAGACTGGCGTGGTGATCCTCAAGGCGGTTGCGTTCATGGTCGGGGCGCTGACGCTCGGCGTGCTGCTGACGCCGTACCTGTTTCGCGTGTCGGCCCGTCTCCGGGGCTCCGGGGTCCTCCTCAGCACTTCACTCACCTTCTGCTTTCTCCTCGCCTGTCTGGCTTCGAACATTGGCCTGGCTCCCATCGTAGGCGCATATACGGCGGGTCTGGTACTCGAAGAGCCGCACTACCTCGGGTTCCTGGGACGGGACCGGTCCCTGCCCGATCTGGTGAGCCCGGTTTCCAGCTTCCTGGTGCCGGTCTTCTTCGTGTTGATGGGGATCCGGGTTGATCTGGGTGCGGTGCTCAACCCGGCGGCGGC
>DATIWD010000159.1:0-7436 GCA_035519565.1 Gemmatimonadales bacterium | reverse complement strand
GAAGCTGGCTTGCGCGCTGGCGAGCTCGGCCGGGGTCTTGCCCGGCTCGCGGACCGCGAGCTGGCCGTTCGACCGGCGGTAGACCGGCGCCGCATCCCAGAGGACCCGGCTGCCCGATTCCAGCTGGCTGCCCCCCTCCGTGGTGAGCCGTCCTCCGGCGACCAGCACCGGTCCGGTGATCCGGCCGGTCGAGCGAACCTTGAGATCGCCATTGATGACCGTCAGCGGTCCGTCGATTGTACCCGCGACGTCCACGGTGCCGTGATAGACCGCCACTCGCCCGGCTAGCCTGCCGTCGGCCGGGACGTTCACGTCTCCGGTCAACCGGAGGGCGGCTGAGTCGTTGTAGGCGGCCAAAATGTCGCGAAGGACATCGGGGGGAAGCCCGCCATGCTGGGCCGTGTCGGGCGCGTTGGGGTCGATCACCACCACGCTGTCCTGCGCCCGCAGTGTGGTGGCGAGGGAGAGCAGGACCCCGACCGCGGCCAGGCCGAAACGAACGCCGGTTCCTCTCACGATTCGCCCACCATGTTCTTGAGCGAGAGCCGAAGTCGTTTGATCCGCCGGTAGAGGTTGGCCCGGTCGGTCCGGAGCAATCGGGCCGCTTCAGCGACGTTCCCCGAGGCTTGCGCGAAGGCCCGCACGATCAGGGACCGTTCATAATCGTCGAGGGTCTGCGTCAGCGAGCGGGGGACCGGGAGTGAGAGCGGTGCCTGGGGGGACGGAACCGAGGCCGCGCGGGGCAGCGTGGCAACCACCTGGGCGGCGTCCACGGTTTCCTCCCCCGTGATCGCCAGCCGCTCGATCAGGTTGGCCAGTTCCCGGATGTTCCCCGGCCAGGGATAACCGGCCATCACGGCGAGGGCCTCTTCCGTGAACTGGGGCGGGTTGATTGGCCTGATTCGATGCGCCAGATGGGTCACCAGGTCGGGAAGATCCTCCAGCCGCTCCCGAAGCGGCGGCAGGTGGATCGGAAAGATGTGTAGCCGGAAGAAGAGGTCCTCGCGGAACCGCCCCGCGGCGACGGCCTGCTCCAGCGAATGGTTGGTGGCCGCGATGATGCGCACGTTGACCGTCACCGACCGCTCCGCACCCACTCGCTGCAACACACCGCTCTCGAGCGTCCGCAACAGCTTGGCCTGGGCTTCGAGGCCCAGGTCTCCCACCTCATCCAGAAACAGGGTCCCGCCGTCCGCCAACTCGAAGCGGCCGATCCGCCGCTCGACCGCCCCGGTAAAGGCGCCCCGTTCGTGCCCGAACATCTCGGACTCGACCAGGTCCCGTGGGATGGCGGCGCAATTGACCGTCACGAACGGGGCCGAGCGTCGCCGGCTCTCGCGATGAATCGCGGCGGCGACCAGCTCCTTCCCAGTGCCCGATTCGCCCGTGATCAGGACCCGGGTATCGGCGGGTGCCACCCGGCGGATCAGCTCCCGCACCTGGCGCATCCCCGGCCCCGACCCCACCAGCTCGTCTCGACTGTCGAGGGCGGCCCGAAGGGCCTGGTTCTGCGCCCGGGTCCGCTCGAACTTGACCGCGGCGCGGAGCGTCACCAGCACCGCCTCGGGGCTCAACGGCTTCTCCAGGAATTGAAACGCCCCCCGCTGGGTCGCCCGCACCGCGTCCGAAAGCTGGGCCTTGCCGCTCATCATGATCACCGGCGCCTGAATGCCTCGTTCGCGGAGCGTCCCCAGGACTTCGATCCCATCGGGTCCGGGCGGCATCAGCAGGTCGAGCATGACCACGTCCGGTTCGCTGCGCTCTGCGGCCAGCAACGCCGCCGGCCCCGACGCCGCTTCCACCGTCTCGAACCCCTCGGCATGGAGGAGGGCCGCCAGCATGCGGCGGATGTTGGCCTCGTCATCTACCAGGAGGACGCGCTCGGTCATGCCGGCAATCGCAGCTCGAAGGTGGCGCCGCCGCCCGGTGTCTCGGTGACCGACACGCTTCCCCCATGGGCTTCGACCGTCTGACGCACCATGGTGAGGCCCAGGCCGGTGCCTTCCGCTCGCCTGGTGAAATAGGGTTCGAAGATCCGGTCGCGCAGGTCGGGGGCGACTCCGGGACCGTGGTCCCGAATGGCCACCAGAACGCTGGAGTCCGCCTCCAGGCGCACCTCCACATCGATCGCCCCTCGCCCGCCCATCGCTTCGACCGCGTTGCGGAGCACGTTGCTCAGGGCCCGGCGGAGGGGGTCGTAGTAGCCGACCACGTGCGGGGTGTTGGGGCTGATGTCGAGGCGACAGGTGACCTCCGGAGGCACCGAGTGCCGGGCGAGCTCGGTGGCCAGCTCGCCCAGGTCCACTTCCGATGGCGGTCCCTGGGGCAAGCGACCCAATTCGGTGAACTCCTCGGCCAGCTGCTCGAGCCTGGCCGATTCGGCCCGCAGCACGTCGAGCGCCTCCTGCTGTCCCTCGCCGTTCGAGCGTCCCAGCTGAGCGATCGCCAGGCGAATCGGCGTGAGCGGATTCTTCATTTCATGCGCCACGCGCCGGGCCACCTCGCGAAAGGTCCGCAACCGCTCCGCCTCGAGCTCCCGATCGTGACCGGCCTCGATTTCGTCGGCCATCCGCCGCAGGGCGCTGCGCAGCGCCGCGAACTCCGGTGCGCCGCGTCCCGCCTCCTCGGACGGGAGTCGTTCTCCCTGACCGATCATGCCGGTCCAGCGCACCAGCTCGTCGATCGGCCGGCTCAGTTGGCGAGAGAGGTGGCCACCCAGCCGGACCGAGGCGTAGAGCACCAGCCCGCCCAGCACCAGGATGACTACCGTCAGGCCGGCATAGTAGAAGCGGCTCGACGCCTCGGCACGCTGGATCCGGCTCAGCGCCGAGTTCAACTCGCGCGTGTGCTCCCCCAGCGCCCGGCGCTCGCTGGCCGTCATCCGGGTGGTATCCAGCGTCTCGATCAGTACCCGTCCGGACGCTCCCAGCTCATCGAGCGCGGCGCGACTCTGTCCGCCGGGGCCGGTGGCCCGGACGGTCAGGGCCCACCCCAGGATCGCGATCGCGGTCGGGATGGTGCCCAACGCGATCAAGACCAGGAGGATGCGATGACGGAACGGGAAGGGCATCGCCCTCAACCTAGCGGTGGATGATCGCCTTCGCCTGCCGGCAGAGGGACGACCAGACGCAGGCTGAGCCGGCCCAGTATCCCCCCAACCACCAGGCCGAATACCGCGGCCAGCCACTCGGACCAATGCGCCAGGGGCAGTCCGGTCAGTAGCGGCACTGCCGCGAGGCAAATCATGGCGGTGGCAAACGGTATCACCGTGCTTGCGATACTGCGCTCGCTGCGGGCGCCCCAGTAGCCGAGCGGAAGCAGGAACCCGGCGACCCAGAAGGCCGTTCCCAGGTAGGCTTCTTTGCCCAGGGCGTATTCAAAGGGGAGGAGGAAGGTCCATCCCCAGCTGGGACTCATCCGGAGGTCGAGCGAGCCGGTGTGGGAGCCCGCCTGCCCGCGAATCGAAATCCGACCCTCTCCCAGGTGAGCGAAGGCACGCAGCGTATCCCCCGGTTCCGCGGGGATCAGATTGGCCAGCCGGATGGCCGGACTGTGCAGCCCGTGGTCTCTCCCGGCCAAGCGAGCCCGGAATACCAGATCGGTACCGTTCTGCCCCAGCACCAGCACCTCGGTCTGATGATTGTCGAAGATGCTGAGGATCGAGGCCAGAAATTTCGTGGGCCCATGGGTCACGGCCATCGCCCCGACCGTCACCCCATCTTCCAACATGGATTGCCGCAGGGCTGGAGACCCCGCGATTTCATCGGAGGAGCGCAGCGCCAATCCGTTGACCGCGACTGAAAGCACGGTGCCCCGGAAGGTGTCCAGGTAGACATCCTCGGGCGCCAACTGGCTGAACCAGCGGGTGGCCGGGAAGGATGGTGAGAGGGCCCGTGCCGTTCCGCCCCAGACCGCGACACAGACCGCGGCCATGACCAGCAGGAGCTGACGCGCCACGGCGGGAACGGGAAACAGGAATCGGGGCCATCCGTCGGCGAGCAGAATTCCCAGGCCGCCACCCAGGCTGTTGGTCACCACATCGCCCAGCGACGCATCGCGTCCCACGATGAACTTCCATTGGAGGAGCTCGATGGTGATGGTCGTGACGCAGACGATCAGCTGGCCCCGAAGCCGCGACAATCCCGACCAGCGGAGTCCGAGCCCAAACGGGACGAACAGCAGCACGTTCAGGAGAACGTCGACCGTCCCGTACTCGCCGCAGCGGAGGCACCACCAGGGCGTCCTGGCGACCTCGTTCACCGCCTCGGGGTGCGGAATGAGGGTCAGGAAACCGATCAGGATCGCGCCTGACACCGTCACCCAGCGCCCAAGACCGCGCGGGGCCACACTCACCTGGTAACCGGGTTGTGGCGGCGTTCCTCACGTGCGCAGCCGGGCTCCATGATTTCGCGGCTCTCCGGGATCGCAGGGGGCATGAAGGATCTAGCTAACCCTTTACATCGCAATATACTAGCTTTCGGCGACCGGCGATCACTCCCGGGGCACAAGGGTTGCGCACGGCAGGCAGGACTCGGGAATGCGCTGGCCGGAAACTTTCCAGAAGGAATATGAGCCGAGCCGATCTAGCCGCGGTTCCGCATCTGTTCTCATTTGACTGGGACCTTCAGTCGGCGCCAGGCCGGAGAGGCTGATGAATCCTGTCGGTCAGTCGGCGGAACCTGGCGCCCCCGGTCTCTCACCAACGGTCATGGAGCGCTTGCGGGGCGAGTACGGCGCCGAGGCGGTTGAACTCCAATGCCAGGCGCTTCGCAGGCATGGTGCCGTTGTAGACGATCCTGCGTTGTGGCTGGGGGCGGCCCTCGAAGGGCAATTCAAGTTCATGCCAATCGAGGCCGTGACCGCGTGTCCATGCGGTTCCACGGCATCAGTGCTTTTGTCCCGGTTCGTTTTTTGGAATCTCCTTGGCTTGCGGCAATGCTCCGCCTGTGGCCTGCTGTTTGTATCTCCTCGCCTCACCGCGCAGGCGATGACTCAACACTTCGAGGAGCACTATCACGACCCAGCCCATCCGGAGCATTGGGGGCAGCGTCGGCTGCCCATCTTTCGGGATGTGCTGAGGATCCTGCGGCAGTTGGAGGTCCGGCGGGTCTTCGATGTGGGAGCGGCCTATGGTCACTTCCTCCACTTTCTGGACCTGCACGGACTCATGGCGGAGGGGTGTGACGTCGCGGGAGCAACGGTCCAATGGGGGCGTGACCACCTGGGCGTGCGAATCCTCCACGGGAATCTGGGCAATCTGGGACTCGACCCGGGGGCGTACGACGCGGTGGTCTCCCTCGATACCCTGTACTATGTGACAGATCCCTTGGATGAGTTGGAGCGGATGCGGCACCTGGTTCGGCCGGGGGGCCACGTGGTCTTGCGCCTCCGCAACGGGCTTTGGACCCTGAGGAAGGCGCGCAGAGAGGGGGCTAAGCCTATTGGCCGTGCGGTCTTGCCGAGCGAACATCTTTGGGCCTGGACGCCTGCAACACTTGGCGTTCTGCTCCCGAAGGTGGGTCTTGAGTTGCGGTGGGTCGAACCCGCCGCGTACTCGGCCACAATGGGAGCGGCGTTTTGGGCGATGCTCGTCGGCCTGAACCGGAGCCTGCTGCAGCTCGGGGTGCCAATCCTGACTCAAAGCTTCACTGCCATCGCCCGACGGAATGCATGAGCGCATCTGGGTAGTAAGCCGATAGCAGACCAGACTCCCGAATTCCCTGTTCAGTGACCTTCTAGGGTGCTATGAGCCGAGCCGATCCAGCCACCGTTCCACACCTGTTCAGCGTAGATGTCGAGGACTATTTCCAGGTGGTTGCGCTGGAGCCCTGGGTGTCACGGGCACAATGGGACAGCCTGCCCAGTCGGATCGAGGCGTCGCTGGATCGGATCCTCGAGCTGCTAACCAAGCATGGCACCCTCGCCACGTTCTTCACACTGGGCTGGATTGCGCAGAAGTATCCTGGCCTCGTTCGGCGGATCGTTGAAGTGGGCCATGAAGTCGCTTCGCATGGCTGGTGGCATCGGCGGATTACCACCCTTTCCCCTGACGAGTTCCGGCAAGAGGTCCGCGAGTCCAAGGCGACGCTTGAGGACGTGAGCGGCCAAAGGGTTTACGGTTATCGTGCCCCGAGCTTCTCAATCGGCCCGGGGACCGAGTGGGCCTTCGACATCCTGCTGGAGGAAGGCTACCGCTATGACTCGAGCGTGTTTCCCATTCGCCGCCCCGACTACGGTCACCCGTCTAGCGAGACGGTTCCGCATCTGATTAATCGCCCGGCCGGGGTTCTTCTGGAGCTGCCCATGGCCACGACGGCGTGGCTGGGTCTCCGGCTGCCGGCGGCTGGGGGGGGGTATCTTCGTCAGCTACCCTACGCACTCACGGAGCGGGCCTTTCGGGAACATGGGGAGCGTGGCGTGTCGGCCATGTTCTACGTGCACCCCTGGGAAGTGGATCCGGAGCAGCCCCGGATTCCCGGGCTTCCGTGGCCCACTCGGCTACGGCACTACCGCGGCCTCGAGCGGACCCTTCCACGCCTTGAGCGGCTCTTGCAGGACTTCCGGTTCACCTCGGTGGCCCGCCGGTTCGGCATCCGGTCCTCGGAAGAGCCCGACCACCCCTGGGCCGAATACCTCCCGGCATGACCCTGGCAGTTGGGCGCTTCGCGGGATCGGCGGAAGAGTGGGATGGGTTCGTCAGGGGCTGTTTCGGTTGGTCGCCCTTCCACCTGTTCGGATGGAAGCGGATCATCGAAGCCGTCCACCATCACGAGTGTGTTTACCTGGGAGTCCGGAACGCCACGGGCGCTCTGGAGGGAGTGCTACCGCTCGTCCGGGTGAACAGCGCGCTCTTCGGGCACTATCTGGTATCCATGCCGTTCGTGAACTACGGTGGTCCCCTGGGCTCGGCCGAAGCGGTGCAGGCGCTGGCGATGCACGCGGCGGAGCTGGCTCGGAAGGACGGGGCGAAGCTACTGGAGCTCAGGAGCCGTACCGAGCTCCCGATCTCCCTCCCGGTTTCGCACCGCAAGATCACCGTGGTCCTCGACCTCCCGGCCGATAGCGAGAGCCTGAGCCGGCAACTCGGCGCCAAGCTGCGGAGTCAGATCAAACGGCCTCAGAAGGAAGGGGTGACGGTTCGCTTCGGCCGCGACCAGGTCGACCCCTTTTTCGAAGTCTTTTCCCGTCACATGCGCGATCTCGGTACGCCGACTCAACCTCGCGCGCTGTTCCGTGCCATCGCCGATACCTTCCGCGAGGATGCCTGGTTTGGCTGTGCCTGGCTGGGAGCGCGGCCCATCGCGGCGGGCGCGGGATTCCGGTGGGGCAGGGAGTTCGAGATGACCTGGGCCTCCGCCCTCACGGAACATCAGCGGATCGCCCCCAACATGCTGCTCTACTGGAGCTTCCTGGAGCGCGCCACCCAGGAGGGGCTC
>DATIWD010000158.1:0-22973 GCA_035519565.1 Gemmatimonadales bacterium | reverse complement strand
GGAAAGCAAGTGAGCATCGCCGACCAAAGTGGCCGGCCGGGCTCAGTTCGCTGTCATCAATTGTGTGCGTGGGGGGATCGAAAAGAAGTGCCCGAGGCGAGAGTCGAACTCGCACGGGGTTGCCCCCGGCGGATTTTGAGTCCGCTGCGTCTGCCATTCCGCCACTCGGGCCAGGGCCAAGTATCGCCGCCCGCGCCCGGCATTGGCAAGCCGCGAGCAGCCTAGGTTTCTGTCTCCTCCACGAACACCTCACCCGCCACCGGACTCGCCTCCATCGCAAACCTGAACTCGGCCAGCGCCTCGACCTTGTCCACGAATCCCGCCAGATCCTCTCCGGGCGCCACCCAAAGGTCCTGATCCTGGAGCCCCTCCTGGGATTCGTTGTAGACCAGCTGAAGGAAGACGTTCCGGACCCGGGACCCACCCTCGTCGGGGTCGCTGATCTCCCGAACGAAACGAATCAGCACCCCGGGACCCAGGCTTTCGTCGGTCACGACGCTGCACTGGAAGCCCGCCACCAAGCCGCCTGCCTCCGACGGCACCTTCAAGTAGTCCTTGAAGACTCGCCAGGCTGACTGGGGGTCGAGGACGGGCGCTTCGAGTCCCTCGAGCCCCAGCATCAGGTCGAGCAGGGGCCGAGCGGTGTACCAGGTGACGGGTCGCATGGGAACGGGTGAGGGGAGGGGGACTGTCAGGCGTCGAGGTGCGGTCTGGGAAGCAGGATGGGCTCGTTGCGGCCGGGAACCGGCCGCCCCCATTCATCCATGCCCCGCGGGCGCGAGCGGAGTGGCTCCCTGAGCAGCCCGACCCGACCGCTTTCCTCGTCCACCCCGATGCCCACCAGTTCCGCCACCAGCCTCGCCCCGGTACCCTCTTTGATCCAGAGTGCCTCGTCCCTTGGCAGGGCGTCCGCCTCGAGGCGGCGGAGCAGGTCTCCGAGCTTGAGCGCAGGGGAAGAAGCGGCCGGCTCCGAGCCGAGTTCGGTCAGGAAATAGACCTGCCCCCGGGAGCGATCCACGTCGACCCGAAGCAACGGCCTCGCCTCAAGGACACTCCCCTCCACCGTGGAGCCCTCGCAATCCAGGACCACGACGACTTCGGCGTCCGGCATCTGGTCCACCAGGCCCCGGAGCTCGTTGAGAAAGGGTTCAAGTTCCACGTGAGGTTACCTCGAGTAATCTCTTAAGTCGTTCTCATCGGGGTCGCGAGACGCAAGTCACAAGTCGCATGCACACCGGACTCTTGAGACTTGTGACTTGAGACTTGTGACGCTCCGGTCACCCGCAAAACATCCGTTTCTCCAACCACACCGCCCGAAATCCTCCGGCCAGCGTATCATGGGGAAAACGCGCGACGAATGCCCCGATCAGGGTCCCGTCGGGGAGCGACGCGTCAAGCCGGATGTACCCCTCGGACGAGGCCTCGCAGTCCCCCTCTGCCCTGCACCGGAAGGCGCCGGCGACCTGCTCCCTGGCCGGCCATTCATACCGCTGGCCAACCACGTCGGTCGGACTGCGGTAGACCGAGAGGCCCAGATAGGGCGTCGGGATGGAAGTCGAATCAGCTGGGCTCGAGGTGAGATAGACCGCGACGGCGGGCCCATCCCAGGGGGCGCAACTGCGCATGGCGTAGCTGTGGGAATAGCCCTCTGGAAGCCGGTCGGCGGGAGGGCGACCGCCGGCACCCTGGCAAGCCATCAGGCCTGCGAGGGCAGCCAACCAGAGCGCCTTCTGAGCCCGGTTGCTGGTCGACAGATGGGTCAGTCCAGAGGCGTATCTCAGAAGGGCAGAGGCACCAGATCGGGGTCCACCCACGTTGCCCGCGCCTCGGGGGAGAACACTCTCCCTGCCGTGTAGTGCGCAAAGACCGGTCGCATGCTGCCGTGAGATTCGATGACCGCGTTCACCCGCGCGTAGAGTGGCAGATCGGAGTAGCGGGCCCCGGCGAGGTGATCGAGCAACCGCATCCAGAACCGGGTGAGGGTCTCGTGATAACCCGTTGCGTTGTGACGGGCCGAGAGCGACTGAAGTCCGGAGCGCATTCGTTCCATGGCTGCCTCCAGCGGGGCGTCCGCCAGGTAGGCAAGGCCCACGGCGATATGGGCCGAGTGTCGGAACTCGAATGGGCTTATGGTCGCCTCCTCGAACGCGTCGACCAGCTCGTCTACTTGATTGTCGCTGGTGAACTCCGTCATCCTCATCGATCTCTCCGTGGCTCCCCTACCCCAGGGCGGTCACCATGACCCGATCGGTTTGCTGGTCGCCGCCTAGCCAGAAATCGTGCGACCCCACGTCCCGGAAGCCGCACTTCTGATAGAACGCGATGGCGCGAGGGTTGTGTTCCCACACGCCGAGCCAGAGGGTTCTCCCGCCCAGCTCGACGGATACCTCTCGTACCGACGCCATGAGTCGCTGGGCCAGGCCGCGACCCTGCCAGGGCCGGTCCACATAGAACCGCCACAGCTCGACGGGGGCCACCCCGGTCACACATTCAGGAGCCCGACTCCTCCGGACCTGGGCGAACGCGGCGAACTTCCCTTCCGCTTCAGCCAGCAGGGTGATCGTGTCGGGGTCGATCAGCTCGGCCCCCTGCTGGGCGGGGCCGAACGAAGACTTCAAGTGTTGCTCGAGGTCGTCCTCCCAGTTCTCCGCGCCGAAGGTCTCGGAAAAGGTCCGGGAGGCGAACTCAGCCAGGGCGAAGGCGTCTCCCGGAACGCCCCGGCGGATCCTGGCGCTGGCCGCGGGAACCTGAACCCGGCCACTCAAGCGGGAAACCCTCTGTCTCTCATGCTGACCGGTGGCCCCAGGATCTCCTGCCAGATGAAGGCGGACCGGAGCTGGGCCGCGGTATAGCGTGCCCGAACGCGCTCATGAGGGGCCTTGGCCGCAGCCTCCTCCCGCGCCTTCTGTTCAAACGAGGCATAGTCGGCGTCGCTGATCTCCCCTTCCCTCTCCTCCACCTCACGCCGACGCTGCTCCACCAGTTTGACGATCTCGTCGTCCTGGTCCTCGCCTGTGTCGCCCGGCGTCTCCAGAGTTTGCCGGTCCTCGACCTCCTGCCTGGTTGGTGACAAGGTGGCCCTGATCCGCGATAAGTCGCGGCCGCCCCGCGCTGCTTCTCCGGCGCGCCGGATCTCCTCGGCGCGCTTTACCCGCTCGATCTGTTTGAGCACCTCGGACAGCTCGAATCGCTGGGCCGCCGTCGGGGCGCTGGGCCCCGGCTCCGGATACTCCACCACCCGGCGCTGGCTCTGGAAACGCTGAGGGCGCGCCGCCGGGGGACGCGGTGGTTGCTCGCCTGCCTGTTCCCGGGCAGCCTTCACCGCCTTCGCGATGATATTGATCGCGACCCAGGCGAGGATGACCCAGAAGAAGACGTCCACGTTAGCTCCCGTCTATCTCGGAACTGCTAAGGGGCAAGAGGCAAGGGGCAAGGCGAGCGGGACGAGCTACCTGCCAATCGACAATCGGCAATCGGCAATCGTCCACTCCCCCATTCCCTCATTTCCCCATTCCCTCATTCCCGGCCTCAGTCCTAACTCCCGCTGCTCTGATCCTTCCCTCCCCCGGTTCCCCCTCCCGCAATGGCGGTCCGCATTTGGGTATCGGCCTGGATGTTCTTGTACTTCTGGTAATCCATGACGCCCAGGTTGCCGCTGCGGAAGGCATCGGCGATGGCGAGCGGGATCTGGGCCTCCGCCGCGATCACCTTGGCCCGCTGCGACTGGCTCTCCGCCACGAACTCCTGCTCCATGGCCACGGCCAGGGCACGTCGCTCTTCGGCCTTGGCCTGGGCGATCCGTTTGTCGGCCTCGGCCTGATCGGTCTGGAGCTGAGCGCCGATGTTCTTGCCCACGTCCACGTCGGCGATGTCGATGGAGAGAATCTCGAAGGCGGTCCCCGCGTCGAGACCCTTGGCCAGCACCGTCTTGGAGATCAGGTCGGGGTTCTCCAGCACTTTCTTGTGGCTTTCGGCTGAGCCGATCGTACTCACGATTCCCTCGCCGACCCGGGCCAGAATGGTCTCTTCACCAGCGCCACCCACCAGCCGATTGAGATTGGCCCGCACTGTCACCCGGGCCAGTGCCAGGAGCTGAATCCCGTCCTTGGCCATGGCCGCGACTTTGGGAGTGGTGATGACCTTGGGATTGACACTCACCTGCACCGCCTCGAACACGTCGCGTCCCGCCAGGTCAATTGCCGTGGCCTGCTTCAGTGACAGAGGGATACCGGCTTTGTCCGCCGCGATCAGGGCTCGCACCACGTTTTCCACCCGACCGCCCGCCAGGTAGTGGGCCTCGAGGTCGTTGATCGAGACGGTGAGTCCCGCCTTGTGCGCATTGATCAGCGGATTGACGATGGCGCTGGGGTTCACCTTCCGGAACCGCATCCCGAACAACACCAGGAAGGAGACCTTCACGCCGGACATCAGGGCCTGGAACCAGAGGCCGAGGGGAATGAAGCGGAAGAAGATGACCAGGAAGATGAACCCGATGAAGAACAGGGCCATCAACAATCCCAGGGGGAGGCCGAAGAAGTCGTTCACCGTGGAGCTCCACGAGTCTGAGGGGAGACGCGATCAGGGAACCGCGTTGACGATGTGCCGGTAGCCTTCGGAGCGGATCACCTTGATCCGGCGTCCTGCGGGGATGTACTCGCCTTCGGTCACTACGTCCAGCCGCTCATTGCCGACCTGGGCCATCCCGGCCGGCCGGAGATCGGTGACCGAGACGCCCTCCTGTCCCACCAGATCGTTCCGTACCGGAGCGGAGATGAACCCTTCGGAGGAATGGGTGGCGTGGCGGAGGAGCAAACCGGCGAAGCGGGTGCTGTTGGGCAGATGCCTGACCCAGGCGTAGATCACCGAGGCCGTGATGCCGATGCTGGCGGCAAGCACGGCCAGTGCGCGGATCAGGTCGGCTCCGGTAGGTGAGGTTCCGGACATCGCCAGCACCATCGAGGCGCCGATCAGGAGTGCCCCGACCAACCCGGGAACCAGAGTCCCGGGGGCGGCGAAGATCTCGATCCCCAGGGCCACCACTCCCAACCCGAGCAGCAGCAGCACTTCCCAGCCGGCCAGGCCGAGGATCAGGCTGGCGCCGAAGAACAGTCCCAACGCGCCCAGACTCACCAGCAGTCCCAGACCGTGGGCGCCGGCCTTGATCTCGGTCAGCAGCCCCAGGATGCCGAGTGAGAGGAGCAGCGAGGAGACGATGGGGCTGGTCAGGAAGCGAACCACGGCCTCGGCCCAGTTGGGGCTCACGGTCACGACGTCGGCGCCGGTCAGTCCCAGGGTGGCCAGCAGCCCGGCCTGATCCTCCACCTGGGCCCTGGCGAACTTGACCTTGAGCGCCTCCGAGGTGCTCAGGGTCAACAGTTTGCCCGGCTCGACCATTCCGGGTACGCCAAGCTGCTCATCGACCATCGCCTCGGCGATTCGCGGATCGAGGCCATTCTCCTCGGCGAGCGCCCGAAACTCCCCGCGCATGGCGGAGACGTATTTCTCGGGCGCCTTGACCCCTTCCCCACTGACCGGGGTGGCGGCACCCAGGACTCCACCCGACCGCATGTAGATCCCCTTGGTCGAGAGCGCGATCATGGCGCCGGCGCTGTAGGCTCGCGGATTTACAAAGGCGTAGACGGGGACCGAGGAGCCGCGGACCGCGTCCACGATCCGCTCGGCGGCGTCCACCCGGCCTCCGGGGGTATCGAGATCGAGAAAGACAGCGGCCGCTCCCGCGGCCTTGGCTTCCCGGAGGCCACGGGCGATGTAGGGGGCGAGGCCCTGATCGATTTCCCCGGAGACGAGCAGCCGATAGACCACTCGACTCTGGGCCCGGCTCGAGGCCGGCACGATCAGGCTTAGAAGGGCGAGCACCAACGAAAGGCGCCGCATGGGATCCTCTCGACAATCGTGAGGAAGCTAGCGGCGCCGGAAGGGCGAGTAAAGCGAAGCGAATCAGGGCTGGTCGGGCGGACCTCGGTCGGGCCGATCCCCGTCGCGGCCCCGGTGATCGGGTCCATTGTCCCGGGCCTGCCGGATCCGTTCCAGCAGTTTTTCGCGCATCATGAAATACTGGGCGCGCTGCACCGGGTTGAGATAGGCCGCCTGTTCCTTGAGCTCCTCGCGGAAGGTCTGGAGATATTTCTCACGAACCTGCAGCATGCTCTCGACTAACCTGGAGACGCTGTCCTGATTGGCGGCGACTCCGGGTCGCAGCTGGCCCGCCAGCGCCTGCCGCAGCTTCCGCTCGTTCTGCTCGAGAGTCCGCCGCTTCGCGAAGTAGGTGGACGCCGTGACCCGCATCTTGGCGGCCTGATCGTCGCTCAGGCCCAACTCCTCCTGGACCCGCGCGGCGAAGCGGTCTTCGATCTGCTTGCGGGTCGCTTCCCGTGCGGCGTCGTCCTGCGGCGGCGGCTGCTGGCTTCGGACCGTCGCCGGCGCCAGAAGGGTCAACGCCATCAATCCCCACGACCAGGTTCGCATCAGCCCTCCATGGACCCGAGTATGGATTGCAGCTGCTCATTATCGAGGTCGCCGAAGTTGGGCACGTCGGGCGTCCCTCCGGCGGACAGCGGCGCTTCCAGGTTCTCGAGCACGGCCTGCATCTGTCCACCGTCCAGCGTCTCCAGCTCGGCGACGGGAATCGAGAAGTTCTCAACAGTGGGAGCGGTCGTGGCGGGTCCGGTCGCATTGGTGGGAGGGATGTTGCCCCGCCAGAGCATGAGGGCCACTGCGGCTGCCGCGGCCAGTCCAGCCACCCAACCTCCGCGCCGAATCCGGTCGGCGCGACGGGCCGCCGCCAGTCGGGCCAGGACCTGGGACTGGATCTTCCCGGTATCGACGCGCTCGCCTGCCTGCCCCAGGGTCCGGGCCTGTTGAATCAGGGCCCAGTCTTCCCGACACTCGACGCACTCGGCGAGATGGGCCGCCTCTTCGGCGCTCCAGCTCCCGCGACCGGCCGCTACCACCGGCATCCGATCCAGCAGGTCTCCGCAGGTCATCGCACCAACTCCTTCAGCCGCTTCACGGCATGATGAAAATGCACCCGGGCCGCCCCGGGGGTAGTCCCCAGCGTGGCCGCGATCTCCTCGTATTCCACTCCGCCGTTGACGCGCAGCAGGAAGACCTCCCGTTGCAGTCTGGGGAGCCGCGTCAGCCCTGCCGCCAGCCGCTCCTCGGCGTCCTTGGCGTCGAGCGTCGCCGCGGGGTCGTTGTGGTCGGCCAGGTCCCGGTCTTCGATGGAAACCATCATTCTGCCTCGGCGCTTGCGATACTCATCCTTCACCAGGTTGCCCGCGATGGTGAAGAGCCAGCTCCGGAAGGACGCTTCGGCTCGCCAGGTGTCGATCCGCCGGAAGGCCCGAAACAACGCCTCCTGGACCAGGTCCTCCGCCTCATCCGGCCCCACCCCCGAAGAAACCAGGAACCGCCCCAGGGGGGTTGCATGACGGGCCACCAGGAGCGTGGCCGCGCTCTGGTCACCGGCCCGGTAGGCCTCGACCAGCGCGGCGTCCGAAGGCGACACGGGTTCGGGCCTGGGGTTCATTGATGATGGCAAAAAGACGGAATGGTTGCGGCGCTGTTAAGGCGCCCAAACCGGTTGACCCCCCGGGAGGCGGTGGGTAGCTTGGGTCCGAACGAACGTTCGGACGCCTTGTGCAGACCTACGATCGGCGCCTCCAATCCCTGCTCCTCGCCGCTGCCAAGACCTTCGCGGAGCGTGGTTTCCACGCCACCTCCATGCGGGACCTGTCGCGCGCCAGCGGGATGAGCCTCGCGGGGATCTACCACTACGTCAAGAGCAAGGATGAACTGCTCTACCTGATCCAGGATCGCTGCTTCGTGCAGGTCATCAGCGGCGCCCGGGAGGCCATCACCCGGGATCAGGATCCCCGGGCCCGACTGGCCGCGTTCATCCGGCATCACGTGGTCTTCTTCGCGGCCCACATGGACGAAATGAAGGTCCTCTCGCACGAGGCGGAACAGCTGGCCGGCCCGCTCCGGGGCCAGATCCGCAAGCGAAAGCGGGAATACGTCACTCTGCTGACCCAGCTGCTGGAAGCGGTGGAAGGGGCCCGGATCGGGCCACAAACGGCCACCTTCGCCCTCTTCGGCATGGTCAACTGGATCTACACCTGGTACCACCCGACCGGTCCCATCGGCCCCGAGCAACTGGGGGAAGAGATGGGGCAACTCTTCCTGGATGGTTTCATCCAACCTGCCGCCTCGGCGCCCGCGTTGATGGCCGCCGCAACTGGAGGATGACCGTGACCGCCACCGCATCTCCCCGCCCCGGCGCCCCGGCCCCGACCGACCGCGTTCTCGTCAACTACGAGGTCGCCGACGGGCTGGCCATCATCACGCTGAACGACCCGCCGGCCAACACTTATACCTATGAGATGATGCGCCAACTGGACGCCGCGATTCTGGACGCCCGGATGGCCGACGACGCCCACGTGATCGTCCTGCGCGGGCACGGCGAAAAGTTCTTCAGCGCCGGCGCCAACATCGGGATGCTGAACGCGGTGACACCGCGCTTCAAGTACTTCTTCTGCCTCCACGCCAACGAGACGCTCAATCGCCTGGAGCACACTCCCAAGCTCACGATCGCGGCCCTGAACGGACACTGCGTGGGCGGCGGCCTCGAGATCGCGATGGCCTGCGACCTCCGGCTGGCCAAGCGAAACGCCGGGAAGATCGGCCTGCCCGAGGTGAACCTCGGCGTGTTGCCGGGCACCGGCGGCACCCAACGGATCTGCCGGATCGTGGGCAAGTCCCGGGCGATCGAGCTGATGGCCACGGGGGAGACCTTCTCCTTCGAGAAGGCGGAGGAGATGGGGCTGGTGAATCACGTGCTGGACCCCGACGGCTTCTGGGAGAACGCCAAGCTCTTCGCCAAGCAGTTCTGCCCGCCCAACAAGGCGGCGAAGGCGGTGGGGCTGATCAAACGCTCGGTGCAGTCGGGAATCGAGGTTCCCTTCGAAAGCGCCCTGGCGATCGAGCGCGAGCTGCAGCAGCAGCTGTTCCAGTCGGAAGACGCCAAGGAGGGGCTGGCGGCGTACGCGGAGAAGAGGATGGCGGCGTTCAAGGCGCGGTAGAGGGAAGAATGGGAGAATGGGAGAATGGGAGAATGGGAGAATGGGAGCCGAATGTGCTGACCACGCCTGCTGGGGACCACGACTCGGTCCTCAGTCCTCAGTCCTCAGTCCTTGTCGATCGGCACTCGGCACTCGGCACTTAGATGCACACTGAGCTCTTCATCGGCAACGAATTCTCGCCCGCACACTCGGGCGCCAAGCTCTCGGTGATCAATCCGGCCACCGAGGAGGTGCTGGCGCCGGTGGCGAGCGCGGGGGCGGAGGATATCGATCGCGCCGTACGCTCGGCTCGGACCTGCTTCGAGTCGGACACCTGGCGCAAACTCTCCGCCCGCAAGCGGGGCGCCCTGCTCCAGAAGGCGGCGGACCTGATGGAAGCCCGCCTCAACGAGCTAGCGGAGCTGGAAACTCGGCAGAACGGGAAGCCGCTCTTCGAGTCGAAGATCGACGTGGTGGCCTCGGTGGATACCCTGCGGTACTACGCCGGCTGGGCCGACAAAATCGCCGGAGAGACGCTGCCGGTCGAAGGGCCGTTCTTCGCCTACACCCGGCCCGAACCGGTAGGCGTGGTCGGCGCCATAGTCCCCTGGAACTTCCCGCTCAATCTGGCCACCTGGAAAGTGGCTCCCGCGGTGGCGGTCGGGTGCACCGTGGTCCTCAAGCCCGCCCCCGAAACGCCCTTCACCGCGCTGGCGCTAGGCGAGATCTTCCGCGAAGCCGGGTTCCCTCCTGGAGTGCTCAACGTGGTTCCGGGCGACGGGCCCACTGCGGGCGGGGGGCTGGTTCGTCATCCCGAGGTCGACAAGATCGCCTTTACCGGCTCGACCGTCGTGGGCCAGCAGGTGATGCGGGAGGCGGCGGGGACGCTCAAACGAATCACCCTTGAACTGGGCGGCAAGAGCCCCAACCTGATCTTCGCCGACGCCGATCTGGCCGCGGCGGTCAAGGGCGCCCACAACGGGATCTTCTACGGCAAGGGCGAGGTCTGCGCCGCCGGCAGCCGGCTCCTGGTCGAGCGCAGCGTCAAGGACCAGGTGGTGCAGCAACTGGTCGAGCGAGCCAGGAAACTCACCCCCGGTGACCCATTCGCGAAGGAGACGCGACTCGGGGCCATCGCCTCTCAGAAACAACAGAAGCGAGTGCTGGGCTACATCGAAAAGGGACGTTCCGAAGGGGCTCGTCTCCTGGTGGGCGGCAAGCCCGCTCAGGTGAATGGTCGAGGGTTCTTCGTGGAGGCCACCGTGTTCGACGATGTCACCCCCGAGATGACCATCGCACAGGAAGAGATCTTCGGACCGGTGCTCGCCGTGCTCCCCTTCGAAACCACGGAAGAGGCGATTCGGATCGCCAACCAATCGCTCTATGGCCTGGCGGCGGGACTCTGGACCCGGGACGTGGCGAAGGCGCATCGAGTCGCCCACGCGATCCGGGCCGGGACCGTCTGGATCAACAGCTACAACGTCTACGACCCGGTGGCTCCCTTCGGCGGATACAAGCAGTCCGGCTTCGGCCGCGACCTGGGCCGACATGCGCTGGAGAATTACACGGAGACGAAGACGGTGTGGGTGGCGACGTGAGGCAAGAGGAAAGACGCAAGCGGTAAGAGGCAGGGGGCAAGGGGCACTAGGCACTCGGCTCTCGGCACTCGGCAGTAAACACTCAGTACTCAGTACCCAGTACTCAGTACTCGATATGGGCACTCGGCACTGGGCAATCGGCAATCGGCAATCGACCATGATCCATGACTGACGCCGTCATCACAACCGCACTCCGTACTCCGGTCGGCCGCGTGGGTGGCGCGCTGGCGGAGGTGCGCGCGGACGATCTGGCGGCGGTCGTAATCCGTGCCGTCGTCCAGCGCGGGGAGATTCCGCCCGAGCGGATCGACGACGTGATCATGGGCTGCGCCAATCAGGCCGGTGAGGACAACCGGAACGTGGCCCGGATGGCGCTGCTCCTGGCCGGCCTGCCGGTGGAGGTGCCGGGCCAGACGGTGAATCGCCTGTGCGGCTCGGGTCTCCAGGCCGTGGCCAGTGCCGCCCAGGCCATCAAGGCAGGGGAAGGCGAGCTGTTCATCGCCGGCGGGGTGGAAAGCATGACTCGGGCACCCTACGCGATGCTCAAGAGCGGGACCGCCTGGAATCGCACCCCACCGGCGATGGCCGACACCACGGTCGGTTGGCGCTTCGTCAACCCGGCGATGCGGCCGGACTGGACCATCTCACTGGGCGAGACGGCGGAGAAAGTGGCCAAGGAGTACGGGGTGACCCGCGAGGACCAGGAAGCGTTCGCGTTGGAGAGCCAGAAACGGGCCCAGGCGGCGATGACCTCGGGTGCCTTCGACGACGAACTGGTGGCCGTCACCCTCCCCGGCAAAGAGCGCAAGCAATTCTGCCGCGATGAGCATCCCCGCGCCGACGTGACCCGCGAAGGGTTAGCCAAAATGAAGCCCGCGTTCACCAAGGACGGCACCGTCACGGCCGGCACCTCGAGTGGGATCAATGACGGCGCCGCGGCGTTGGCGGTGACGAGCGATCGCGCGGCCGCCGACCTCGGCCGGAAGCCCCTCGCGCGCATCCTGGGCACTGCCGTTGCCGGCGTGGATCCCAGCCGGATGGGTATCGGCCCGGTTCCTGCCACTCGGAAGCTTCTCAAGCGCCTGGGGCTCAAGACTGAGGACCTGGACCTGATCGAGCTCAATGAGGCCTTCGCGGCACAAGCGATCCCCTGCATGCGGGAGCTCAAGCTCGACCCGTCCCGGGTCAACGTCTACGGCGGCGCCATCGCGCTGGGACACCCGCTCGGTGCCAGCGGCGCCAAGTTGCTCGCCACGCTGGTGCATGGGCTTCGGCGCAGAGGTGGCCGGTATGGGCTTGCGACGATGTGCATCGGTGTGGGACAAGGCATTGCGATGGTGGTGGAAAGACAGGACTGAGGACTGAGGACTGAGGACTGAGTGGGGGAGGGTTTGATTGCCGAGTGCCGAGTGCCGATTGGAATGGGGCGAATGGGATAGTTGATGATTGTCGATTGCCGATTGCCGATTGTCTGGTCCCCGGTCCCTGCTAAGACCTGACTATGCCCTACCGCCACGTCCAGACCAGCGTCTCCGATGGCGTCGGCACGCTGACGTTCAATCGGCCGGACATGCTCAACGCCTTCGATCGAGCGATGGGCGAGGAGATGCTGCGGGCTGGTCAGGAGTTGGTCGAGAATCCCGCGGTCCGCGTCCTGGTGCTCACCGGATCGGGCCGAGCCTTCTGTTCCGGGGCCGACGTGAAGTTCCTCTCGTCCAGCCTCGAGGGGCGGCGGCTGGAAGATGCGCTCGCCGTGGTCCAGCAGGGGAATGCGTTGGCCCGCCTGCTCTACGAGGCGCCCCAGCCGGTGCTGGCCAGTCTCAACGGGGCTGCCGCAGGGGGTGGGGCCAGTCTGGCGCTGGCCTGCGATTTCCGAATCGGCTCCGATCAGGCAGCCATGGGCATGGTGTTCCACAAGATCGGTGTGCTTCCCGATCTGGGCGCCACCTATTTCCTGCCCCGACTGGTGGGGCCGGCGCGAGCGCTGGAGTTGATCTGGTCGGCGGAGATGGTGCCGGCCGCCCGGTGCCTTGAGTTGGGTCTGCTCACGCGGGTGGTGCCGGCCAAGGACCTGGCCGAGGAGACCGCCAAATGGGCCGCGCGACTGACCGCGCTCCCGGGCCTGGCGGCTGGACTGGCCAAACGGGCGGTGCAGCACGCGACCGGACCCGACCTGGCCACGGCGCTTCAGAGGGAGTACGAATCGCAGGAGCGGTGTTTCCGCAGTTACGACGCGGTCGAGGGCATGGCCGCCTTTCTGGGCAAGCGGGCTGCCCACTTCCGGGGTCACTAAGGAGCGGTTCCCGATGAGACGGGTCAACAACTTCGATGAGTGGATCGACTACTTCCACTACTGGCAGGACTCGATCGGGGTCGCCAGCAAGGAATTCAAGGGGGCCAGCGTGGCCGAGGAGTTCCTGGGACGAAGCTTCCGGACCTTCAAGTTCGAGGCGAAGTTCGGCCCACCCGAGTCTCCCACCATCGAGTTCGGCCACTACAAGGGCCAGAGCAAGTGGCCGACCTTGATGCACATCCCCGACCAGCGAGTGCGCGACGCGTTGCTCAATCTGATCGTCTATCAGGGGGACACCGAGTTCGCCTCGGTCGAGCAGCAGCGGGCCCTGCTCCAGAACGCCCCGAGCGACTACGACCTCTTCGCGCTGATGCGGGTGATGACCGAGGAGATGCGACACGGCTGGCAGATGTCCTACCTGCTCTGCCAGCACTTCGGCGACGAAGGGCGCCGGGAAGCCCAGAAGCTCCTCGAGCGCCGGGCAGAGGAGGGCCAGCGACTGCTGGGCAGCTTCAACGAGATCGTGGAGAACTGGCTCGACTTCTTCACCTACACCCAGTTCATCGACCGGGACGGCAAGTTCCAGCTCAAGATGCTCTCGACCTCCGCCTTCCAGCCGCTGGCCTGCTCCATGGGCCCCATGCTGAAGGAGGAGAGCTTCCATCTCGGCACCGGGAACAACGGACTGCTCCGGATCGTCAAGGCGGGCAAGGTTCCTTCCGACATCATCCAGCGCTATTTCAACAAGTGGATCCCCACCGCCTTCGATCTGTTCGGGAACGATCGCTCCTCCAGCGCCCACTGGGCCTACGTCTGGGGACTGAAGGGCCGCTTCAACGAGCGGGAAGTCGAGTCTCCCGCCGATATGGGCGCGTTGAACGAGGCCAGCCGGGAGCTATACCGGCAGGAGATCACTCGGCTGGTGAGCCGGCTCAACCTGGCCATCTCCGATCCGGCGCGGCATCTCTACATCCCCCATCCCGCGTTCAACCGCAAGATCGGTGTGCACGCGCGGATGCCCTTCGATGTGACGGGGAACGAACTGTCTCCCGAGGCGTATCCGGCCTACATCGCCTCGGTGACGCCGAGCACCGAGGATCGGGCTCAGCTCCGGGAGATCTTCAAGGAGAACGACTGGATCGAGGCCAAGCGGGCGGAGGACAACTGAGGGTCATCGCGCATCGGGGCGCCTCGGGCTCGCAGTACGAGAACTCCCCTGCCGCCTTCCGGGCCGCCCGAGAGCTGGGAGCGGACGCGGTCGAGCTGGACATCCACGCCAGTCGAGACGGGACCCTGGTGGTCCACCACGACCCAGCCATTCCTGGCCTGGGCACCATCGCGGCACACGACTGGGCGGCGATCGCTCGGCACCGACTCCCCAATGGAGAGCCGATCCCCCGCCTGGCCGAGGCACTCGAGGTCCTCGACGGGCTCTACGTCTTTGTCGAGGCCAAGACGCTTCCTCCGAGTTCGGACGACCGGCTGCTCCAGGTTCTCACCCACGGACCGACCCCCGATCGCTACGCCGTCCACAGCTTCGATCACCGCATCATCCTCCGGCTGGGTAGGCTCCAGCCGCCGTTCCGTCGCGGGCTGCTCTCTGCCTCCTACGTGCTGGATCCGGTCGGCATGCTGGAGGCCGCGGGGGCCACGACGCTCTGGCAGGACTGGCAGCTGATCGATCAGGATCTGGTGACTACCCTCCACCGCCGGAACCTCGAGCTCCTGTCCTGGACCGCCAACGATGAGGCGGAAATCGAGCGCCTGGCCCGGCTCGGGGTAGACGGGATCTGCGGCAATTATCCGGACCGGATCCGGCGAGTGATCGAGCGGGTGGCGGCGTGACCCGGCCGAGCCGGCGCGTCGCCGTGATCGGGGCCGGGACCATGGGTTCCGGTATCGCGCACGCCAGCGCATCGGCGGGCTGGCAGACTGTTCTTACCGATGCCGACCCCGACGCCTTGTCGGCCGCGATGACCGCGATCGAAGGCGTGCTGAAGGGCGCAGTCACCCGACAGAAAATGACCGCTCAGGACGCAGGTCAGATCCGCGGTCGCCTTCGTATCGAGCCTGCTCTGCCGGAGGCCTGTCGCGAGGCCGACCTGGTGATCGAGGCCGTCTTCGAGGACCTCGAGGTCAAGCGAGACGTTCTCGGTCAGGCAGGTGCCTCCGCCGGCCCTGACGCGCTCCTGGCCAGCAACACATCTTCTCTCTCGGTCGCGGCGATCGCGCGGGGAGTGGCCAAACCCGAACGGGTCATCGGTCTCCACTTCTTCAACCCGGTGCACCTGATGCGCCTGGTGGAAATCATTGTGCCCGAGAGCGCCTCCGTGGCGACTCGAGAGGAGGCTGAGGAGGTGGTGCGGGCCATGGGTAAGGAGGCCGTGGTTGTGAAAGACTCTCCCGGCTTCGCCTCCAGCCGCCTGGGCGTGGTGCTGGGCCTCGAGGCGATGCGGATGCTGGAACAGGGCGTGGCCTCGGCGGCCGACATCGATCGCGCCATGGAGTTGGGATACAACCACCCGATGGGGCCGCTCAAGCTCACCGACCTGGTGGGACTCGACGTCCGGCTCCGGATCGCCGAACACCTGCACTCGACCCTGCGTGATGCCCAGTACGAACCCCCGGCCATCCTCCGTCGCCTGGTCGCCGAGGGCCGGCTCGGCAAGAAGACCGGCGGCGGATTCTACGACTATCCCGCCACGTGACTGAATCCTCCAACGTCCTGGTGACGGTCCGCGATCGGATCGCCCTCCTGGTCATCAACCGCCCCGAGAAACGGAATGCGCTGGATGCCGCCACCCGGCGCCAGATCCTGACCGCGCTCGACTCGCTCAAGAGCAAGGCCGAGGTCCGCGTGGTGGTGATCACGGGGGCCGGGGACAAGGCCTTCGTGGCGGGCGCCGACATCGCCGAGTTCGAGGGACGGACGCCGGTCCAGCAGTACGAGAGCATGAGCGGGCCTTCGATCTTCGACGCGGTCGAGCGCTTCCCCCGCCCGGTGATCGCCATGATCAACGGATTCGCGCTGGGCGGAGGGTGCGAGCTGGCCCTGGCCTGCGACATCCGGATCGCTGCCGATTCTGCCCGGCTGGGCCAGCCCGAGGTCAACCTCGGCATCATTCCGGGCGGCGGCGGGACGCAGCGCCTCCCGCGACTGGTCGGAACCGGGGCGGCGTATCGCCTGCTCTTCACCGGCGACATCATCGGGGCCGAGGAAGCGCTGCGGATTGGATTGGTGGACGAAGTGGTCCCCGCGGCCAAGCTCGAGGAGCAGGTCATGACACTTGCCGCCTCGATCGCGGAGAAGAGTCCGGTCGCCTTGCAGTTGATCAAGGAGGCGGTGCGGGCCTCGCTTCGCTCGCCGCTGGATGAAGGACTCCGGCAGGAGCGCGGGCTGTTCGGAGTCGCCTTTGCCAGCGAGGACAAGGTCGAGGGAGTCGCCGCCTTTCTGGCCAAGCGCAAGCCGGACTTCAAGGGGCGATAGGCAAACCGGATGACCACGCCCTACCCCATCACCGACATCCACATCCATGTCCAGCCGCTGGAGCAGCTCAGGCCGGCGGCGCTGGAAGCGTTCAAGCGGGGCAAGGAGAAGCAGTGGGAGGAGTTCGTTGCCCTGGTGCACGATCCGCAGGCCCTCCTCGCTCTCATGGACCGCTCCGGCGTACAGCGTGTGGGCTTGATCAACTATCCCAGCCCCGACCTGATGGGGTTCCAGGATTCGACCAACGAATTCGTGGCGCGCTACGCGGAAAAGGCGCCGCATCGCCTGATCGCGGTGGGCGGCGTGCATCCCCGGTTCACCAAGGACCCCGAAGGAGATGTCGACCGGCTGATCGCGATGGGGATCCGCTGCCTCAAGATCCACCCGTGTCATCAGCTCTTCCCCGCCAACGCCTACACTCAGGGCCTCGAGCCACTGGGACGGATCTATCGTCGCGCGGAAGAGCGTGGGCTCGCGGTCATGATTCACACCGGAACGAGCATCTTTCCGGGTGCGCGATCCAAGTGGGGCAATCCGCTCGAGGCCGACGACGTGGCGATCGACTTTCCCGACCTGCGGGTCATCCTGGCCCACGGCGGGCGGCCGCTCTGGATGGAGGAGGCCTTCTTCGTCCTGCGCCGCCACCGGAATCTGTACCTGGATCTCTCCGGCATCCCGCCCGCGCGGCTGCTCGATTATTTTCCGCGCCTGACCGAACTGGGTGAGAAGACCCTTTGGGGCACCGACTGGCCCAGCCCGGGCGTGAAGGACCTTCGGTTGAACATCGAACAGTTCCTGGCCCTGCCACTGGAGCCCGATCTGCAGCAGCGGATTCTCTCCAGCAACAGCCTGCGACTGTTCCCGGTCAAGTGAAACGAGTTCGCGCCCAGGCGCGTAGGTGGGCCCCAGTTGCCCGCTGAGTTCATTCCTTCATATAGGAAGTCCGTGTCCAAAACCGCTCTGTTCCTCGTCTGCCTGTCGCTGGCCGCCGCCGTCTCGCTTCCCGCACAGGAGCCCGGCAAGGTGGCCTACGAGACCTACCAGCTCCCCAACGGCCTGACCGTGGTGCTGGCCGAACATCACACCGCCCAGGTGGTGGCGGTGAATCTCTGGTACGACGTCGGCTCCCGGAACGAGCAGCGGGGCCGGTCGGGATTCGCCCACCTGTTCGAGCACCTAATGTTTCAGGGATCGGCCCACGTGGCGAAGGGCGAATTCTTCCAGCTGATCGAGCGAGCCGGGGGGAGCCTGAACGGCCAGACTGAGGACGACATCACCCGATACTTCGAAGTGGTCCCATCCAATCGGGTGAATCTGGCGCTCTGGCTCGAGGCCGACCGCATGCAATCGCTGGCGGTGACCGACGCCAACTTCGAGAACCAGCGGGCGGCGGTGAAGGAAGAGCGGCGACTTCGGATCGACAACCAGCCCTACCAGGCGGCCCTGCTCGACGGTCTCTACGGCGTCTACGACTCCACCAACTGCTTCCCTTACGCCCACAGCACCATCGGCTCGATGGAGGATCTCGACTCCGCCAGCACGGCGGATGTGCAGGCCTTCTTCCATCTCTATTACGCGCCCAATAACGCTCGGCTCACGGTGGTGGGGGATTTCAAGCCGGCCGAGATCAAGGCGCTGATCGCACAGTACTTCGGAGGAATTCCCAGGGTAGACGCCCCACCCCCGGTCGTCTGTACCGCGAAGTTCAACCCGGGGGCCGACGTCCGCCGGGTGACCGACAAGCTGGCCAACCTCCCCGCCACACTTCAGTTCTACCGAATCCCCGCCCACGATCACGCCGACACGCCCGCCCTCGCCCTGCTCGAGATCATTCTCGGTCAGGGGGAAAGCTCGCGGCTCAACGTCAAACTGGCCCGAGAGGCCCAGGCGGCGGTCTCTACGCAGGCCGGGGTGTTCGGCACCCGCCGGGGGCCGGGCGTGTTCGCCACGATCGCAGTCGCCAACCAGGGGATCAGCGCGGACTCGCTCAACACTCTCCTCAACGCGGAGGTGGCCCGGATCGGGAGCGAGGGAGTGACCGACGCCGAGTTGACCAAGGCCAAGAACGTGCTCACGGCCTCGGTGATCAGCGACCGCCAGCGGGCGCTGGATATCGCGGAAGCGCTCCAGCATGCGGCCACCTTCCACGGCTCGCTGGAGGCGATCAACACCGACCTCACGCGCTACCTCGCCGTCACCGTGGACGATATCAAGCGGGTCGCGCAGGCCTATCTCCGGCCCGACAACGCGCTGATTCTCCTGGTATCCCCGGGAGGCGCCTCATGAACCGGCGCATCCTCAGCCTCCTGCTCGCTGGCATTCCGGCGGCGCTGTCCGCGCAGGGGGTGCCGCCTACTCCGCCTCCGGCGGGCGCGGTCGTCCCGGCGGTGTTTCCTCCTTTCCAGGAAGCCACCCTGCCCAACGGCCTGCGCCTGGTGCTGGTCGAGCGGCACGACCAGCCGGTCTTGTCGGTGACGCTCTCGCTCTCCGCGGGTCAAATCCTCGATCCGGCAGGCAAGGACGGACTGGCCGACATGGTGGCCGGGCTCCTCACCAAGGGCGCCGGCAACCACACGGCCAACCAGGTGGCGGAGGCGATCGAAGGGGTCGGCGGGTCGCTCAACGCCTCGGCGGGGCAGGACTGGCTTTCGATTCAGGCCGACGGGCTCTCGTCTCACGCTCTGCTCTTCTTTGAACTGCTGGCGGATGCGGTGATTCGGCCCACCTTCGCCGCAGAAGAGCTGGATCTGTTGCGCCGGCAGGAGCTGACCTCGCTGCAAGCCGAGCAGACCCAGCCCGATGCCATCGCGGAAAGATTCTTCTACAAGGGGATCTACGGCCAGCATCCCTATGGCCGGCACCCCAGCCCGGAATCGGTCGCCAAGATCACGCGCGAGGATCTCCAGGCCTTTCACGATGCACGGTTCCGCCCCTCCGGTGCATTGCTGGTGCTGGCGGGAGATGTGACATTGGCCGACGCCACCAAGCTGGCGACGCAGGCCTTCGGCTCCTGGACCGGGAAGCCCACGGTGGTTCCCCCTGCGCCGGCCCCACCGGCCCGGCTCAAGACGGAAATCCTGCTGGTCCATCGGCCAAGCTCGGTGCAGTCCACCATTCTGGTCGGAAACACCACCTTCCCTGCGGCCGACACCAATTATTTCGCGGTCGCGGTGGCCAATCGGGTACTGGGCGGGGGCGCGGACAGCCGCCTGTTCCGGATTCTTCGCGAAGAAAAGGGCTGGACCTACGGCGCCTACTCGAGTGTAGGCCGGCCCCGGGGGATCGGCACCTTTGAGTCGAGCACCGAGGTCCGGACCGAGGTCACCGACTCTGCACTCAAGGAGATGCTGAATCAGCTGCGCCGCATGGGAGCCCAGCCAGTGCCCGCCGCCGAGCTGGATGGAGCCAAGGGAGCATTGGTGGGGAGCTTCCCGCTCACGGTGCAGACCGCGAACCAGGTGGCGGGAGCGGTCGCGAGAGTCAAGCTGCTGGGGTTGCCCGCGGACTACCTCAAGACCTATCGCACCAGGCTGGCGGCGGAGAGCCCTGCGCGTGTGCTGGCCGTCTCCAAGGCGATGATCCGGCCCAACGCGAGTCTGATCGTGGTAGTGGGAGACGGTGCCGCGATCTACGACAAGCTCAAGACGATCGCTCCGATCAAGATCGTAACGCCGGAGGGCACCCCGCTCACCGAGGCCCAGCTGACCGCCAAGACCGACCTCAACCTCGATCTGGGCCAGTTGGCCGACCGGGAGGATACCTTGACGGTGATGGCCAACGGCAAGCCGGTCGGCCGCCAGATCACCGGGCTCAGCAAGTCGGAAGACGGCTACCAGTATCGGGAAAACACTGAGATCCAGAACCTGGTGAAGCAGACGACCAGCGTTACCTTCGGTGCCGACGGCGGGATGCGGAAGCTGACCCAGGACGGGACGATCCAGGGCCAGGCGATCAAGGCGGCCCTCACCTATGGTCCAGGGAGGGTGCAGGGTTTTGCCAGTCTCACGACGACCAAGGGCCCGCAGACCACGGTGATCGATACGATCGTGACGCCGGAAGTCCTGGACGAGAACGTGCTTCAGGGACTGCTTCCCGCGTTCCGACTGAAGGCCAATGCCTCCTGGACCCTGCGGGTCTTCTCGGCCACCGAGAACCGGATCAGGACCGAGACGCTCAAGGTGGCCGGTGTCGAAAAGGTGGCGCTGGCCGGGGGCGAGGTGGAGGCGTTCCGTGCCATCTGCTCGAGCGACAACCAGGCCGTGACTTATTTCGTGACCACCGCGTCACCTCACCGGGTGATCAAAGTGGCCATCGCCAATACCCCGTTGGAATTCGTGAGCAACAAATAGAGGGAGACATGTCGAGACTGACCGCGGCCTCACTGTTCCTCATCGTCGGGTGTGCCAGCAGTGCACCGGCCCCCACGACCACTGCCCCCGCTCCCGCCGCCGCTCCTGCACAAGGAACGGGCGCACCGGCGGCAACCCCCGCGACCGCAGCGGCTCCGAGCCCGGCGCCCTTCACCGACACGATCAGCGTGGACCGGCCACAGTACCCGTCCACCTACCGGCGCCATCCGAATCCGCCGGTGCTGATCAAGAACGCCACCATCCTCACGGCGGCGGGTCCCGAGCTGGAGAACAGCTCGATCCTCTTGCAGGACGGCAAGATCGTCTCGATCGGGAAGGACCTGAGCGCGCCGGCCGATGCGGTGATCGTCGATGGAACCGGCAAGTTCGTGACCCCGGGCATCATCGATGATCACAGCCACCTGGGGGTCTACCCTGCCCCCGGGATCGACGCGGTCAGCGATGGCAACGAGGCCACCAACCCCAACACGGCACAGGTGTGGGCCGAGCACTCCTTCTGGCCCCAGGACGCGCAGATCCCGCTGGTGATCGCCGGTGGCGTCACGGTGATTCAGGCGCTCCCCGGCTCGGCCAACCTGATCGGCGGCCGCAGCGCGGTTCTCCGATTGATCCCCGCCCGCAGCGTCCAGGAGATGAAGTATCCGGGTGCCCCCTATGGACTGAAGATGGCCTGCGGCGAGAATCCCAAGCGGGTCTATCAGAACCGGGGACCGTCTACCCGGATGGGCAACATGGCCGGCTACCGCGAGGCGTTCAACGATGGCGAGAAGTACCGGCGGGCCTGGGACAAATGGCTCAAGGACCGCAAGGGCGAACCGCCGGCGCGTGATCTCCGCCTCGAGAGCATCGCGGAGGTGCTGCGCGGCCACATCCTGGTCCAGAACCACTGCTACCGGGCCGACGAGATGATGCAGATGATCGACCTGGGCAAGGAATTCGGATTCCATTTCCGGTCCTTCCATCACGCGGTCGAGGCCTACAAGATCGCCGACGTGCTGGCCAGGGAAGACGTGGCGGTCTCGATCTGGTCCGACTGGTGGGGCTTCAAGCTCGAGTCGCTGGACGGAATCCCGGAGAACGCCGCCCTGGTCGACAAGGCCGGTGGGCGGGTGATCGTCCACTCGGACAGCCCGGACGGCGCCCAGCGGTTGAACCAGGATGCCGCGCACATGATGTACGCCGGGATCGCGATGGGCATTCCGCTCACCCGGGCCCAGGTGGTCAAGTGGCTCACGATCAATCCGGCCTGGGCGCTGGGCATCGACAGCACCACCGGATCGCTCGAGGTCGGCAAGGACGCCGACGTGGTCCTCTGGACCACCGATCCGTTCAGCGTCTACACCAAGGCGGAAAAGGTCTACAACGACGGATGGCTGGTCTTCGACCGCGACGACCCCAAGCACCGCCCCCAGACTGATTTCAACCTCGGCACCGCCACACCGGGAGTCGGCCAATGAAGCGCCCCTACGCGTACCTGAGCGCCGCATTGGCGGCGACCCTGCTCCTGGCGCCGGTTGCCAACGCGCAGACGATCGCTATCACCGGGGCCACGATCTATCCGGTCTCGGGCCCCAAGATCGAGAACGGCACCCTGGTGATCCGGGACGGGAAGATCGTGGCGGTGGGACGGGATGTCTCCATTCCCAATGGCGCCACGCGGATCGATGCCAGCGGTAAGATCGTGACCCCCGGTCTGATCCACGCCGGCACCGACCTGGGCCTCAACCTGTTCGAGTCGGGCGGTCAGACCGAGACCCATGAGGGGACCAAGAGCGGGGACATCAACGCCGCGTTCAACGTCGGCGCCGGGATCGATCCGCAGAATGTCGCCATTCCGCCGACGCGGATGGAGGGAGTGACCACGGTGCTGTCGGCCCCGTCGGGCGGGCTGATCGCCGGTCAGGCGGTGCTGATCGATCTCAGCGGAGACAAGCTGGAGACCATGCTGGTCAAGTCACCGGCCGCGATGGTCGTGGACCTGAGCGAAGGCGGCAAGCCGGCCGGCGGTGGGAGCCGGGCCGGATCGGTCCAGCGGCTGCGTCAGATCCTCGAGGACGCGCGGGAGTACGCCAAGCGGAAGAGCGACTACCGTAAGGCCCAGATGCAGTCCCTCTCGGCCACGGCGGCGGACCTGGAGGCCCTGGC
>DATIWD010000157.1:0-8218 GCA_035519565.1 Gemmatimonadales bacterium | reverse complement strand
ACCACCACCGGAAATGTCCGGCTCTCGGTCGACGCCAGCCGAGTGTCGGGCGCCGTGATCTGAGCGTCTTCGAGCCCCTCGACCCGCACCGAGAACGACACCGAATCGGGGGAGGGATCGTTATTGGTGATCCGCATCAGGTAGGTGTTTCGGAGGTACCCGTCCTGGTCCTTGGTGAAGAGGGTCCCCGGCGCGCGATTCAACGAAGCCTCGAACGGCGCGCGGGCCGCGAGTAGAGCCAGCCAGGCGCCCGCAATTCCAGTCAACAGGGACGCATAGGCGACGGTGCGCGGCCGCAGCTTCCGGGTGCGCCGATTCTCGATCTGGGCCAGCGGCAGGTAACGAATCAACCCCTGGTGGTGGAGCCGTCCCAGGACATCGTCGCAGGCGTCGATGCAGGCCCCGCAGGCGATGCACTCCAGCTGAAATCCGTTACGGATGTCGATCCCCTGCGGGCAGACCGCGACGCACTTGTTGCATTCGATGCAGCGTCCGGTCTCCTTCGCGTCGGCTCCGCCGCGCGGTTCGCCACGACGGGTGTCGTAGGTGATCTGCAGCGTCTGGTCGTCGGTCATCGCCCCCTGGAAGCGCGCGTAGGGGCAGAGGAAGTTGCAGAACTGCTCCCGGAACCAGGCGAAGTCGAGAAACCAGAGCATGCCGAAGAACCCGACAACCCCATACGCGGTGCCGCTGGCCTCGCCGGTCCAGAGCATGGGGGCGCCGGTGAAGTAGCTCATGAACGTGAGCGAAACCACCAGGGCAGCTAGGGCGAGGACGCCCCATTTCACCGCCTTGCGCCACACGACCGCGAATGTGATCGGTCCCTGGTCGCGATGGATCCAGACTCCGCGCGGCCCCTCGATCCAACGCTCCAGCGGCCGGATCCACTCCTCCAGGAATACCGTCTGGGGACAGGCGAATCCGCACCAGAGCCGGCCGAACAACGACGTGAAGAAGAAGAGACTGAACGCCAGAAAGAGCAGGATCAGCAGCAGCAGGATGCTGTCGGAGGCGGTGAAGATCGACCCGAAGGCATAGACTCGACGGTCATCGAGATCGAGCCGCAGGGCCGGGTTCCCGTTGACCGTGACCCACGGTGTGATGAAGAGGATGGCCTGGAGGATCAGGGACGTGAGGCGCCGGAGCCGGCGCACCGGTCCCTCCTGCGCCATGGCATAAATCCATTTCCTCGTCCCCGCGAACCCCAGCATCTCAGTGACTCTCTGCCGCTCCCGGGAGCGGGTGCCCCGTGGCCTCGGCGTTTCGGGAGACCACGTACGCCGCGACCTGCGCCACCTTCTCCGGCCCCAGGATCGGTCCCCACGTCAGCATCCCTTTCTCCGGCACGCCGAAGGTGATCGTATGGAGGATCTCCTCCGGCTTGCCGCCGTGGATCCAGATCGTGTCCAGCAGATTGGGGCCGATGCCGCCTTTCATGTCCGCGCCGTGGCAGGCGACGCAATTGGCCGCGAAAATCGCCGCTCCCGCCTGGATCGCCTCCGGGGTGATCGCCAGGTGCTGAGTCCCGGCCGCGGCCTGGGGCCAGCGCTTCTTGGCCTCCGCGACTTCCGCGGCCAGCGTCTTGACCTGCGACCGGTGGGCGATGAAGTGGTAGTGCACCCCGTAAATCAGCGCCCAGACGACGGTGAACAGGAACAATCCGACCCACCAGTCGGGGAGCGGGTTGTCGTACTCTTCGATCCCGTCCGCTTCGGCGCCGTGGCCGAGGATCTGATCGCGCTCTGTCATGACTCGTCTCCCGTCAGCGGCAGGCGGGCGTCCTCCTCCATCCGCTTGCGATTCGCCGGGCGATACGCCCACCAGATCCAGCCCAGGAAGCAGGTCAGGAAGAGCACCGTCATCACGCCCATGATCCAGCCGAGGCTGGCGGTTTGGGCCCCTTCGTGAAGGACGTGGTTCATGGGACTGAGGGTCCTCCTCCCTGTCCCGCTGCGATGGCCGCCTTGCCGTCCTTCCCCAGTCGCTGGAGATAGGCGATCAGGGCGACGATCTCGCGATCGGGTTCGGTCTTGATGCTGGAGCTCGCCAGGCGGGCCACGATCTCCTGGCCCTCGGCCGCCAACTGAGCCGGCACCGAGGCGATCTGGTCGTCGGTATAGGGCACGCCGACTCTCCGTAGCGCCCGAACCGAGGCGGTGATGTCCGCGGCGTCGATGCGGTCACGGAGCAGCCAGGGATACGGCGGCATGATGCTGCCGGGCGAGGTGCTGCGCGGGTCGCGCATGTGCTCGTAGTGCCAGGCGTCCGGATACTTGCCGCCCACCCGCTGGAGGTCGGGGCCGATCCGGCGGGAGCCCAGCAGGAACGGGTGGTCGTACGCGTATTCGCCCGAACGGCTCCACTCGCCGTAACGGAGCAGCTCGGCCCGCATCGGGCGCACCATCTGGGAATGACAGAGGTAGCACCCTTCCCGGATGTAAATGTCCCGTCCCGCCACCTCCAGCGGGGTGAGGGGGGTCACGCCCGGAAGGGCGGGCGGCCCCGCCGCGATGGTGAACATGGGCACGATCTCCACGATCCCACCGATCGCGATCGCGATGGTGGTCATGATCGCGAACATGCCAAGGTGGCCTTCCAGGACCCGGCGATGAAACCCTTCGCCTTGCTTCTCGGTCGCCATCTGGGATCTCCCGGGTCAGGTGGCCGTCGCCAACGCCGGTGCTTGGTCGGCGCGGGCCGAGCCGCGAATGGTGAGCACGAAGTTCCAGGCCATCATCAGGGCGCCCACGAGGTACATGGTACCGCCCACGACGCGCAGCCAGTAGAACGGATGCAGCTGATTCACGATGTCCACGAAGTTGGGATACTTGAGCTGCCCGGACGGATCCAGGGCCCGCCACTCGAGCCCCTCGGTCAGGCCGGCTGCCCACATGGAGACCGTGTAGATGACGATGCCGATCGTGGCCAGCCAGAAGTGGGTCGTGGCCCAGCCGGGCTTCGCCAGGGGGCGTCCCCAGAGCCTGGGCAACAGCCAGTAGAGCGTCCCGAAGGAGATCATGCCCACCCACCCCAACGCGCCGCTGTGCACGTGTCCGATGGTCCAGTTGGTGAAGTGGGACAGCGCGTTCACCGCTCGGATCGACATCATCGGCCCCTCGAAGGTGCTCATCCCATAGAACGACACCGAGACCACGTAGAACTTGAGAATCGGGTCGGTGCGCACCCGGTCCCATGCCCCACGCAGGGTAAGCAGGCCGTTCAGCATGCCCCCCCACGACGGCGCGATCAGCATGATGCTGAAGACCATCCCCAGCGTCTGCGCCCACTCGGGCAGGGCGGAGTAGAGCAGGTGGTGCGGCCCCGCCCAGATGTAGAGGAACACCAGGGCCCAGAAGTGCACGATCGAAAGCCGGTAGCTGTAGACCGGCCGCTCCGCCACCCGGGGCAGGAAGTAGTACATCAGTCCCAGGAACGGCGTGGTCAGGAAGAAGCCGACGGCGTTATGCCCGTACCACCATTGCACCAGTGCGTCGGTCATGCCGGCGTAGATTGGGTACGACCGGAACAACGTTGCAGGGACGGCCAGGCTGTTGACGATGTGAAGCACCGGGATGGTGATCACGAACGACATGTAGAACCAGATCGCGACGTAGAGGTGCTGGACCTTCCGCACCGCGATGGTCCCGAAGAAGTTTACCGCGAAGGCGACCCAGACTACCGCGATCGCGATGTCGATCGGCCAGATCAGCTCGGCATACTCTTTCGACTCGGTCATGCCGAGGGGGAGCGTGATCGCAGCGGACACGATGATCGCCTGCCAGCCCCAGAAGTGGAAACGGGACAGCGCGTCGCTCCACATCCTGACCTTGAGCAGCCGTTGCAACGAGTAGTAGATGCCGGTGAAGCAAATGTTGCCGCCGAAGGCGAAGATTACCGCGTTGGTATGCAGGGGGCGGAGCCGCCCGAAGGTGGTCCACGGCAGGCCCAGGTTGGCCGGCCACCAGGCCAGCTGGAGGGCGATGATAACGCCGACCAGCATCCCGACGATCGCCCAGGTGACGGTCGCGAGGAAGAACAGACGGACGATGTCGTCGTCGTAGACCGCGGAGTCGGCCGCGGGCCGAGGGTTATTTTGCACCACGTGAGCTCTCCAGGGTGGCCATGATTCCCCTCCTCGCCAGCGCGTTGGTCGCTGGTCTCATGGGCAGTCCGCACTGCGTCGCGATGTGCGGCGCCTTTGCTTCGAGCTGCGCGCGTGTTCCCGGCGGCCTTCCCGCCTGGCATCTCGGCCGCGTGGCGACCTACGCCGCGCTCGGCGCCCTCGCCGGAGGGCTGGGCGCCGTGATCCCGGGTCCGGCCTGGTTGCCCGGCGCGCTGGCAGCCGCCTTCCTGATCTGGTTCTGCGCCGGGCTGGCCGGGTTGATCCCCGAACCCAAGTTTGCCCTTCCCGGTCTGACTCTGCTAGGGCAGCGGTTCCTCGGCCGCCCCTCACTCGGAGCCCAACTGATCTTTGGAATGGCCAACGGGCTGCTGCCCTGTGGCCTGGTCTACTCCGCCTTGAGTCTGCCCATGGCAGTCGCCACCCCCGGGGCAGGGGCGCTCACCATGGCCGTCTTCGGCCTCGGCACCCTGCCCGCGCTCTCGATCGCCGCTCTCGGCCTTCGACGCTTCGGCGCTCGCAGCCTGGCCGCGCGTCGCGCCCTGGCGGCGATCATTCTGGTGGCGGGGCTCTGGTCGATCGCGACCCGGACCGGCCTTTTTTCGACGGGCGATCTCGGAACCCACTCGAGTCACACGATGAGCCGCTAATTCCCCCTCCCGGAACTCGGTGAAGCTATCTCGCTTGGATGAAACTCCGATAAAAACCGGGTGAAGTCCGCTTCATGAACGCCGCTCGTCCCTGGGGACTTTGCGCCGCTCACCATGGTCCGTTTCACGCGCCAGGACGCCGGCGACCAGGTCGGCGGTGAATTGCCGCCTGGAATAGCTGGCGAGGATAGTGAACAGTTTGGGGAATCAGCAAAGGCGGGTCTCCTAATTGTCGTCAGGTCTTGGCCTGGCCGTACGGCATGGGCATGCTGGTCCGCAACGCGTTGAGGATGACCGAGACATCGATCAACTCCTGGAGGACGGCGCCCACGATGGGCGGGATCAGCCCCCAGGCCGCGAATCCCATGGCCACGGTGCTCAGCCCCAGGCCGGCCCAGATACTCTGGCGCGCGATCCGCATGGTGCGGCGGCTGATCGCCACGGCTTCGCTGACCCGGGTGAGGTCGTCCGCCAGCACCACCACGTCCGCGGCTTCCGCCGTGATTCCGCCGCCGTGCGCGGCCAGGGCTACCCCGACCGTCGCGGTGGAGAGCGCGGGCGCGTCGTTGGTGCCGTCGCCCACCATCACGACCTTCATTCCCTCATCGACCAGGCCTCGGACCACCTCGACCTTGCCCTCGGGAAGCAGATCGGCATGGATCTCGGAGATCCCCGCCGCGGTGGCGGCACGCTCCGCGTTGGCGCGATGGTCTCCCGTGAGCAGGAGCATCCGGCGATAGCCGAGGGCCCGAAGCTGGGAGAAGAACTCCTTCAAGTCCGCCCGCTCGCGATCGGCGTAGGCGATGACTCCCGCGGGTTGGTTATCCACCGCGACAAACGCCCGGAGCCCGTCGCCCTCGTTTGCCTGGTCGCGGAACCCCTCGGCCGCTTGAGGCTGCGTTCTCCCGATGAAGGAGAGTGCCCCAACCGCGACCGCCCGTCCCTCCACCCGGCCCCAGACTCCCTGGCCGGCGGCCTCGATCACGTCGTGGGCTGACGGCAGCGGCGCCGCCGACGCGAGAGCGGCCTCGACCACGGTCCGGGCGAGGAGGTGTCCGGAGACCTGCTCGACCGCTCCAGCCAGCCGAAGCACTTCGAGTTCCTGGAACGGAGGAACCGGATGCACCGCCGCGACCTCCGGCCTGCCGACGGTCAGGGTCCCGGTTTTGTCGAAAATCGCCACCGTAGTAGAGCCCAATTGCTCGAGGGCATCCCCGTGGCGGAACACCACGCTCCGCCGCGCGGCACGGTTGAGCCCGCCGATCACCGCGACCGGCGTCGCCAGGATCAGGGGACAGGGGGTGGCGACCACCAGTACCGCGAGGACGCGGACCGCATCTCCGGAGAGAAGCCAGGCAACGAGGCAGACGGCCAGGGTAAGCGGCGTGAACCAGACCGCGTACCGGTCGGCCAACCGCTGGAGCGGCGATTTGCTGGCCTGTGCGGTGCGGACCAGATCCACGATCCGGGCATACTGACTCTCGCGGGCCAGGGCGGTGGCGCGGATGGTGAGCGGGCCCTCGCCGTTGAGGCTCCCGCTCATGAGATGAATCTCCGGTCGCGCATGCAGGGGGACCGGCTCTCCGGTCAACCGCGAGACATCGACGTGGGATTCCCCCGCGATAACCACCGCATCGCAGGGGACCATCTCGCCGGGGCGGACCAGGAGCCGGTCCCCCACCACCACCGCCTCGACCGGCAGGTCCTCGACGGTCGCTCCATCGTACCGGTGGGCAATGCGGGGCGCTGCCGCTTCCAGTTCGCGGACCGCATCCGAGGCGCGCCCTTCGGCGTAGCGCTCCAGGGCCTCGCCACCGGTCTGCATCAGGACCACGATCAGTCCGGCCAGCGGTTGATTGAGGAGAATGGCGGCGATGATGGCGAGCATCGCCACCAGGTCGGCGGCCAGTCGGCCCCGGAACATGCCGACCAGGGTCCGCCAGGCGACCGGCAGCCCGGTCAGAACGAGGCCCGTCTCCCATACCCGGTTTGGCCAGGGGGTGGGGACGGGCCGAAGAAGTGCCAGGCCCAGCGTGATGAAAAGAGCGGCGGTCGCGGGGAGGATCGCGGCCCGCACCCGCGCGGTCACGTCTTGATCTTGCTAGCCGTAACTTCGCTGATCTCGCTTGCCTCGGAATCGCCGTTTCGCCGGAGCGAGAATCCCACGCCCCGGAGGGTGGCGATCAAGTTCGCGCCGGCCGCCTTCTTGAGCTTCCGCCGCAGGTTCCCCACATGCACATCCACCACGTTGCTCTCCGGGTCGAAGTGCATGTCCCAGACCTTCTCCAGCAAGGTGGTGCGGCGGACGACTTCCTCCGGGTGCAGGAGGAAGAACTCCAGCAGCTGAAATTCCTTGGGGGTCAGGTCGATCGCGCGGTCCTCGACCATGGCCACGTGCCGCAGGCGATCCAGCGCCAGCGGGCCGTAGCGGAGCACATCCAGCCGCTCCGCCCCTCCTCGGCGGACCAGGCTCCGGATCCGGGCCAGCAGCTCGTCGAACCGGAACGGCTTCGGCAGATAGTCGTCCGCTCCGGCGTCGAGGCCTCGGACCACGTCCTCCACGGCATCGCGGGAGGTGAGCATCAGAATTGGGGTATTCCGTCCCTCGCGCCGCAGCTCCGAGGCGACCTGGAACCCGTTCTTCTTGGGGAGCACCACATCGAGCAGGATCACGTCGTAATCGTAGACGTGGGCCAGCATCGTGGCTTCCTCGCCGTCCGGGGCGATGTCCACGACGTAACCCTCTTCCTTGAGACCCTGTTCGATGAATCCGGCGACCTTCCGGTCGTCCTCCACGACGAGAACTTTCATGGGGCTCAACCTAGGGACAACGCCTGAACCGGGAAGGAACCAGGGATGAAGATCCCTTCATGTGCCTAACCAGGCAAGTCAAGCTGGAACCGGGCGCCTTTGCCCTCGTGCAGGATTGCCCGGAGGTCTCCACCAAGGAGTCGCGCCAACCGCCGGGACAGGGGAAGCCCCAGGCCGGTCCCGCCGTTCTCGCCCCCGCCCCCGGCGTCGGTGACGTAGATATCGAAGATCCGATCCAGGTTCGCCTCAGGGACTCCGGGCCCCTGGTCCTCGACGGTGAGGACGTGCCCCTCCCCCTCTTGGCGTACCGTCACCCGGACCCGGCTCCCGGCCGGAGAGTGGCGGATGGCGTTGGTGAGCAGATTGACCAGGATCTGCTCGACCCGGATGGCGTCGGTGCGGCACGGGGGAATCGAGCTCGCCACCGTCTCCAATTTCACACGTTTGGCCTCCGCGGCCGGCGTAACCCGCCGAACCGCGCTGCGTATGACCCGGATGCAGTCGATTTCCTTGATATCCGGCTTGAGGCGGTCCTCGTCCAACCGACTCAGGTCCAGCAGGTCGCTGATCAGGCCCATCGCCTGCTCAGCCGATTCGAGAACCTCGAATGCCGCCCTCGGCACCGTGCTGGGATCCT
>DATIWD010000156.1:0-5686 GCA_035519565.1 Gemmatimonadales bacterium | reverse complement strand
GCAGGAGTTCGCCCGCGGGGTCCGGGCCCGGCGGCGGATGTACAGCGAGTCGTTCCCCACCGCGTTCGCGCACCTGATCGCGCGGAACCGCAGGCGGTACGGCGGCTACATCGTTCACGCGGGGATGGTGATCTACTTCGTGGCCTTCTCCGGGATGGTGTTCAAGCGGGAGCGCGAGGCGACGCTCAAGCCCGGCGATTCGGTCGAGCTCACCAGTCCGTACGGTGACACCTACCGGCTGACCCATCAGGGCATTTCCCAGTATGAAGCGCTGAACCGGGTGGTCACCGCCGCGGCCGTCGAGGTCTCCCGCAACGGACGCCCGATCGGGGTCATGAGCTCGGAGAAGCGCCAGCACGTGGACAGCTTTGGTCGCCCCACCTTCGAGCCTTCGACCGAGGTGGCCATCAAGTCCACGCCGCGGGAAGACCTCTACATCGTCTTCGCCGGCGCGGTGTCCGGCACCGAAGAGGCTGTCTATCGCTTCACGATCAATCCACTGGTCATGTGGGTCTGGATCGGTGGGGTGGTGCTGGTGGTCGGCGGGCTGCTCACCATGTGGCCAGGGACCGGTCCCACCGGCGCCCCTCGGCGGACCCAGGCCGGCTACCAGGTGCAACTGGTGGGCGCCGCCGCCGGGAAGGAGCAGGACTAGGAGCCATGACCACCCGCCGGGCGATCCTCGCCGGTGGCCTCACCCTCGGTCTGGCCCGGCTTCTCGGGGCCCAGGATTCGCTGGCTGGACGGGGCGCGACGGGGACCCTCCGGGATCCTGGCGCCGCCGGCCGTCCGCACGATCCCTCGACGCCGCGAGACAACGATCCTTTCGTTTACGCCGTCGAGCACCGCATCAAGTGTCAGTGCGGGTGTAACCTCGACGTCTATACCTGCCGTACCACCGATTTCACCTGCCAGACCTCGCCGGCCATGCATCGCGCCGTCCTGGAGCTTCAGGACCAGGGCAAGACCGAGCAGCAGATCGTGGATGCGTTCGTGGCCAAGTACGGCGAAAAAGCGCTGATGGCTCCGGTGCCCAAGGGGTTCAACCTGGCCGGTTATCTGGTTCCCGGGATCCTGATGGCTCTGGCCGGCATCGCGCTCACGGCCTACCTGATGCGCCGGAGTCGCGTGGCCGCGAGCGCCGCGGCGTCGGCGCCGACCGTCCCTGCCTTCACCCCCATTGACGGAGCGACTCCCGAAGAGCTGGAGCGGTTGCACCGCGCCATGGCGGAGGACGAGGACTGATGCTCGCCGAAGCCGTCGCGGCGGTGGTGATCGGGATCGCGGTCCTGGTCCTGGTGCTGGAGCCGCTGGTCACCGGCCCCGAGCCGGCCGCCTCCACGGAGCCGGAGCCGGTCGACCTGGGCGAGTTGGAGGAGACTCGCAAGGGGCGCGCGATCACCGCCCTCAAGGAGATCGAGTTCGACCGGGCGACCGGGAAGCTGTCCGACGACGACTATCGGATGCTGCACGACCGCTACCAGGCGGAGGCGCTCGAAGCGATGCGCGAAGAAGAGCGGGAGACCCCGGCCCCAGCGCCGGGACCCGACCAGATCGAGAGCCTGGTGGCTGCCCGGCTTCGCGTCATTCGCGCCGCTCCCGCCTCTTCGGCCTGTCCCCGCTGTGGCCCCCGCCCGGAGCCCGACGCGGCCTTCTGCTCCTCCTGCGGCGATCGCCTCGCTCCGCCGGGGGCCTGCGGGCGCTGCGGCGCCAGCGTGCGCAGCGACGCCCGTTTCTGCGAGGCTTGCGGGAACCGGGTGGCCGCCTAGCATGGCTCTGGCGACTCGACCCACGCGTCGCACGACTCGCCCCAAGCGAGCCTCCACCCGCGGTTCCGCTCTCGATCGTCTGCCCAGTGGCTTCAGCGGGCGCCTCAAGGGCTGGCTCAACCTGGATGGAGAATTCTTCGTGGGTCCCCGCTACATCCGGCTGCTGGAAGGGATCGAGCGGACCGGGACCATCCAGGAAGGGTGCCGCGAAACCGGGATGAGTTACCGGACCTGCCGGAACCGGATCAAACGAATGGAAGCAGTACTGGGGTCGCCCCTGGTGCTGACCGTTCGTGGCGGAGAGATCCGGGGGCACGCCACTCTGACCCCGGCGGCCCGGCAGCTGATCCGGATCTACCGCCGCTGGCGCGGCGACGTGGAGCGGGTGAGTCGCCGGGCCTTTGCCAAAGCCATGGAGGCCGCCCGCTAGTTTTTCGCGCTCAGAACGCCAGCTGAAGCTGGGTCTGGAGCGTGTTCTCCGTTTCGCGGTCGCCGGTGGCGGCCCCCCCCGTGAACTTCGTCCGCTCGTAGTTGATCGACCACTTCACCGCCCGCAGGAAGTACCAGTTGACCCCCAGCCCGAAGGCCCTTTCCCGGGAGATGGCATTGGCCGGGTTGGCGAAGGTGGGGAAGGTCGCGTCGTCCATCTTGAGCTCGCCATATCGCGCCGCGATCTCCAGGGCGCCCCAGGTGTGCGCCTTGGGGTCGAACGGCCTCTTCGGGGTGACGCCACGGTACGAAGCCTTCTCGCCGGTCAGGAGGTAGGATCCGCTCAGTTGCCACGCGGAGTGCATCAACTTTGCGGCGGTGGCGGCGAGCTGAACCTCCTGCCAGGAAAAATTGTACTCGCCGAGGAGGCCGAACGAACCGAGGTAGAAGTAGCCCTGGGGGGTGAGGCGCGAGCGGTGGCCATTGGCAATCGTGGTGCCCGCCACCGTCGCGTCGTTGCGATACTTGAACACTACTAATTGCCCGGCTGCCCGATAGCTCGGTAGGCCGGCGCTGGCCGCACTGCTGGAGACCGTGCCTCTTTCGATACCCGTGCTCCCGCCCACGCCGAGCCCGAGCCCCTGCAACGCGCCGGTGGTGAACGGCTGGAAAAAGATCCGTGCGGCGCCGTCCTTGTTGTCGCTCAGATCTCCATCCGCCAGGGTCAGGTCCGGCGTGCCGTCGAAGATCCCGATCTGGTACGCCACCAGGCCCTTCGCGAGGACGCCGCCGAGCTGGAGCCCGATATCGCGGGTCGGGACCAGGTTGGTCGGGAGCCCGCGCTCGATGAAGACCATGTCGTTGGTGGCCTGGAGCCGCTCCAGTCCGAGCGGCGGCTTGTACTTGCCGGCTCGGAGGGTCGCCGCGGGGGAGAGCTTGACGTCGATGTAGGCGTCGTAGAGCGTGGTCACGCTCCCCGCGAAGTCCACCTGGAGCCGGAAATCGAAGAGGTTCCCTATGGTAGCATCGAGGATGGGTCGAGCGCGGCGAATCAGGAACTGGTTGGTCCCCAGGTTGGCATCGTCGTTGAGAAAGAATCGACCGCCGGCCTGCACGATCCCGCGGAACCGAAGCTGATACTTCCCGTCGGCCGACTTCAGGACGAATCCGTCCTTGCCGGCCGACGCCGAGCCCGGGGCCTTGGCGGCCGCCGCCGCGCTGTCCCGCTGTTTCTCGATGATCTTGACCTCCCGCTCCAGGGAGTCGAGTCGCTGCTCCACGCTGGGCGCGGACTTCGACGCGGAGTCGGGGACGGCCTGCGCCGTCAATCGGGTCATGATCAGGGCAGAGAATACGACGGTTGTGACGGCGGGTCGGAGCATGGGGCGGCGTCCGCATTGGGGGAATTGGCGGCCCCAATGTAGAGTTCACCGTGCCGATAGGCAACCGTGTGCCTATCGGCGGTCTCCCATGTATATGAGGGTCAGAGGCGCACCCGGAACCCCGCCCCCAGCTCCAGGGTCCGCAGGGTCTTTCGCTCCACCCCGGCGGGCGTGTCGTTCTCGGTAAAGGGACTGGGGGACCAGCCCATGCTGGCGCGGTTCTCTACCGCGAACCGGCTGCCCAAGGGCAGTACCAGTGAAAGTTGGATCCGCCCTCCAACCACCAGGTTTCCGTCGAAGGAACCGGTTTCCCAGCTATCGAGCGTGGGGCCGGCGGCAAGCGCCAGTCCACCCTGACCGAGGTGAATGAGCCTGCGGGCCCCCAGAAGTTCGACCCGAAGCCGGCGCCAGGGCTCAGTGTCGTCTCTGATGTTCGCTCCATTCCCCTCGATTGCCAGATTGGTGGTGAGATAGCCGAGCCCGAGCCCAAGCTCCCACGCACCGAAACGTCGGGCAATGCCCAGAGAGACTCCCAGGTGGTCGCCTGGCTGGAAGGAGACGACAGCGCCTGGGAAACTCACCGCATCGCGTGAGGCGCCGCTGAAGCTGTTATGGGCCATAACGGCGGATGTAATCCACTTTGAGTGGCTCGCCCCGGCCTGAGCCCGGGCTTCGGTAGGCGAGACGAGCAGGACAAGAGCAGCTGCAAGGTTCATGAGGCGCATGCGGAGTCCTCTCGCGGAAGAGCTGTCGGCACGGCCAACGTCCCAGTCTGGTCAGCCTGCCTCAACCGATCCTCAAATTCCAGGATAGGCAGCCGCCCGGGCCCGGCATCAAAGGATGCCCGGACGGCCGCACTCGAATCAGCGAACGACCAGATTGAACCAGCCGTTGGTGACGTTGCCTTCTCCCTTCACGATCCAGTGGAATCCAGGGTGGTACTCGCCCACGACCGAATCCTGGATCGCGGTCCCGATCAGGTCGTCGTTGGTCTTGATCCAGCTCGCCGCCTTGGCCAGGAGATTTTGCAGGTCCTTGGCCGCCTTGATGAGCTTGGGAATGGTCAGGCTGTCCCTGGCTCCCGTGATGTCCCGGTAGACCGGGCCGACGGCGTTCATCAGGGCGCTCCACCGGTCCTGGTCCACCCGCATTTCGCAGGCGGTGTCGTCGTCCTCCATCGCGACGATCCGGAAGGCCTGGCCCGGATGCTGGACGCGGTAGCTGTCCAGCTGCGTTTGGCTGAACAGCATGACGGTCCCGGTCCAATCGAGCGTGTTCTGATCGAAGGCGTAGGGCGCCGGAGCATGTTCGCCGGAGCACTGATAGCGGATGAGGGAATCGCTGGCGCCGGACTGGCCCATGATATGGACCTCGTACTCCGGATCTCCCTTGAGCCACCCTTCAAATGTCTGGGTGAAGTGGCTGTTGGTCAGATACAACCCCGGCCCCAGATCATGCAGAGTGGTTCCCCCGGTCGGGCTGCACGCCGCGGTCTCGGCGACCGGGCAGGCGGCCTCGGTCCGGATCGGCAGGCGGTCGAAGTTGGTCTCCACCGGTACCACGGCCAGAACCGGCGTCCGAGGCGGATGATCGGGGTTGAGCAGGTGCCGGCGGCCTTCGAGGTCAAAGGCGACCGGAGTGTCTCCATCTCTTTGCGCCGTGGCGACCAGGAGCTTTTCATCCCCCTGCCAGAGCGCCCGGTGGGCCACGACCGGGAAGTACAATTCGAGCGGTGCCGCCGACCGGGCTGCCTCGTCGATCGAGAGCTCGGTGGCACCATTCTGTTGCGCCATGGCTCGCGCGGCTTGACGGTCTCCGGCCTGAATGAACCGTTGCAGCTGGAGTTTGTGCTCCCGATAGGGCGAGCCGTCGAGCTGACGCTTGACGTAGGCTCTGAACTCCGGGTTCTGCAGTGCACGGGCCAGGAGCTGAGCGATCCGCTCGGCCCGGGCCGCCTCGCCATCCGACGTCGCGGGGAGGCCGGAGACGTCGGCGGGTGGAGCGGTGGGTGTTTGGCGGTCGGCACAGGCGAGCGCACCCGCCACCAGGCCGATCGCGATGGGATAGAAACGGCGATGCATGGGTCCTCCTTGGCTGAGGTCTGGC
>DATIWD010000155.1:0-4382 GCA_035519565.1 Gemmatimonadales bacterium | reverse complement strand
TGCCGACCGAACTCCCGCCCGCCGGAACCAATCACTAGGAGAAGCTGATGCCCCGACTTGACAGCCTTCAGAGAATCGTCGCGACCGTCTCCGTTCTGGCCACATCAATCGCGATTCCGGGAACGCCGGCCGCGCGCCCGGTTGACGATTTCGAGGACGTCCGGCGTGAGATCACCGCCCGCCACGACGAGGCGGTGAAGCGGCTCCAGGACTGGATCGCGCTGCCCTCGATCGCGGCCGAGGGCCTGAACTCGGCCCAGGGGGCGGAGCGGATGGCCCAGCTGGCCCGCGAAGCGGGCTTTCAGAACGTCACGATCGTTCCGACCGACGGCAAGCCGGGGGTGTTCGCGACGCTCGACGCGGGCGCCGCCAAGACCGTCGGTCTCTACTTCATGTACGACGTGAAGCAGTTCGATCCGGCCGAGTGGACGTCGCCGCCGCTCGAGGCGCGACTGGTGGACAAGCCGGGCTTCGGCAAGGTGATCGTCGGACGGGGCGCGGTCAATCAAAAGGGGCCGGAAGCGGCCTTCCTTGCTGCGCTCCACGCCATTCGCGGCGCCAAGCGCAAGCTGCCGGTCAATCTGGTGCTGGTGGCCGAGGGGGAGGAGGAGATCGGCTCACCCCACATCGGCCAGATCGTCCACCGGCCGGAGGTCGAGGCGGCCCTCAGGCGCTGCGTGGGCATCTTCATGCCTTCGGCCTCGCAGGACCCCGACGGGATCGTGACGGTGAGCCTGGGCGCCAAGGGGATCGCCGAGCTCGAGCTGGTGTCGACCGGCGAGACCTGGGGACGCGGGCCCGCCAAGGACATCCATTCCTCGCTCAAGGCCATGGTGGACAGCCCGGTGTGGCACCTGATCAAGGCGCTCAACACGCTGGTCTCGGAGGACGGCAACAGGATCACGATCGACAACTATCCCAAACCGCGTGCGCTCTCGGCCGAGGAACGCACGATGATCGCCGAGGCCTCGAAGCAGCGGAGCGAGGCGAACACGATGAAGCAGCTCTCGGTGAAGCACTGGATCGACGACTTGCCCTGGGTCGAGGCGAACGAGCGGCTGGAGTCGCAGCCGACCGTGAACATCGAAGGGCTGGTGGCCGGCTACACCGGTCCCGGTGGCAAGACGATTCTGCCCCATCGCGCAGTGGCCAAGATCGACATGCGTCTGGTCCCCGACATGAAGCTGGACGACGCGGTCGCCGCGCTCAAGAAGCACCTCGCGGCCCACGGCTACGGGGACCTCGAGGTCAACGTGACCGGCGGCTATGATCCGACCAGCACCGCGGCTTCCGCCCCGCTGATCCAGGCGCAGATCGCGGTGCTCAAGCGGGATGGGATCGACCCGGTGCTCTGGCCCCGGAACGCCGGCTCCTACCCCGGCTATGTGTTCACCGGCCCGCCGCTCAAGCTGGCCTCGGGACACTTCGGGCTGGGCCACGGGAGCGGCGCTCACGCTCCGGACGAGTACTATGTGATCGAGTCCTCGAATCCCAAGGTGCAGGGCTTCGACGGCGCGGTGATGTCGTTTGTTCAGTATCTCTACGAGTTGGCGAAGTAGCGGCGCCGGTGCGTGCCTCATAGGCGAAGGGCGATCATCCCCAAGTCATGGTCGCCGAGATCCCTCGCACCCTTCGCTCGTCTGTGGCTCGGGACCAGCTGGGTCTCGAACCCGTTGGTCGAGTTAGATGCTGGAGTTCGTTGAGGTTCCGGGATTGAGCGGGAGCTGGGCCAGGGCGGGATGGCCACGGTCCACCTGGCCCACGATCTCAGACACGATCGCCGGGTGGCCCCGAGTCGCGGCGGCCGGAGCTTGATGGCGCCCCAGCCGGTGCGGGGCTCGGCTCAATCGGTGTTCGTCACTTTCAACTGGTTCGACCACCTCGGCGCACGATGAAGATAGGCCTCGTCGGCTTCGCCGGTTCCGGCAAGACGACCGTGTTCAACACCCTCACCGGCCTGAGCGTCCCTACCGGGTTCGGCGGGTCAGTCCACCTCGGCACCGTGAAGGTGCCCGACGAGCGCATTGACCGGCTCAGCGCGATCTTCAAACCGAAGAAGACGACCTACGCCGAGATCGTCTTCAGCGACATCCCCGGCGAGCATGACAGCGAGCACAGGAGTCTCTCGCGGAAGGCGCTCGAGGCGATCCGCACCCAGGACGTGCTGTGCCTCGTGCTGAGGGCATTCCCCAATCCCGCCCTGGAGGGCAAGGCCGACCCCGCCGCCGAGCTGGAGGCGTTCCACACCGAGTGCGTCCTCGCCGATCTCGAGATGGTGGAGCGGAAACTCGACCGCGCGAAGAAGGACAAGACCGACCCCCTGCAGACGGCGGCGTTCGAGCTGATGAAGCGGACGCTGGAGGCCGAGCTGCCGATCCGGTCGCTGCCCGAGACGGTCCTGCACCGCGATCTGCTCACCGGGTTCACTTTTCTCACCGACAAGCCCCTGCTCGCGGTGCTGAACCGGAGCGAGGCGGAGGCGGCTGAGCCGATGCCGGAGGCGCTAGCGAAGCGGCTGACCGCGCTGAGCGCGGCGGGGCTGGTGCTTTCGGCGAGCGTCGAAGCCGAGATCGCGCAACTGGACCCTGCCGACCAGGCCACCTTCCTCGCCGACCTCGGCCTGGCAGAGTCGGCGCGGGCGCGGTTCGTCCGCACCGCCTACGAGCTGCTGGACCTCATCGCGTTCTTCACGGTGGGCGAGGACGAAGTGCGCGCCTGGCCGATCCCGCGCGGGACCCACGCACGAGCGGCGGCGGGGAAGATTCACTCCGACCTGGAGCGCGGCTTCATCCGGGCGGAGGTGATGGCGTACAAGGACTTCATCGCGCACGGCTCGGAGCACGCGGTGAAGGAGGCCGGGAAGTTCAAGCTCGAGGGGAAGGACTACGTCGTCGCCGACGGCGACATCATGAGCATTCGCTTCAGCGTTTGAGATGCCGGGATGGCCGCCCTCGCCTCGAAGGACGAGTGTCGCCAAGTGACGATCGCCCTTTGCGGTTTTCCCTCCCGGGCCCGATCCGTAGCGACCAAAGGGCGCGGAGGACGAGCCCGAAAACAAGGGCCCACCGTTGTTCACGGTGGGCATTGAGAGATCCCCACGGCGCTCGGGGGACCCTCGGGATGGCCGGGCTTGCACCCGGCCATTGCCCCTCCTGGGCTCGACGCGTCCGGCCCGAAGGGCCGGCGCTGGGCGAAGGCCCAGCGAGCGGACCGAGGCGGCGTAGCCGCCGCAGGTCAACCAGGACTCTCCTGATCCAGAGGGGCCCCGTAACCCATCTATTTCCCAGCAACTTGTGGTACTAACGCGAGGTCGTGCACACCTTTGTTGGGATTTGCCTGGTACGATGCTGGAGTTTGCGAGGAGAAACTCGCACAAGTACTAACACAAGTCCCAGGGCCATGCCGACAACCAGTCCGAAAGCCACCTAGGACCATTGTGACTTGGCTAGTGGGCTCAAGGCTCCTCTAGCAGTCCGCTCAGCATGTCAGCAGGCTTCTAGCCGCCGAGCTCCGGATTCTCCGTCACGTCGATTCGAGCGTTGAAGCTTCGCCCTAACACCACCCTCAGTGCTGGACCGCCATCTGGGAGAGTAGTCTCCTCGAACCTGTACGATCCAACGTCCTGGTACTCCTCAAAGTACCTTTCCAACCCGAGACGATTGGTACGGAAGCACTCGTCCCCCGCACAAACCAGGACGGGGGGATTCTCTCGAAGCTGACTCCATCGCGAGAAGAAATCATCATATAATGCCCGTTTGAACATGGCAGCACCCGCACTGTGCCGCTCCAACTCACTCCCGCCAGGCACAGGGGTGCACTTGAGGATGATAGCTCCATCGGTCAAGACACCAGTGCACTGAAGTGGCTTCGGCGCTCTCGAGAGGATGGATACCATTTCTTCGTGGCCGAACTCTCTACCCTTCTCATTGAAATAGAATTCAGTCTCACGTGGCAACACGCTTGGCGACCACGCTGCTCGCATCGCCATCAACATGATCTCCGCCGCCGAGACAGCAAGGGAGTCGAGCATTTGCCCTCCTAGTCTATCGCACCGGTAATCCTATACTCACTCACCCCCCGCAAATAGGCGAAGGGCGACCATCGGTAGTCGACGGTCGCCCTTCACATTGCCCCTCCTGGGCTCGAACCAGGACTCTCCTGATCCAGAGTCAGGCGTGTTGCCAGTTACACCAAGGGGCAGTGCGCGCGAAGCGCGCGGGGGAACGGGAGAACGGGGAACGGGAGAACGGGGCTTACGATTCCGCTATCTCCGCATTCGCGAATCCGGGTCTGGATCCCGGATCGCCATTCCCCTGCCCGCTCACGACTTAGGCCCTCCACCGATCGACGACCACTGGATGGCGGCCTTAAGGTAAAGGAGG
>DATIWD010000154.1:0-20907 GCA_035519565.1 Gemmatimonadales bacterium | reverse complement strand
CTCGCCGCGATGATCACCAGCCACTTCATGCTGCCCGCCCCGATGGCGATGGCCTGGAGGAACCCGGAGACGATATTGATCTCTCCCACCGGCACCAGCCAGAGCACCATCACCGTCCCGATTAGATACATCGCCGCGCAGAGCGGGGCCGCCAACAGGACCGCGCGGGGAAGGGTCCGGGCCGGGTCCTTGATCTCTCCGCCCATGGTCGCGGCCAGCTCCAGCCCCGCGAAGGCAAAGGCGATCGAGGCCCAGAGATTGAGCTCCCCGAACTGGGTCAGGTCGGGAACCAGCTCTTTCGGCGTAATTGGATTGGCGGGGGGATGGTGCAGCATCGCGCTCACCCCCAGGATCGCCAGCAGGAGGCCGGGCAGGTAAGTGCCGATCGCTCCCAGGTTCTGCAGCCACTTGCCGGTACTCATGCCCACGATGTTGATCCCGACCGCGAACCACAGCATCACCAGCGTGGCGAAGAAGACGTAGAGCCGGTCGTCGGCCAGCCCGCTCTCGCCCTTGCCCAGCGCGTAGGTCAGAATGACCGAGGTGGAGATCAGCAGGTTGGGATAGTAGAGGATGTTGTTGACCCAGTAGCACCATCCGCAAAGAAACCCGTTGCCGTCTCCGAAGGCGCGCTTGGTCCAGAAGTAGATCCCGCCCTCTGCGGGATACCGGTTGGCCAGGTCGCTGACCGCGAGGCCCTGCGGCACGAAGAAGAGGAGCCCGGCCAGCACCCAGAGCGTGAGCGCGCTGGGCCCAGCCGCCGCGGAGGTGGCCAGCCAGCGGAGGCTGAGCACCGCCACGATGTTGAACAGGACCAGGTCCCGCAGGCCGAGGCTGCGGGGGAGCTCGTGCGGGGACCCGCCGGGCTCTTGGGACATTTACTGGCGATCAGTTGCCAAGGTAGAGGCGCTTGGGATCCAGCACGTCGCGGAGGAGCCGCAGCTCTTCCGTGGAGGGCGGCGAGACCTGCTGCAGGTGCTCGCGCACGCGGAGCGGCCAGCCCACATTGGCCTTGACCTCATCGACCGTGACTCCGGGATAGAGCCGTGTGAGTATCATCTCGCCGGTTTCTTCGTCGCACTCGAGCACGCCCTTGTCGGTGATCACCTTGATCGGCCCCGCGCCGGGCATGCCCAGCTCCTTCCGGGTCTTGCCCTTGCTCCGCTGGCCGGGGCTGGTGAGAAAATCCAGCTCGGCGGGAAAGGCCCGGGTCGAGAGCCGGCTGATGATCAGCACCCGCTGGGCGTGAACCGCGATCTCCGCCGCCCCTCCTGAGCCAGGCAGCCGGACCTTGGGCTTCGAGTAGGGCCCGATCACCGTGGTGTTGATGTTCCCCCACCGGTCCACCTGGGCCCCACCCAGGAAACCGACCTCGATTTTACCGTTTTGAAGGAAAAGCTGGAAGACGTCCGCCATGGAGCAGACCATGAGCGATCCGGTGACCAGAGACGGGTCCCCGATCGAGACCGGAAGCCGCTCGGGGACGGCTCCGACCGCGCCCGACTCGTAGATCAGCACCAGGTCCGGGGCCTGAAGGGCGCGCGCCAGGTTGCAGGCCAGGTTGGGCAAACCGATCCCGACGAAGACCACTTCGCGATTCCCCAATTCCCGCGCGGCCACCGCCGCCATCATCTCGGAGGGCGAGTACTCAGAAGCCAAAGTTGACCCCCTCGGAGTAGCGGTGCACCGCCTTGAGCCGGTCCTGCAGGTCAGGCTGCTTGGCGAGATACTCGGCCCGGTCCTTCACCCCGTACACGAATTCATCGAGGTAGCCTTGCAGTCGCTCCGGTTCGCGCGAGATGTCTTCCCAGGCGACGTAGAAATCGTTGTCGCGGTCGTAATAGCCCTGCGCGTACGACGGGTGACAGCCCCACGGCTCGACCACCACGGAGTTGACGATCATCCCCGGCACCAGAGTCCGGTTGGGATCGGCGCGGATCACCGACTCGTCCACCAGCTCCTCGACCACCACGATCACTCGCTTCGAGGCAAACGCCGCTTCTTTCTGCACGCCGAGCAGGCCCCAGACCTGGGCGTTGCCGCTGGCGTCGGCCCGTTGGGCGTGGATGATGGTCACGTCGGGGTTGAGGGCGGGGACAGTGGCGAGGACCTCGCCGGTGTAGGGGCAGGTGACGGTCTTAATCCTCGGATTGACCACGGGAAGGTCGGTCCCCATGTAGTTGCGCATGGTCCAGAAGGGGAGCCGCGCCGCGCCGGCAGAGACCCGGGCCACCATGCCGAAGTGGCTGTACTCCTCGATCTCGAGCGGCGGCGTGCCCTTCTCGACCGCGCGACGAAACGCGTGGAGCGATCCCGCCCCCGGATTCCCGGCCCAGGAAAAGACCAGCTTCCGGGCGCAACCGGCGGCAATCATCTGATCGTAGATCAGATCGGGGGTGAGGCGGCAAAGCGTCAGGTCCTTGCGGCGCTGGCGGATGATCTCGTGGGCGGCAGCGAAGGAGATCAGGTGCGTGAAGCCCTCGATGACGACCGTGTCGCCGTCCCGGACGTGGGCGGCGACCGCGTCCTTCATCGACTGTACCTTGTTGATCATGCGGTGAGGCCCAGACCGCCCTTATGCGCTTCCAGCTCATCCAACTCGGTCACCAGCAACTCCGCCGCGCCGGCCAGGTGCTCACCCAGGAGCCGTCCGGCCAGATCGGCGTCTCGGGAGCGAACCGCTTCGAGCAGGGCCCGGTGCTCGCGCTCGAAGGTGTGGCGATGCCGGAGCATGATTCCGTGCGAGAGCCAGTACCGGTCCACTCGGCGGAGCAGACCGTCGATCATCTCCCGCAACCGCGGGCGACCCTCGAGTCCATACACCAGCCGATGAAAGTCCACGTCATGGGATCCCCAGACTGCCGGATCACTCGACGACTCGGCGGCATCGAGGATCTTCGAGGCCTGGTCCAGCTGTTCGACAGTGAGGTGAGGGGTGGCTTCCCGGATCGCGGCGGTCTCCAGGATCGCGCGGATCTGATAGATCTCTCGGATCTCGCCCTGGGTCAGGGCACTGACGGCGGCCCCGCGATTAGGCTGGTAGGTGACCAGCCCTTCGGACTGGAGTTGGCGCAGCGCCTCGCGAACCGGGATGTGGCTTACCCGAAGCTGGCTCGCGATTTCGTCCTGAGGCAGCGGCTGATTGGCGCGAAGCACGCCGGAGATGATGGCTTCGCGGAGGACTTCCGCCACCAATTCGTGGGTGGCTTGCCTGCGGGTCCGCGGAAGGCGTCCCAGAACCGTTACCAGATCGACCAAGAGACCCCTCGTTGGATGAGGATAAGGCGGGAGACCGCCCGGCTTGCGGGATCATATATTATATATTAGCTTGGCAACGTCAAGTACTACATCACATTGTAGTTTCGCCGTAGAACGCCTTTCGGTCGAGGCACGCATGCAGAATCACATCGCGGCGACCCCCGCCGGACAGCCGATTCCCTACCCGCCTCGGCGCGAATTCGTCGAGCCGGACTGGAACCGCATCCCGGGTTACCACGGGGTGAGCCGTGAAGATTGGGAAAGTGCCACCTGGCAACGGCGTCACACGATCAAGAACCTGGGTGAGCTCAAGGCCGCGCTGGGTCCGCTGCTTCCTGACGCATTGGCCGAGAGCGTGGCCAAGGACCAGGAGCTGCGCGCGACCATGTCCATGCTGCTCCCGCCGCACATGATCAACACCATGGACCTGGAGCGGCTCTGGGAGGACCCGGTCCGCCGCTACATGATCCCGGCCTTCGACGATCGGCGCACCGACTGGGCCAATCACCCCAAGGCCTCGCGGGACAGCTTGCACGAAGCCGACATGTGGGTGGTCGAGGGTCTGACCCATCGCTACCCGACCAAGGTGCTGGCCGAGCTGCTGAGCACGTGTCCCCAATATTGCGGCCACTGCACCCGCATGGACCTGGTGGGCAACGACGTGCCCCAGGTCGAGAAGCTCAAGTTCCACACGCCCCAGAAGGATCGGCACCAGCAGATCCTGGAGTACCTGCGGAAGACGCCGGCGGTCCGGGACGTGGTCGTCTCCGGCGGCGATATCGCCAATCTGCACATCTCGCAGCTCGAGCCCTTCGTGAGCGCGCTGCTGGACATCCCCAACATCCGGGACATCCGGCTCGCCTCCAAAGGTCTGATCGGGCTGCCTCAGCACTATTTGCAGGACAGCGTGGTGGCGGGTCTCGAGCGCTTGGCCAGGAAGGCCTTCGATCGCGGCGTGGACCTGGCGCTTCACACCCACGCCAACGCGGCTCAGCAGGTGACTCCACTGGTCGGCAAGGCGACCCGGAAGCTGCTGGAGATCGGCTTCCGGGACGTGCGCAACCAGGGCGTGCTGCTTCGGGGCGTGAACGCGACGGCTCCGGACCTGCTCGAGCTCTGCTTCATGCTGCTCGATCACGCCAAGATCCTGCCGTACTACTTCTACATGTGCGACATGATCCCCAACTCGGAGCACTGGCGGGTGGCGGTCTGGGAGGCTCAGCAGCTCCAGCACGACATCATGGGTTATCTCCCCGGCTTCGCCACGCCGCGGATCGTCTGCGACGTGCCGTTCGTCGGCAAGCGCTGGGTCCACCAGCTCTCGGACTATGACCGGGAGAAGGGGATCTCCTACTGGACCAAGAACTATCTGACCTCCATCGAGTGGGGAGACCAGTCGGCGCTGCAGAAGAAGCACGAGTACTACGACCCGATCTACACCCTGCCTCCTGCCGGTCAGCTCTGGTGGCGCGAGCATGCCGCCGAGCTCAAGCCGGAAGCGACCCATGCGGTACACGCCTAGGACATCGAGCCAATGAGCAGCCTTCTTACTGAGAAGCCGTCCATGACCACTACTCGTGACTATCCCCGCATCGTGGCTGCGCCGCCGGGCCCCAAGGCCAAGGCGATCATCGAAAGAGACGAGGCGTGGACCTCGACCTCCTACATCAAGGAGTATCCGCTGGTGATCGCCGGCGGGCGTGGCGCCATGGTGCAGGACGTGGACGGCAACAAGTTCCTGGATTTCATGGCCGGCATCGCGGTCAGCGCCACCGGGTATAACCACCCCAAGGTGGTGGCGGCGATCCAGGCCCAGGCCGAGAAGTTTTTGCATATCTGCGGCACCGATTTCTACTTCGACGGCTTCGCTCAGCTGGCCGAGCGGCTCGGCAAATTGGCGCCGGGAACCAGCAAGAAGCGGGTCTTCCTCACCAACTCGGGCACCGAGGCGGTCGAAGGAGCGATCAAGCTGGCCCGCTACCACACTCGCCGGCCGGCGCTGATCGCCTTTCACGGTTCATTCCATGGCCGGACCTACGGGGCCATGAGCCTCACCTCGAGCAAGACCAAACAGCGGCGGCACTTCGGGCCGTTCCTCCCCGAGGTCTATCACGTGCCCTTCTGCAATCCCTATCGGGGACCGGAAGGCGCCACCGACCTGGAGAAGATCGAGAGCGTCATCGCTTCGATCGAGGAAGGGCTGATGGGCCGGCAGGTGGCACCCGATGACGTGGCCGCCATCTTCGTCGAGCCGATCCAGGGCGAAGGCGGCTACGTGATTCCGCCGCTGGGTTTCCTCAAGGCGCTGCGCCAGCTCTGCGACCGCTACGGAATCCTTTTGGTGGCCGACGAAGTGCAGAGCGGCGTGGGGCGCACCGGGAAGATGTGGGCCTGCGATTGGGAAGAGGTCGAGCCCGACATCCTGGTCACCGCCAAGGGGCTGGGATCAGGGATGCCGATCGGCGCTTTCATCGCCAGGGAGTCGGTGATGACCTGGGAGTCCGGCAGCCACGGCTCCACCTTCGGCGGCAATCCGGTGAGCTGCGCCGCCGCGCTGGCCACGCTCGATGTGGTGGAGCAGTCGCTCCCCCACATCAAGGCCATGGGTGACCGGATCATGGCCCACGGCCGGAAGTTGATGGACCGCCACGCCATCCTCGGCGACGTACGGGGTCGGGGACTGATGATCGGGATGGAGTTCGTGAAGGACCGCCAGACCAAGGAGCCCTATCCCGAGCTGATCGAGCGGGTGACCATGCGGGCCTTCGAGAAGGGCTTGCTCCTGCTCGGCTGTGGCAAGAGCGCCTTCCGTCTTGCCCCGCCGCTGGTACTGGACGAGTACGACGTGGATACCGGGATGGGGATTCTGGAGGACTGTCTGGGCGAGGAAGACTAAGAAGGCATCGGGCATCGGGCATCAGGTACCCGGTGCCCTCATTTCTCTACCATGCAGAAGCGTCTTAGCCCTCCAGTACCGTACTCCATAACGGCTGGGGCATAAGCACTGCTTACGCCGTCCGCGCAGAATTGGCTACTCCAAACGGCGAGCAGATTGAGCGGTGCTAGCCTCCAATGCATCCCCACACCAAGGGTCGATCCACCGCGATGGTGCCGTTCGCAGTTACGGTCAGGTGCACATTGGCCCGGATGTGCAGCTGGGCGCCATTAGCATTCGTGTAGTACTCATTGTCAACAGCCTCAAACGACTCACCGGCACCGTGGACGTTGTCATGAAAGAAGGGGTGCGTGCGCGCCGCGTCGATCATCAATAGGCCACTCGCAGGCGACGGTGAGTCGGACGCATGGCAGTCTCCTGGGGGACTGCACGGCGTGATGTCGGAAGGCACGCTGGTGGCGGGAGCCAGCCCTGATGCCTTCCCACGAACTAGAGCACGGACTTGGTGTCGGTGCGCGTCGTCTCATCAATGGTCGCGCTCTCGGCATCCCCGCCGCTCGGAGTGGTTGCACTCGTTCATGAAACTCCTCACGAACCTGAGTACGGACCTGGTGTCGGTACGCGTCGTCTCATCAATGATCAGCGGATCGCCTAGCCCACCGCTCCCACCGCTGGTGGTGCTCGCGATGACGTGCGTGCCGGCGAAATAGTGCGGCCCACCTGAATCGAAATAGGAGGACCCACCCGGGCTCTCGTTCAGTCGTAGGTGGTCATGGTCGGACATGAGTTCGAGAAAGCCTTGCCTGGCCACCCGGCGGGTCCCCACCCCGACCGGTGAGTCGGGAAGGAGATCCGTATTGCCATAGCCAACGGTTTCGAACATCATCCTGGCCAGCTTGCCTTCGGAGTTGAGCTCGTCAAGAATGTTCTCCTCCGGCAACTTGGCCGGCCTGATATTCCTGACAGGATGGTCGAGGACGAATACGGAGACATCGTTGTTGATCGTGAACGTCTCGGTGAAGGGCTCAACGATGTGCCAGTCCGGGTGGAGGTAGCCGGTTGCCAGAACCACCGGCGAGTGCGCTGTCACGACCGGATCAAACGTGACGCCATAATCGCCGTGATTGAGCGTACTGGTCCAGAAGTACTCGCAGTGACCGGCGGTGAGAAATAGGGTTGGCGAGATCAGCACGCCGGAACAGAACGGCGTATTGTCACTCGTAAGCACGAGTGCCCCTACTTCCGGGTATCTGTCGCCGGTGGGTGTGCCGTTGATGATGAAGGCCGGTGCCGAGGGCGGGCTCGGGGCCATCGGGTGGTCGCTGCAGGCAACGACGCCGACGAGCAGCGCCACACCTGCGAGGATGTGAGGCAGTCTCATTGGTCCCTCCTGGTAGGAATTACGCTCCAACGCGCGACCCAAGGCCGTGCGCCTCGTGCTGATAGAGTGTCTCATGTGTCGTATCTCCCGTTCCGAGTCCATCGCCCCCTTGAGCCGAATAGTCGCCCCGCCGGTCGATGTGAACTTTCCCTATCGTGGCCTCCAGGCGGGCGAGTTGTCGCCGCCCCGTCTGTTGGTGAGGTTGACCTGACCCGACCCGTCGGCGTTCATCACGTAGATCTCGGCGTTGCCGTTGCGGGTGCTCACGAAGGCGATCCGGCCCGGCCGGCCCGGCCCCGGCGTGACGACATCGACGCCCCCTGGATCACCCGTGCACCCAGAGATCAGGGCCACGACAAGCAATCCCCAGCTAACGCCCCCCAGGCTGAGTCGATGTGCCGCGCGCATAATCCCTCCTTCATTCGAACGGGGCCGTCCGGCACTGACACCCCGCGCGGCGTCGGAAACCCATGGCGCCCTTGAAGCCGCCGGTCCGTCCGGTACCTTAGCCAGTATCGCGCAGCCCTCTCACCGCGCTCTGACCAGCGTCTCACCGGCCCGGTGAGGGGCTCGTCTTTCGGGGCCAGCTGTGATCGAGCTTCGGCTTCTCGGGACCCTGCAACTCAGTGCCTCCGACGGACGTGACCTCACGGCTCTCGCCCGCCGATCGAAACGCACGGCTCTCCTCCTTTACCTCGCCACCGCCATTCCCCATGGGCTGCACCGGCGTGACACGCTACTCGCCCTGTTCTGGCCCGAGCTCGACGAGACCAATGCCCGCTCGGCCCTGAGCCAGGCCCTGTACGTCCTGCGGAACGCGCTGGGGGAGCAGGCGATTCTGACCCGGGGCGACGATGAGGTCGGAATCGACCGTGAGGTGGTCTGGTGCGACGTGCCCGCGTTTGAGGCGGAGCTTGACGCCGGTCACTTCGCGGAGGCCCTGGAACTCTACCGGGGTGGATTACTGAACGGCTTCTCACTCGGGGACGCCCCCGAGTTTGGTCGCTGGGTGGACCAGGAGCGCACCCGGCTGCGGGAGCGTGCCGCCGAGGCAGGCTGGGGATTGGCGGAGGCGCAGGCCGCCGCCGGGGATGCGGTCCAGGCGGAGCACTGGGCCCGCTGGGCAGCGGCTCTGGCCACGGCGGACGAGGTCGTGATCCGTCGTTTGATGACGTTTCTCAGGCGGCTGGGAGACCGGGCGGGGGCCCTCAGAGCGTACGAGGCGTTCGCGTTCACGCTCAACCGGGACTACGACTTGGAGCCTTCAGCCGAAACGCAGGCCCTGGCGGAGGCGATCCGGCGGGAACGTCCACCTGCCACCCCTCCCGAACCGTCTCAGCCTGCTCTGTCGAGTGCTCTCACCCCACCGCAGCAGCCGCCTGCGCGGCGGTGGGTGGTCGGCGCCATGATCGGCGCCGCCCTCGTAACTGCTCTCGGCCTCCGCGCGGTTCTGTCGCATGGGGGCGGTGTGGCCCCGCAGCCATCAATCCGACGCATCGCCGTGTTGCCGCTGGAGAATCTCAGCGCGGATACTTCCCAGCAGTATTTCGTGGAGGGAATGCACGACGCCCTGGTGACGGAGCTGGCGAAAATCGGCGCGCTGAGCGTCATCTCCCGAACCTCCGTGCTCGGTTATCGCCACACGACGAAGACGGTTCCCGAGATCGCGCGCGAGCTGCACGTTGATGCCGTGGTGGAAGGGTCGGTGATCCTGGCAGGCGACAGCGTGCGGATCGACGCCCAACTGGTTGAGGCATCGACCGACAGGCACCTCTGGGCCGAGACCTTCGTGAAGAGCCGGCAACACGTGCTCGCGCTGTATGCCGAGGTCACGCGGGCAATCGCCGACCACGTCCATGCTGTCCTGACAGCCGTGGAGGCAGCGCGCCTTGGGGCTGCACCGCCTGTAAATCCGGCCGCCTATGAGGCGCTGCTGAGAGCGGAGTTTCGTCTCAGTCGACGCTCCGGGCCTGATCTCGAGGCCTGCATTCGATATGCCGATCAGGCGATCGCGGCCGAACCCGCGTACGCTCGTGCCTACGCCGTCAAGGCCAGGTGCTACGAGATCATCACGTACTATGGGATCGCGGCTCCGGGCCCGGCCTTCCGAGAAGCGAAGCTGGCGGCCCGGAAAGCCCTTGAACTCGACGAAACGGTAGCGGATGCCCACGTCGCGTTGGGCTGGGCCTTGGCGGCGGATGAATGGGACTGGTCCACCGCGGAGCGTGAGTTACGACGGGGCCTGGAACTCGACCCACACTCAGGCGCAAACCACGCCATATTGGCTTTCTTCTTATCCTGGTTGGGAAGGCAGGAGGAGGCCATCCTCGAAGCCCGCCGCGCCGATGAGCTGGAACCGTTAGTCCCGACCGTCGTCTCAATCGTGGCCATGGTCCTGTACGACGGCCATCGCTTTGACGAGGCTCTGGTGCAGGCGCGCCGGGCCGTCGAGCTGGATTCGGCCTTCTTCGTCGGGTACTTGCGTCTCGGGCTCGCTTACGCCGGCTTGGGCAAGTATCCGGAGGCCGTCGCGGCGATCGAGAGGTCGGTGCACCTCGCCCCGGCGTACCTCAGGGAGAAAGGGTTTCTCGGGTACATGTATGCGCGGGCGGGGAGAATGGCAGACGCCCACAAGATCCTGGACGAGCTGCTAGCAACCGAACAGCGGACATACATCCCACCAACGGCGATCGCGATCCTCTACCTCGGACTGGATCGCCGGGAAGACGCGATCCGGTGGATTGATCGCGGCTATGCCAGTCGGGATGGAGACATGGTACTGCTCAAAGTCTGGCCGTTGCTCGACCCACTGCGTGGCGACCCGCAATTTCAAGCGGTGCTTAGCAAGATGCGGTTTCCCGAAGGGCCCTTCGGGCATCTGTCAGGGGCCACCCCGTGACTTCTCCGCCGGCGCGAGTCACCATCCGGATCGCGCCGCCGCTGGTGCTGGACGAGTACGACAAGGATACCGGGATGGGGATCCTGGAGGAGTGTTTGGGGGAAAAGCACTAGGTCGGAAGTGGAGGGAGAATAGAGGCGGGCACCAGTTCAGACTGGTGCCCGCCCATTTTTTGCCCGGCGTCGCGGACGGGAATAAGCGGACCAAGTTCCTGATCGCGACAAGGCAGGCCTAAATCGGTCACTTACGTTGTAACTCCCCTTAGTAAACCGTGACAAGGCACGTCGATGGTCGTGAACCGGCTGATGTCGTTGTCATCCGCGCAAATGGCCCACGATATCCACCCGAGGAGGAAATTCCCGACGCGGCCGCATTGTCACCACGCGCTGAGCCTCACTACGGGTCGAGAAGGAAGGCATGAAACATCCCCTGCGCGTCGGCATAGCCGCCGACAATCTGTCCGCGGTCGTTGATTCCGAACGCGAACGTCGTGGTGGCTCCGGGTATATCAACGGTTCTGAAGGTCCTACCCCTGATGAGAAAGCCGTGGTGGCCATCCAGAGTGCTCCCGCAGGACGACGCGTCGTCACAATAGGTGCCGACCAGATCGCCCCGTGAGTTGATGCCCCCGTTGTGATCGTCGACTGAGTACCCATGCGGTAGAGGAATCGGCGTCGTGCCGGACCAAGTTGATGTGAAGAGGTGCCCAAAGCCGTAGCCATCGACAAACTGTCCCACGATCGTGCCGCGCGCGTTGATCTTCCACTCGTTCGTTGCATCGGCGCCGGGGACGTCGAACGTCGTGAAGCGGCCCTTGCGAAACAGGAAGCCATGGGGCCCGCCGTCATCGGTGAAGTATCGGCCCGTCATGTCGCCGCCCTCGTTGATCCCCAAGACATTCGTGAAGGTCGATCCGGGCGGATCAATCGTGGTGAAGCGGCCGTGCCGGCGCAGGTAGCCATGCCGGTCATCCGGCGCATCGGGCAGGGCATAGAAACCGACCACGTCGCCACTGTTGTTGATCGCGGCTGCAGCGGTGAAGACTGCGCCCGGAAAGTCGATCGTTTCGATCGTACCCGTCTTGTCCCGCAGAAAGCCGTGGTCCATCCCATCGGAGTCCGTGAACCGTCCGACGATCGCGCCGCTATCGTTGATGTCGATGGCGTACGTGATGATGGCACCGGGCACGTCAAAGGACGTGAAGGCTCTGGCAAGTCGGGCCACTTGGGCGTCCGGCGCATCCGGCATCGCCGGCGCATCTGGACTGCAACCGGCCAGGCCGGCGGCGAGGAACGTTGCCAGGGCGGCCCCCAGGGTGGTCTGGTGAGCGGAAGACATGAGATTCCTCCTTCAGGCGGTCCTTCGTGGAGTGAAAACCTCGAACGGTCGGCGCGGCACGTCCAATGGGACTGGTCACCCCCCGCACATTGGCGGGTTCAACGTCACGTAGGCCGAGGCGAACCTCGTCGGATCCGTGACCGACCTCGCCGTCACGGACGTGTGATTGCACCCACTGGGGACCGTTACCAGGTACAAGACCGACTGACCGCTTGCCGAAGTCCTCGTCGCGACGGAGCCCAGGCCGGCAGACCAGGTGACACCGGCATTAAGGGCATCGTTGAACACGTAGGCCGTGAAACGCCCGCCGGCTGGTTGTACGAGACCACGGGAGAAGGAAGCACTGGCCGGGGAGACGAACACCGTGATGACCCCGGGGGTCGTGACTACGACAACGGCGGAGGCGGTCCAGGCGGTGTCGGCCACTGAGGTTGCGGTCAGGGTGATGGTCCCCGGGGCGGGCGCTATGGCCGGAGCGGTATAGGTAACGGCGACACCGCTGGCCGAGCTGTTGGCGGAGAGGGAGCCGCAATCGGTGGCGCAGCCGGCTCCGGTCAGAGTCCAGGTCACCCCAGAATTGCTCGGGTCGTTGGCCAGTGTCGCGGTGAACTGTTGCGTGGTATTCAGATCCACCCCGACAAAGCCCGTCGGAGTCATGGTCACAGCCGTCACCTTGACCGTGGCGGAGGCCGATTTGGTGTAATCGGTAACGGAGGTGGCGGTCACGGTGACCGTCCCCGGGTGAGCCGGTGCGGCGTAAGCGACCGGATCACCGCTGGCTGAGCTGTTGGCGGAGAGCGAGCCGCATGGGGTGAAGCAACCGGAGCCGGTTAGCGTCCATGTCACGCCGGCATGGCTGGGGTCGTAGGCCACGGTGGCGGTGAACTGCTGTATGCTATTCACCCCCAGATTGGCGGCGGTCGGAGTGATACTCACCGAGGGCGACCCGGCTGTGGCCGTTCGCCGGTCGGCCACCCCGCTGCTCGCGTCGGTCGCGCCGACGGACTGGAGACCGGCTGTTCCGAAGGTCACTTGAAACCCGTGCGAGCCGCTGTCCGAGGCGAGGAACTGGTAGTCCGGTGGCACCAGCGCGAGGGGGTCATTGGAGGTGAAGTGCACCGTGCCCGTGTAGCCCTTGGTGGTGTGGCCGGCAGCGTCCTGGGCAATGACCTGGAAGGACGCAGGCGCGCCAACGCGCACCGAGTCCGGAAGGCCTGAGATCGCGAGCGCGAAGGTCGTGGTGACTATCGCGGTCCCCATGCCGGTCACCGCAACGTCGACATCGGTCGCGGACACGAACCGGCGACCGGCAGTCCCGAAGGTCACTTGGAATCCGTGCGAGCCGTGGTCCGAAGCGAGGAAATGGTAATCCGGCGGCAGCAGCGCGAGGGGATCGTTGGAGATGAAGTGCACCGTACCGGTGTAGCCGGTGACGGTGTGGCCCGCCGCGTCTCGCGCGGTAACGAGGATGGATGCAGGCACTCCGACGAGCACCAAGTCGGGGAGGCCGGAGATCGCGAACGCCACGGTGCCCGCCGAGCCGGTCTCGGTCGGGTCCTGGGAGCAGGCTGCGAGAACGGCGAGGGTAACGGACACGCAAGCCACGCGATGCACGGCTCGACGGGTATGGCCGACTCTCGGCTGCGACATGGGGACCTCCTTCCTTATCTACTACGGGCGGGTATACTCAAGAACCTGCGCGCCATGATGGTCACACGCGCGTAAGGCCATCTGCCATCGGGAGGGGACCACGGTCGCGTGAGGCCCCGTCCGCCAGTGATCGGGCTCCGCAGTGTCGGAGCGTGCCAACCCAGACTGGACGGTGGGGCCCTCTCCTCAGACCCTCGCCCAGCCTTGGCGCCGGGCGCTGCCACGCACCTCCCCACACCGGCTTCCCTTCGGGGCTTGTCCCCAGCCTTTCCCACCTCACGTGCACTGCGCGAACCGGGTGGTGGCCCCAAGACGCGCGAAGCGACGTCGAATCCCGACATCCGCCGATTCACCATGGCTCGGGTAACCGGCCTCAGGACCGCCGAGCCGGGGGCGTAGTCGACCCATGGAGGGGGTTACACCGACCGCGCCCGGCGAGGAGTCGATCACCGACCTCCTGGTCCGGCTCGGTGGCGGCGACAGAGCCGTCGAGGACCGCCTCTACCCGCTGGTGTACGAGCAGCTCCGGCGGATCGCCCATCGGCGGCTCCAATCGGAGCGCTCCGGGCACACCCTCGGCACCACCGGCCTGGTGCACGAGACCTACCTCAAGCTGGTGGACCAGACCCGGGTCGAATGGCGGGATCGGGCCCAGTTTTACGCGTTAGCTGCGCGGGCCATGCGCCGGATCCTGGTGGACTACGCGCGCCGGTATGGCGCCTTGCGGCGCGGCGGCGGGCTCCGGCCGATCACGCTGAGCGAGGACACCAGTCTCACCGAGCGGGCGGACCACCTGGTGGCACTCGACGAGGCGCTGGACCGGCTGGCGGCCATGAATGCGCGGCTCAGTCAGGTGGTTCAGTACCGCTACTTCGTGGGCCTGACGGAGGAGGAGACAGCGGAACTACTGGGAGTGACGGTGCGAACGGTCCAGCGAGACTGGGCCAAGGCGCGGGGCTGGCTCTCTCTAGAGCTCCGACCTACGTAGCCACGACACGGGGGCAGCCCGATGGGCGCATCACCAGCGGTCCGCTGGGAGGAGGTCGAGCGCCTCATTGACGAGGCGCTGGCGCTGGCGCCCGACGACCGGGGCGGGTTCCTCGAACAGAACCGTTCCATCGACCCCGCCCTGGCCGCCGAGGTCGAGCGCCTGCTCCGCGCCATTGACGAGTCGGGCGATTTTCTCGTCGAATCCGGTCCCGAGTACGCCGCCCCGCTGCTGGCCCAGGTGGCGGAGCAGGACAGGATCCTCCCCGGACAACGCATCGGGGGGTACGAAGTGGTCCGGGAGCTGGGCCAGGGCGGGATGGCCACCGTCTACCTGGCGCACGACCTCCGGCACGACCGCAAGGTGGCCGTCAAGGTGGTCCACCCGGAGCTGTCCCGGGGCTTCCGGACGGAGCAGTTCCTGGCCGAGATCCGCACCATGGCGCGCCTGCAGCATCCCCACATCCTGCCGCTGCACGATTCCGGGGAAGTCGACGGGCTCCTGTTCTATGTCATGCCGTACATCGAAGGCGACACGCTGCGACAACGCATCGACCGGGACACTCGACTGGAACCCGACGAGGTCGTGCGCATTACTCGCGACGTGGCCGGCGCGCTCGACTCCGCCCACCGCCACGGGGTGATTCACCGCGACATCAAGCCGGAGAACATCCTGCTGGCCGAGGGCGGTGCGCTGGTGGCGGATTTCGGGATCGCGCTGGCCATCAGCGCCGCGTCGGCCCGGGGCCCGAGCCAGCCTGGGTGGATCGCGGGCACGCCGCGATATATGAGCCCGGAACAGGTGGAGGGAGGCGCCCTCGACGGCCGCTCCGACCTCTATGCGCTGGGAGTGGTCACCTTCGAGATGCTGACGGGGCAGCCGCCGTCGGCCGGCGCCACGGTCACCGCGATCCTGGCCGGGAGGGCCGAGGTGGCGCCGCCACCGTCGCTGCGCGCGCTGCGCACGGGGATCCCACCTGCCGTCGATGCAGTCGTAGCGCAGGCGCTGGCGCGCCGGCCCGAGGACCGGCATCCCAGCGGGGGCGAGTTCGCGGAGGCGTTGCAGCGGTCACTCGCCGTGCGGCGCTTCAGCCGCACGGCGGTGATCGCCACCGCGGTCCTGCTCCTGAGTGGAGCCGTGACCGGGAGGATGTATTACAAGCGACATCAGCTCGCCGCCCTCGATCCGAAGCGTGTGGTCATCGCCCCCTTTGCCGACCATACCGGCGATGTCGCGCTCTCACGTCTCGGCGTCCTGTTGGCCGATCGGCTCGCGAGTGGAATGACTGACATCCAGCTGGTCCAGGTGGTGGACGCCGGAGGCGCGGAGGCAAAGGTGAGGGAAGCGGCGGCGCAGGGCAGCGGCGGCGCGCGGGCACTCGCTGAGGGACTCGGCGCCGGCAGCGTGCTCTGGGGGAGCTACTACCGGCGGGGGGACAGTATCGAGTTCGAGGCCCAGCTGACGGACACCCGCAGCGGCCGGATCGCGGAGCCAATCGTGTCGGCCGCCGCTCCGGTCTCGGACCCGACCGCCGCCGTCGAGCTGCTCCGCCAGCACGCCATGGCCGCCGCGGCCTGGCATTTCGCCCCCTGGATCGAGGAGCTCGAGAACTCCAGTCGACCCTCGAACTACGAGGCCTTCCGTGAGTTCAGCGCAGCCGATGGCGTCGGCCAGGCATCGTGGAATTGCCGCTTTGCCGAATGCGGTTACGATCACTGGCGCCGAGCCTATGCGCTCGACACCAACTTCGTTCTTCCCCTGATTCTGATCGCGGGGCGGGGGGATACTCCCGGCGGTTGCCGCCTCACCGATTCGATCGCCGAGGCCCTTCGTCCCAGGCACGATCTGCTCCCGGGACACGACCGCGCCGCGCTGGACGCGGCGGTCGCCGGGTGCCATGGCGAGCGCCGACTGCAACTGACCGCTGCTGAAGAAGCCTTTCAGGCAGGAGGCAAGTCCGTGGGGGACGCCCTCGATCTCGGCGAACTGTATACCGCGAACGGCTTCTTCCGTGACGCGGTCGCGATCCTCACGCCGCTCGACTCGGCCACAGCTGCGGCTCAACTGGTCATCACCTACCACCTGCTCGGGGAATACGAGAAGGCACTCGTGTGGGCCCAGGCGGCCCACCGGGCTGATCCCGACAACCTAGTAACGTTGTCGTGCCAGGCCCGCGCCAACGTGGGCCTCGGACGGCTGGCGAAGGTGGAAGAGGCCCTGGAGGCGATGCTGAAGGCTTCAACCAACGCCGAGAAGCGGGGGGTGACCCAGGCGTTGGCATTCAGCTGGGTGGCCCGCGACCTCGACGCCCACGGGTATTCCGCCCAGGCCCGGGACGTGTATGAGCGCGCCCTGGCCTGGTGTCGCTCGCGTCCCCGGGAGGAACAGGAAAAGGACCAGAAGACCTACGCCCTCGTCCTGTACCAGGCGGGCCACTGGGAGAAGGCCCGCGCCGTCGTGCAGCACATCATCGCGACTGCGGCTCCGAGCGATTCCGGTGACCCGCTCATCTGGTTCCGCGGAGCCCAATCCCTTCTCGGCGGCATCGCCGCACACCTGGGTGACCAGCGGGAGATGGATCGGGTCGACCAGTGGCTGGCCAGCCGGAAGGGCCCCTACCTGATCGGCGTTCCCACCCTCGATCGGGCGCGGATGGCCGCAATCCGTGGCGACCGCGAGCGGGCGATGACACTGATTCGCCTCGCCGTGGACCAGGGCTACCCCCCGTACCTTCAGGACTTGGGGCTGCACGACGATCCGGACTTCAAGTCGCTCTGGGGATACCCGCCGTTCGAGGAGTTCCGGAAGCCGAAGGAATCGCCCGGGGGGAGCTGATGCGGGCCGCGCCGCAGCGCATCGCGTCGCTCCTGGTCCTCCTGCTGGCTGTTGTCCGGCCCCTCGCCGGACAAGCCGTCACGACTGCGATCGTTCAGGGCACCGTGGCCGGGCAGGATAGCGGCCCCATTGCCAACGCGGTGGTGGAGGTGACCAATACGGCGACCGGTCAGTTCTGGCGGGTCGAGACCTCCGACGCGGGACGGTACTTCTTCGGGACCGTCGCGATCGGCGGTCCCTATCAGGTTGGGGTCCGGGCCATTGGTTTCGTATCCGTCGTCAAGACCGGGATTTTGCTCAATGCCGGCCAGCGCTTTGTGGTCGATTTCTTCCTCGAGCCGACGGTCGTGGCCCTCCCCGAGCTGGTGGTGCAGGCCACGCCCGACCCGCAGGCCAATCACGGCCGCACCGGGCCGGCTCAGCTGGTCTCCGATTCGGCCCTCCGCCAGTTGCCCAACCTGGCTCGGGAGGTGACCGACCTGGCGTTCATGAGCCCCCAGGCGAGCCGTACCGCCCCCTTCGGCGATATGTCGATCGGCGGTCAGAATCCACGCTACACGACCTACCTGGTCGACGGGGGCCAGAACACCGATCTCTACTTTGGGGGGATTGTGGCCGGCTTTGGGCTGCCGCGCTCGATCTCCCCTGACGCGGTCGCCCAGCTGCAGGTGCTCGCCGCCCCGGCCGACGTCCGCAACGGCGACTTTGCCGGGGGTGCCATCAACATCGTCACCCGGTCGGGCACCAATGAATGGCATGGCAGCCTGTTTGGATTCCTGCAGAACGACGCCCTGGTCGGAACCGATGTGGCGGGAAACCCACCCGGGAATTTCTCGGCCGGTCAGTTCGGGGCCACCCTCTCAGGACCGATTGTGAAGAACCGGCTGCAGTTCTTCCTGAACGCCGACCTACAGCACCCGGTCGCTCCCGACCCAGGCCCCTTTATCACGGACACGGCGGGCGGCGCCGACACGCTAAGGATCGGTATTCGGTACGCCAGCGTGGCCCGGTTCGACAGCATCCTCACCCACAGCTACGGACTCGAGACGGGTGGGGTGGGCCGGAGTGACTACCGTGCGCCCGCCGGTGATCTGTTCGCCAAGTTGAGTGCCCAGGCCGGCGCCGACAATCAGCTCGAGCTGTCGGATCATTTCGCGCGAGTGCACCCACAGAACGGCCCGGACCGGTACTACGGCTACTACGGCCTTGGCTCCACGGGGTCTCAGCAATACAGCACCGAGAACGCGTTGCGGCTGACTTGGCGGGGGCTCTTCAGCCGACGCTGGTCGAACGAGATGATACTCGGCTATCTGTGGACGAAACTCGAGGACCCCAGCACTGATCGCGCGGACATCACCGTCCTGGCCGACAACGGCGAGATCGAAGCCCAGCCGTGGAATGCCGGCGGTTACCACTTCGTGCTGACCCAGAGAAACGTTGAATTCACCGACAACGTGACGGTGAACTTCGGGAGCCACGTCGTCACGTTCGGGACCCACAACGAGCTGCTCCACTTCCAGGACAACGGCTTCGGCGGTTCCGGCGGCAGTTGGAACTTCGAGTCCCTCGACTCGCTCGCCGCCGGACAGCCCGACTTCTATGAGCGGTGGCTGCCCGGCCCCCTGGCCCCCTCGGGTCCTGACGTGAACTTCCACGCCAGCCAGCTTGGCCTCTATGCCCAGGACCAGTGGGCGGTCAGCCGCCAGGTGACGCTGACCTTCGGCCTCCGTATGGACCTGCCCTTCCTGGCCGACGCGGGGGCCCTTAATCCAGCGCTCCGGGACTCACTCGGTCTGGAAACGGGGCAATTCCCCAGTGGGAACCCGCTCTGGTCGCCGCGGCTCGGCGTCAACTACGACATCGGCGGGCGGGGAAGAACCTTCCTTCGCGGGAGTGCCGGCCTCTTCAGCGGGCACCCCCCGTATCGCTGGATCGCCAACGGCTACCATGACAGCGGCGGGGAGCAGTTGAGATTGACCTGCACGGGTCCCGACGCCCCGCATTTCGATCCCCTCAACCCGCCCACGACCTGTGGCCCGGGACCCAAGGCCATCCAGCAAATCACCGTATTCGATCGGGGACTCAAGTATCCACAGAACTGGAAGTTCGCCCTGGGGCTCGACCAGCGACTCCCGTGGGGACTCGTCGCGACCGCCGATCTCCTTTATACCCATTGGGTCAACCAGTTCTACTTCACCGATGCCAACCTCACCCCGCCGGTCGGCAGGGCGGCGGGGGAGGGAGGTCGGCTGCTCTACGGGAGCATCGACAGTAGTGGAACGAGCCTTCCTTCCCGACTCAACGCGGCGTTCGGCCCGGTCGTCCGGGTTTCGAACAGCTCAGGCGACCAGGCGTTTCTCGCGTCGCTGCAACTCCAGCGCCAGTTCGGCAGCGGGTTCGGCCTGAGCGCCAGCTACACCTACATGCAGGCCAAGGATGCCTTTTCCCTGATCAACTTCGGTTCGGGCCTCAACCTGGCGTATACGCCGCTAGACGGCTCGCTGGCCGATAGGCAGCTCCGCACCTCGGTCTTCAACGTGCCGCACCGGGTGGCCATCACTGCGTCCGTCGGTCTTCCCTTCCGCAGCCGCCTCTCTCTCACGTACCAGGGCAGCTCCCAGGGGCCGTACAGCTACGTCGTCGGGTCGGGCTCGGGGAACTCAGGCATCCCGAACTTCGGCGACGTCAATGCCGATGGTATCAACAGCCTCAGCAACGGAGGCATTGACGGGCAGGACCTGATCTACGTGCCGCGCGACGTGAGGCCTGGGGGTGACATCAGCCTGTTCACGCTGGACAGCGCGACCGGGACGTTCGTCCCGGCGTCGGCGTCCGAGTATGCCAAACTGGACCGGTACATCACCAACGAGCAGTGCCTCAACCGCCAGCGAGGGCAGATCATGGCCCGGAACAGCTGCCGGAACCCATGGAACAGTCTACTCAATGCCCAACTCGCAATGAACATTCCCACTCTTCGAGGCCAGTCCATTCAGCTCACAGCCGATGTGCAGAATCTGCCAGCGCTCCTCAATGCGAGTTGGATGACCAATCGGACCACCAGCGGGGGGGAGCCAGCGCTTCCCCTGCTTCGGCTGCAGGGCTATGACACCGTGAAGGAGCGGGGCATTTACTCGCTCGACCTACCTGCTCGAAACCAGGTGGACCTGGAATTAACCCGCTGGCGGATGCAGCTCGGCGTGCGGTATTCGTTTTGAGTCAGGTCACGCGGTCATCAGTGCCATCGGAGGTGAGTTGACCGCATGCCCATGGGAGAAGATCCTGTAGTCTGCCAGGGCGCGATGGCCACGGGCCGCCCCGGCCTGCCGCCGCTGGTGCTGGACGAGTACGACGTGGATACCGGGATGGGGATTCTGGAGGAGTGCCTGGGAGAGGAGGACTAGAACGGCACTCGAGATCAATGGAAAGAGGGCACCGCCTTGGTCGGTGCCCTCTTTTTCTGCGCAGACCGAGAGGTCGTTCAGGCCAGGAGGTACGCGATCACGTCTGCCGCAGAGTAGTGCGTCCGCCCGGCGAGGAGCTCCCCCATCCGCACCAGGTCATCGCCGCTGGTGATCAGCGGCGGTTCCGTGAGGCCTTCGTCGCGCACCTGCCCGTGGCCGATGTTGGCCATCAGCGCGTTGCAGAGGCAGCGGCGTCCCTCG
>DATIWD010000153.1:0-23611 GCA_035519565.1 Gemmatimonadales bacterium | reverse complement strand
ACGAACCGCACATGGAGCGCCGCTACCGGCAGGACCGAGGTCGCGAAGGGGACCCCGTTCGAAGGCCACCGATTGTCGGTCTTGTCCAGCTCGGGCACCTGATCGGTGGGATCAGCCTCGGCGAGAATGCCGAGGTTGGGTTGCATCCGCGCGGCCGGAATCAGCGCGTTCCAGGAAGTGGTCATGTTGGTGGTATCCACGCTGAGCGGGACCGACCCGGATGGGGCGGTCACCAGCACCGAATCCACCAGCACGCCGTTGTTGTAGAGCCGGACCCGGACCGCAGGAACCACGGTGTTGGGGCCGCTCGCGGTTACGAACACGCGCAGCAACGCATCCCGATTGGCCACCATGGGGACCGAGTTGTCGGGGCGCTGGACGCTCTGGAACAGCTGCACCCCCGCCACCTGAAGATTCAGGGTCGGGGTGGGACCGACGGCATAAGTGACCGTGGCCGTCCAGGTACTCCCGGAGGTCACGTTGGCCGTGCCATTGCTGATCGCCGGATAGTAGGCCTGGCCGCCGCTCGAGACGTAGTAGGCGGCCACCGTGTAGGCGCCGGTGGCGAGCCCACCCAGGAGGCCACTCGACGTAAGGGTGCGGTTGAAGCCACCCGGCCCCGTGACCTGCACCCGCGCCGAAGCGGCGACCGGCAAACCGCTGACGTCGACCTGGAGGTCGCCGGTGGCGGGCGCGATCGGGTTCTTGCTCTGGCTGCCGCAGGCCGACAGAGCGAGTGCGACGAGGAGCGCGCCGAAGTAGTTCAGAGTAGGTGAGCGATCGGTCATCGGTCGTCAGGTGCTGGGACCGGAAGCTTGGTCAAATTCCACGCCGATTGAGGTACGACCATAAGTGGCTACCCCCTAAAAGCTTACATGACCGCCTAGCCCGCCTTGACCGCCCTGTTCTACCGCCCTGCCCGCAACGCGCCTGCTCCCCGGGCGATCCGCCCGAGAGTGAAGAGTCCCCCACTGCATCAGTGGGCCAGCGGACTGGCGGGCTTGGAGGAGGCGGGCTTGGTCAAGGCGGGCTTGGCCGCGGCCGGCTTGGCGGACGACGACTTCGAAGTCGTGGACGGTTTCGGCTTCGAGGGCGTGGTCTTGGGTCCCGGACTCGCCTTGATGGTGAGCGAGGTCTGGGTGGTGCCGCCGGCGACCTCCGCGGAAAGTGTCTGCTCCCCCGCAGTGGTCCCCAGCGTCCAGGTGACCTTGGCCAAGCCGTGCGCGTCGGTGACCACCCGGGTCTCGGCCACGGAGCCTTGCTTGCTGTTGATCACCAGAGCCTGGTCCGGGACCGGATTCTTGTGGGTATCGGTGGCCAGGATCTGCAGGGTCCCCAGCGCGCGGCCGGCGGTACCACTCTTGGGCGGCGACACGAACGCCAGCTGAGCCACTGCCGCAGGTCGGGCGTTGGCGTGGAGAATCAGGGCCGGGATCTGGCGCACATCGCCCAATTGCAAGCGGGCCCGCTGAGGACCGGCCTTGGAGCCCAGGGTCCAGCGGGCGTGCGCCTCGCCGACCGAGTCGGTGCGGGACTCGACTCCTTCGATGGTCCCTCCGTCGAGCGCGCTCCAGGCCACCGGGATGTCAGGCAGCGCGGCGCCGGTGGTGTCGGTCACCAGCACCCCGACGCGATGAGGCAGCGCTTCATCTACCCGGCCATCCAGGTTGTCGGCCAGGGCCGAGATCCGGGTATTGGCCGGCACCGGATCGGCCTCCGCCACCGCCACCAGCGTGCTGTCGAGACCAGTAACCCGAATCGTGAGGCGCTGACGACCGGGCTGGGGCCCGAGAGTCCACTTGGTTCGCGCCCGGCCCTTGGCGTCGGTCGAGTCGGCAGCCGGCTCGGTGCTGCCCCACCCCTCCGGCACCTCGAACTTGACCAGCGCTCCGGGGACTGGGCGTCCCCCTCGAGACAGCACCACGATCTGCACCTGGTCTCCCAGCCGCTTGCCGGCGGTGGCCCGCTGCCCGGCGCCACCCAGGAGCCCCATGGTCGCCGGGACCGGCAGAACCGTGAGCGCGATGCGCCCGGTGATCCCGTCCACGGTCGCAGTGACCATGGCGTTGCCAGCGGCGTGCGCCGTGAAATGCCCGGTGGGGTCGAGACGAATCACGCTGGAATCGCTGGTGCGCCACTCGACCGGCCGGTCCCGGAGCGCGTTGCCGTTGCCATCTACACCGAAGGCCTCGAGGTCCCGCTGGCTCCCTTCGGGCCCCTGCCAGACGGTATCGGGGAGCATGCGGACGTGACGAACCTTGGGGATGACGAAGATCCGGGAGCGAGCGGTGAAGTTGCCGATTTTCACCGACACGGTAGCCGCACCGCGTCCGGCGGCGATCACGGTCCCGGCCGAGTCGACCGAGGCCACCTGCTCGTCGTCGGTGGACCAGACCGCGCTGCGACCCCCCAGCATGGTTCCGTGGCGATCGGTAGCCACGGCTGCCAGGTGCAGGGTGTCGCCCAATGACTCGAGGGTGTCGGAAACGGGGGTGAGACCGAGCCAATACACCTCGGGCTCGGGCGGAGCGGCGCGGCCCATGTTGACACCGGCCAGCCAGCCCCAGGACTGGGCGTGGGCCAGGAGCGTGACCAAAGCCGCGCCCGTGGAAATCAGAGCGGCGGATGCCTTGAGCGCGTTGCGGGACCACATGTCAGTAGCTCGGGCTGGCGGCATGGCCTCCCATGATGGGAGGCAGGTTCGCCGGAGACAAGACGATAGAAGCTGTACTGTAGAGGAAATTTACAGGGTTGACAAGCAGCCGACGGAAGACCGAAGGCTGGACTCGGTTCCCGCCGTAGCCTGGCTCACTGAAGCTTGAGCGGGACTCCCGGCAGGTGGGCCCCGCTCATGCGCCAGCCAGGAGGCGCGTTGAGCATTTCGACCGGCGGCCCCACCAGGCGGTTCCGCCCGCCCGCCTTTGCCTGATAGAGCCGGGCGTCCGCCGTATCCAGCAGCGCGTCTACGTCGGCTCCATCCACGCCCAGACCGGCCACACCGGCGCTGATGGTGACCGTGGGTGGCTCCTCCCGGTTGGGCACCGGCAGCACCGCCTCCGCCACGGCGCGGCGGATTCGTTCCAGCCGATCGAGCGCCGCCTCAGGGCTCATGCCGGGGAAGAGTGCCACGAACTCCTCGCCGCCGTAGCGCACCACCAGATCGGTCTCCCTCAACGATTTCCTGATCGTACTGGCGACCGTCTTGAGGGCGATGTCTCCCGCCGCGTGACCCAGGGTGTCGTTGAACCGCTTGAAGTGATCCACGTCGATGATCGCGAGCGAGATTGGCAGCCCGTGGCGCCGAGCCCGGCTCAGTTCCGCCGTTACCCGCTCGTCGAAGTAGCCCCGATTGGGGAGACCGGTCAGGCGGTCGCTCCGGGAGAGGCGCCGCAGGCTCTGGGTGCGCAGCACGGTGGTGGCGCTGAGGGCCACCGCAGTCGCGAGCAGGGCCAGCTGCGGAAGTTGGGCTCCCCAGCTCAGGAGTCCCGCCGTGAATGGGGCCATGCCGGGCCGAGTATGGAGCCAATGCGACTCGGCGTAGACCAGCACAAACGTGTACTCGATCACGGCCAGCAGGCCGGCCAGGAGGCAGATCCGGACGTCGTAGCGCAGGCTGGTGGCGCCGATGGCCAGGAAATAGGCCGCGAAGACGATCTCGCTGTTCCGAAGCCCGGTCGGTGTGCCCACGCTGAGCCAGAAGGCGAACGCGAGAGTGACGAGGGTGACGTCGAAGGCGCTGGTCACGAAGCCCAGCCAGGGGAGGTACTCCCCGCGGCGAGTGATGACGTAGGCGGCCACGGCGGCGACTACGGCCAGTGCGGTGAGTCCGAACCCGGCGCCGGGGAACCGGGCCGGGTCGAGCGCCGGAATCCCCAACAGCAGGACGGCGAGGAGTAACCGAACCTCGGCCACCAGAATCTCACCGCTTTCGCCGGCGTCAACCTGCAGCGGATCGGGCGGCGCGATCAGTCTCCGCCAAAACGAGGGGCGTACCTCGACCGGCTGCTCCGCCAGTACGGTGGAGCTCCTGGAGACTCGGCGGTTGGGATCGTCGATCATGCGAATATCATCACATGGCGCGGTACTTGGGGCCGCTCCCGCCTTCGCGCGGGGTCCAGCGGGGACCGACCACGTCGGTGGCCTTGCAATCGACGCAGTTGGGCGGGTTGATGTGAAGCTGGTCCCCCACACGTTCGTACACGCCCGCGGGACAGAGGTGGGCGTAGAAGTCGGCCACATCCCCACTCACGTCCGGCCCGACCAACAGATGCGTAGGAATGGTATCCCGGGTCGCGTTCCCCGACTTGAACACCGCGTCCACCTTGCTGAAGGTGAGCTTTCCGTCCGGTGCCGACCCGGTATCGGGGACCACCTCGCGGGCGACCTCGGCGTCGGCGTGCATCGCCATCCGGCCGCCGGGGAATCGACCTCCGGTGAGCGTCATGACCCCGGCCTTGAGCCCGCCCAGGACGAATCCGTCCTGAAAGGCGAGTCTCATGTTCCGGGTACGGTGCAGATCGGAGACGATGAAGCTCTCCCGGATCGCCTGATCATATGCCACGAGTGAAGTGGGCCCGCCTTCTCCACTCTTGAGCGCCTGATGGATGGCTCGGGCCGCGAGGATCCCCGACTGCATCGCGTAGTGGATCCCCTTCAATGAGGGAACGTCCACGAAGCCGGCCGCGTCACCCACCATGACCAGGCCATCGCCATAGAGCCGCTCGGGCAATGCGTAGTATCCGCCTTCGGGAATGGTCTTGGCGCCCCATTCGACCAGCTCGCCACCCTCAAGCACGGCCTTGAAGAAGGGGTGGGTCTTCAACCGTTGCAGCAGGCCGTGCACATCCAGGGTGGACTGCCGATAGTCCAATCCTACCACCAAACCCAGCGACACGAGATGGGGGGTCAGCGGGTACATCCAGCTCCCCCCGAAAGCATCCCGAGGGAGCGGCCAGCCCAGGGTGTGGACGATCCGGTCCAACGGGGCCTTGGTCTCCCACAATTCCTTGACTCCCAGCGCGAAGATCTGGGGGTTGGGCGATCCGATCTTCTGCCACTGCCGATACGCCTGCGAAAGCGTGCCTCGGGTGCCCTCCGAGAGCACGGTGACCCTGGCGGTGAGGTCGGTGGGCTCGGCGTAGCCTGCCATCGGCTCGCCGTTCCGGTCGAGGCCACTGGGGGTCGTGCGCACTCCACGCACCGCGTTCCCCTCGCACAGCAGGGCCGCCGCGGGGAATCCCGCGAACAGGTTGACTCCCAGCTCCTCCGCCTTGGTCCCCAGCCAGCGGACGATCTCGCACACCGAGGCGATGTGGAACCCGTGGTTCCGCATGGTAGGGGGCGTCGGCAGTCGCACGGCTCGCCCCTCGGTGAGCAGAAACACCCCCTCCTGGGTGACCGGTTGTCGAAACGGGAGGTCGGTGTCGGCGAGCTCGGGAAACAACTCGCGAAAAGCTCGTGGATTGACCACCGCCCCCGAGAGATTGTGCTCGCCCAGGGCGCCGGCCTTCTCCAGCACGCCGATGTTGAGCTCGGCCCCGTCCCGCTTGGCGAGTCGGGCCAGCTCGATCGCGCCTGAGAGCCCGGCGGGCCCGGCGCCCACGAAGAGCACGTCCAGCTCGATGGCTTCCGCGCCGGGCTTCTGCTGGAGAATCAGCTGGTCGAGCGGCAGCTCGCGCTGATGTTTGATCGGTAAGACGGAAGGCACACCGTTCTCCTCCCAGAGCGATCCAGGGAATTCGAGGGCGACAATATAACGTCCGCCGGAAGGTCCGGACGGTAGCAGGCGGGGCACGAAGATGAGAGATGGGACTGCGGGGGGAAAGACCGATCCAGCTTACCCTGAGGCGATCATCTCCGAATGACAGTGACGAGAATCCCCACCATGGTGAGCAGCGAGGTGGCCCAGAACAGGAACATCCACTTGAGCATATCGGACCGCAGGTGCTCGAAACCGCGCTCCATATCGCTCCGGAGACCGGTGTTCTCCTCGCAGAGGGCACTCATCTCGCCTCGGATCTCCATCTTGAAGTCCGCCATCTCCTGGCGCATTTCGGCCCGGAACTTCTCCCACTCGGTACGGAACTGTGCCAGTTCAAGGCGCACCTCCGCCTCGAACCGGTCGAACCTCGCGTCGATACGACGCAAGTTGGCCTCGCTCAGGTCCCGCAGATCGTCCCGGTAGGCGAGATCCACCTGATTCAAGACCTCCACGAACTCGTTCGCGATCCGGTCTCCGAATCGCTCGTAGAACTCACGAGACAGTTTGATAGTGACCGGCATGCCCACTCCAGGAGGAAGCGGGCACCAAGCTAAGTATACGCTCGGCTCGGTAGCGTCATCAAATTCCCGCGCCGAGGATCGCATTTGGCGGGGTTCCACTACGCGGAACCCGCACACTGACTTAGACTTCCCGCCATGCAACCCGCCATTCCCGGCTTCCGCCCGGTTCCCTTCACCGGCGTCATCTACGTCATGGCGGAGGCCAGCCGCCACGGCTATCGGCACCAGCACCCTGACTGGTGCAACCTGGGCCAGGGCCAGCCGGAGACCGGCCCTCTGCCGGGAGCGCCGCCTCGGGTGACCGAGGTCTCCCTCGACCCCGAGGACCAGGACTACGCGCCGGTCCCCGGCATCCCAGAGCTGCGAACCGCGGTGGCCGAGCTGTACAACCGGCTCTATCGGGTCGGGAAACCGTCGCAGTACACCGAGCGGAACGTGTGCATCTGTGCCGGCGGGCGCTCTTCGCTCACTCGCGCGGTTGCCGCCCTGGGGCAGATCAACCTGGGCCACTTCCTTCCGGACTACACCGCCTACGAGGAGCTGCTCGACATCTTCAAGCTCTTCACGGCGATCCCGATTCTCCTGGACGGCGCCACCGGGTACCGCTTCACGGTCGAGGACCTGAGGCGGGAGATCACCGGCCGAGGGTTGTCGGCGCTGCTACTGTCGAATCCCTGTAACCCGACCGGCAAGGTTCGGCAGGGCGAGGAACTGGAGCAATGGGTGCAGGTGGCTCGCGAGCTTCAGTGCTCGTTGCTGATCGATGAGTTCTACTCGCACTATGTCTGGAAGACCGATGGCGACGAGCGGGGCCTGGTCTCGGCGGCTCGCTACGTGGAAGACGTGGACAAGGATCCGGTGGTGTTGTTCGACGGGTTCACCAAGAACTGGCGCTATCCCGGGTGGCGCTGCACCTGGATCGTGGGTCCCCGGGCCGTGATCGAGGCGGTCTCCAGCAGCGGCTCCTTCCTGGATGGCGGCGGCAACAGGCCGCTTCAGCGCTCGGCGGTTCCACTGCTGGATCCTGACGTCGTCGCGGCGGAAACGGCGGCGATCCGGAAAGCATTCCTGCGGAAGCGTGAGATTCTCAAGGAAGGGCTGCGAAAGGCGGAGATGCGGTTCGACCTGGAGCCCGAAGGGACCTTCTACTGTTGGGCCGACATCTCGGGCTTGCCGCAGGGGATCAACGACGGAATGTCATTCTTCCGGGCCGCGCTCAAGGAGAAGGTGATCTGTGTCCCGGGCGAGTTCTTCGACATCAACCCGGGCAAGCGCCGGAGCGGCCGGCCTTCACGGTTCAGGCAGTACGTGCGCTTCAGCTTTGGTCCGGAGGAGGCGTCGATCGTGGAGGGAGTGAAGCGGATTCAGGAGATGGTGGGGAGAATGAAGGATTGAAAGATTGAAGAATGGGGGAATGAGGGAATGGACTGACGATTGCCGAGTGCCGAGTGCCGATTGAGGTGCGCTTGTCACTCCCCCATTCGCCCACTCCCTCATTCCCCAATTGCCTAACCCTCGCTCCGCAGCTTCCTGATCTGCTCCGTCAGCACCGGCACCACCTCGAACAGATCCCCCACGATCCCATAGTCCGCCACCTTGAAGATCGGCGCGTCCTTGTCCTTGTTGATCGCCACGATCACCTTGGCGGTCCGCATCCCGGCCAGGTGCTGGATTGCCCCGGAGATGCCGACCGCGATGTAGAGCCCCGGGCTCACCGTCTTCCCCGTCTGCCCGACCTGCGCTCCGTGGTCGCGCCAGCCGGCATCCACCACCGCGCGACTCGCCCCCACCGCCGCGTTGCCGAAGGCGGCGGCCAACCCTTCGAGCAGCTGGAAGTTGGAGGGGTCCTTGAGCCCCCGGCCTCCGGAGACCACGATGGGCGCCTCGGTAACGTCGAGGGCGGCCTGCGCCGGTGCCTTGATCGCCTTGACGGTGACCCGGGTCTCGAACGAGGGAACCGTCACCGAGGCCGCGCTGCCGCTCTTCGGCTTCTCGGTGGGTTGAATCGTGTTGGGGCGGAGCGAGACGATCGCCGGGGTGGCGTCGAGCCGGACCTTCTGAAGCGCCTTGCCGGCGTACACCGGGCGCGTGACGACCAGCTTGCCGCTCTCCCAGCCCATGGCCGTCACGTCCGTGGCGCAGCCGACGCCCGCCTTCGCGGCGACCCGAGGAGCCAGATCGCGCCCGGTCGCGGTGGCGCTCAAGAGCACCACGGCGTGTGACCCCGTCAGGGCCGCGATGGTGGCCGCATAGCCATCCGGGTGATAGAGGCGAAATTGGGCATGGGTGGCCTTGAGGACCTGGTCGGCGCCAAGCCGCGCCAACGCCTCGACGCCGGCGACCGGCCCGTCGCTCAACACCAGCGCGTCCACGGTCCCGCCCATGGCATCGGCCAGAGCGCGCGCGGCGGTCACGATCTCGAGGGAGACCTTCCGCAGGCTCCCGTCTCGTTGCTCGGTTACGGCCAGGATTGCTGACATCGCTTCCTTCATTCCCCTCTCACAACGCCTCACCCCCTGCCCCCCCCTCTCCACTCCGTGGAGAGGGGGATCGGGGTAAGGCTAGATCACTTTCGCTTCCGTTCGGAGTAACCGCACCAGCTCGGGCACCGCGTCCGGCCCCTCGCCCACGATCTTCCCGGCCTTCCGCTCTGGAGGCAGCTCGAGTGAGAGCGTGGTCAGCGTGCCCCCGCCCAGGGTCACCGGCTTCACTTCGAGCGGCTTCTTCTTCGCCGCCATAATCCCTTTGAGCGACGGGAGCCTCGGTGTGTTGAGCCCCTTCTCGCAGGTGATCACTGCCGGAAGCGAGCAAGTGGACACCTCGACGCCACCCTCGATCTCCCGCTCGGCCTCCACACGTCCTCCGGCGACGGTCAGATGGGCCACCGAGGTAATACAGGGCAATCCCAGCAACTCGGCGGTCATGACACCCACCTGATGCTGGTAGTCATCCACCGCCATCTTCCCGAAAAGAATCAGATCAAAGCCACCCGCCTTGAGCTCAGCCGCGAGTGCTTTGGCTGTTTCCAGGCCATCGGGAGAACCCGGCGACTGGAGCAGCACCCCGCGGTCGATCCCCATCGCCAAGGCGGTGCGAATGGTTTCCTGCGCGGCATCGCTGCCTACGGAATACACCACGGTCTCCCCCGCGCCGGCCGCTTCCTTGAGCTTGAGCGCCTCCTCGAGGGCGAACTCGTCATAGGGATTGGGCACGAACTTGACGCCGCTCTCGTCGATCGACTTTCCGTCGGCGGCGATGACGATCTTGGTGGTCGTGTCGGGGACGCGCTTCAGGCAAACCGCAAGCTTCACGGGGAATCCCGGGCCGATGGTGAGGGCTGCTGGTTATCGCGCGCGGAAGGTAGCCACGCGCTCAGTGGGCCGCCAGATGATCCCGGAAGCCGACCTGTGCAGCACAGGGCCGGAGAGGTGCGATTGCAAGTCAGGATGAGGGCGAAGGAGGTGACAACACCAGCCGCCCCGGCAACAGCCGGGCTCTGTGCGGCACCCAACCATCCAGCGAACGACGACTACTGCCGCTGCAGAATCAGATTTACCTTCGCCGGCACCGGACCCGATATCGCATCGTTGGGGAAATCGTAGTCCGTGTTTGCCCCCGTGAGCGTCAGGGTGTCGCCGTTCAGGTTCAGGTCGAATTGCTGGTTGCCGGACTGCCCGCTGGTGTAGGTCAGCGTCAAGATATCGGTGGACGCCCAGGTCCCCGCGCTCTGGTCCGCTGGCTCGGGCGGGAGCGTGATGGTCAGCGTGAACGTCTTGTCCGCCGCTAGCACCAGCTCCACCGTGCCTCCCAGATCTTTCACTAGGTCTATCGTGATGGAGGCGTTGCTGACGGCCACAAGCTGAGCCTGCGTCGCTTGCCAGGTTCCTACCAGGCTCGCCGGATTGGGGCCGGTCGAACTACTGCCGCAACCGGACAGTCCCATGATGGTCACGATTCCCAGCACCTTTGCCCGCTTCAAGCTCCACATATGCCTTCGCCCTTTCGTTCAACACGCCGGCCCGCATGCGAGCCGGCGTGACCATCAACTAGCGTGAGAGCTGCCACGTCCCATTCAACGTCACTAGCCCGATCGGAGGGCCGAGGTCTCCTTGAAGAACGCAGCTCCCTGACATGTGATTCTCCACCGCCGTACCCGTGAAGTGAAAACTCGGGTCGTCGAGATCGAAGGTCACCGCGTTGCCGTTCAGCGTGCCGTTGATCACCGTGCCGGTGCCGGAGATGGGGACGCTGTAGTTCTGTCCCCGGTAGGTGCACGTCATGGTCCCGCCGCTGTAACTACCGGAGAAACTCGTGCCGGTCTGGGTCAGGGAGAGAGTGGTTCCGGAGAGGTTGCAGGTGAAAGTCGCGCCTTGAATGACGGCGTGCAGATTGGTGACGGTCAGATTCCAGTTTCCATCGACCGTGGTCGGGGGCGGGCCCAACCCTGCTTCGCTCCCTCCACCGCAGGCGAGCATCCCGCTGGCCAACCCGACCAGGGCCGCAGTCCAAATGGCTTTGCGCATGCGCCCTCCACGGCTGTTCGCCGGGAAAGCATACGCAAGGCAGGATGTCGGAGGGTTGAAGGCCGGATGAGAAGTTCTTCCGAGCGGAGGGAGCCGGTCTATCCCCCGTCTCCCAGAGGGTTCTACCGTCTGCCGGAGGACTCCTGACAATCCCGTGCGACGGCGTCGGCCACAGGGCGGGGTTCGGGGAAAAACCCCCCGCCCGAGGTCTGAATGGGGCCGGAAGTCACTCCTGCGGATTAGCGCCGATCCCCACCCGCACGATCACCTTGAAGGCTCGATGCGAGGCGGGGGTCAGAAACCGCTCCACCTCTCCGGTCTGCCCGTTCTCGTTGAAGGTTCCGAACACCGGACCCCTGGCATCGAACAGGTTGGAGGCGACTCCTGACAGCTCCCACCGCCCGACCCGCCAGCCCAGCCGAACATCGGCGGTGAAGTAGCTGTCCAGCGGCGAGGTGTTGTTGGCTTCGTCACCCCGAAGCCACTGAGGGCCGGTCAGCCGGAGGTCGGCCCCGGTGGTGAAGCGGGCCGGCAGCACGAACGTGGCCCCGGCGCGAGCCACGTGTTCGGGAACCAGGGGGATCTTGCTGCCCGGGTGGGTGGTGTTGTCCGGTCCGGCGCCGGGCCCGCCCAGGTCCCCGATCTGGCTCGAGATGGCCACCCGCGACTGGAAGGTCGCCTGGGTCCAGGCGTAGTTGGCGTAGATCGTGTGGCCGCCCGACAGGAAGAACTCTCCATCAACCTGTGCCCCGGCTCGGCGAGTCTCGGGGATGTTGCTGAAGTACCCGGTGACCAGCGTGCTGGACACGAAGTAGATGTCGTCGTGTACGGTGGTGTAGTAGAGCGAGGCCCCGATCCGCCCGAACGGCTTGGCCATCTTGACTCCGACCTCCCCGGTCCGGGCGACTACCGGCTTGAGCGGCGGATCCTCCCCGAGCGCGAACGGCAACGGGCAGCTCGCGGTGGGGTCGGCGCAGGTCAGCTCCAACAGGGCCGGCGCGCGGAAGCTCTGGCCCCAGGAGCCATAGGTCGACCAACCCCGCCCCAAAGACACGCTGATGCCCGCGCGCGGGCTCAGGCGAGTGTAGCTGCTGGTGGTATCCTCGGCGGGGTCCAGCAGGTTGTGGAACGGAATCTTGATGTAGTCGAAGCGGAGCCCGCCGCTCAGAGTCACGCGCCCCACGGTATAGTCCGCCATCGCATAGGGAGCGATATCAAACCCGGGGCTGTGGGCATTGGTGCTCACACTATCGGTCCCGCCCAGCTCGTTATGGATGATCACATCGGTCACGTTGCCGTTGGCGTCCAACCCGCCCCGGAGCGACAAGACGGCGCTCGTGAAAAGATGGCTCCAGCGGTAGTCGAAGTTTCCCCCGAAGACCCCGGTCTTGCTGAAATTGCGGATGTCGGGATCAGGCACCTGGTTGACGTTGAAGTGTTCGGCATGGGTGTAACGGCCATAGACGGTCAGGCCGAATCGGGACATGCCCCGGCTGAGGAACCCGGAAAACGAGCCCTGGATTTGCTTCAGATTGTCGTAGTCGCCGGGAGTGAAGTTCACCTGCGGATCGGTATTGAAGATCGACTCTGGCAGCGACCCCGCGGTCTCGGCCCGAGAGTCGGCGCCGAGCAACTGGAATCGCCAACTGCCGCTCTCGCTCCGGCGGCCGAGGTTGAGGAAGCCGTTGTAGTTGTGGGCGCCGGTGGCCTGGCGCCAGCCGTCCTCACGCTCGTACCCGCCGCCCACGTAGTAGTCCCAGCCGCTCTTGCTCTGGCCCGCCACGTTGCCTTCGATCCCGACATTCCCATAGGACCCTCCACTCAGCTCCACCTCGCCGGAGGGGGGACCCTCGCCACGACGGGTCACCAGATTGATCGCGCCGCCCAGCGAATTGGGACCCAGCAGTGACCCGTTGCCGCTCAGGAGCTCGATTCGCTTGATGTGCTCCAGAGGCAGGAGGTCGAAGTTGACCTCGGATGCGTCCGGCTCGTTCTGCCGAACGCCATCGAGAAACACCGAGATCCCCTGGGGAAGGCCAGCGGTGGGGCCGGCGAAGAACCCCCGGCTCATCACGGTGAGCTTGTAGGAAGATCCCATGTCATCGTAGGTCGAGACCCCGCCCTGGCTGGCCAGCGCGTCCGCCAGGGTCCGTGGTTCCCAAGCGTCGATCTGCTCGGCACTCACGGTGGAGAGCTGGGCTGGAATCCCGGAGCTGATGGTGGGTCCGGCCACCGGGGCGATGGAACCCACGACCTCGATCGTCGGGAGCGCCAGGACGCTGTCCTTCTTGGTGCTATCGCGAGGGACCAGGTGAGGGATCGTGTCCGAGGGCGGCTGTTGCGCCCATGCGGAGAAGGCGACGGCCATCAGGCAGGCGGTCAGGATTCCGGCACGCACCAGGGTAACACTCTCCCTCCCACGGTATGTCTGGAAGCTGCAGGGTCTGGCGACCCATGGTGTAAAGGGCCTTCAGTCTAGTCTGCGATGAGGGTAGAGGGAAGATCGGCCCGGGAGACGCGATTTCTGGATCCGTGCTGATCGACGCATCGAGACGAAAAACCCCCGCGCTCCGAAGGAGGCGGGGGTTGCGGTCCCGATGGAGGTCGCGACTACTGCACGCTACAACCTGTCGGTACCCACGCAACCGCGCGACGATTGGTGGAGCCGGTGGGGAACGCGAAGCCCACGATGACCCCGCAGCGATTGATGCTGGCCCCGTTGCTGGGCTCGGCGCGGTCCCCACCCAGGGTAGCCAAGGGTGAGAAGGCCTGGCTTGTCTCGGTGGCGATGGTGACGGCTGGCTGGCTGGTGGTGATGGCGTCGACCGTGCCGGTGAAGCCGAACCCGGCCACCAGGTTGTCGTCGTTGATCGCGGTGGCCACCACGCCGTCGTCCCCACCGGGCGGCGCCCCCAGCTCGACCATGTTGCGGGCCTCGGTCCACCGGAAGGCGCGGGTCTGGCCATCGGCGTTGTCGCTGTTGCCCACCACCACCCCATTGTTGTTGAGACCCCGGGCCTCCGATTCCTGGTCGTCCTCCTCGCCGCTGAGCGAGCCCACGAAGACGAAACCATCATCCTCGCTCCAGACGAAGCCCGCCTCGATGTCCTCCGCGTTCCCCACGAAGTCGCCCTCGTCGTTGATCTGCGAGGGTTCGTGGCTGTCCGCAATGGTGGCATCCACGTAGTCCCCTGAGCCGTCGGTTTGCCAGATCACCGGCAGCTCGTCACCGGTGGCAAACCCGACAATCAGGCCGTCGGAGTTGATCGAACGAGCCCGGCCGGTCGTGGCGCCAGCCGGCAGGGTCAGCAGCACCGGCTGAGAGGCGGGCGTGTCCCAGCGGGCCGGGAGCTCAACTCCAGAGATCCGGACCGAGCCCACAATCACCCCGTCGTCGTTGATGCCGTAGGCGTCGCTGCGAGTGGTGTTGGCCGGCTCGGGCAGCTGTACCGCCGCACCGCCCTGGAAATAGACTGCATGCCGAACCGCCCCGGCATCGATGGCGTAGCCCACCGCCTGCCCCGAGCCATTGATAGCCATCGCCTGGCTCACGGAGCCGCCTGCCAGCAGTCCCAGCTCCTGGATAGCGAAGATGGGGAGCTCGGTAATGCCCTGGGTCTCCTGCACCGGGACGGCCGGACAGGCCGCCAATAACCCGCAGGCAGCCATCAGGGCCGCGTAGTTTGCGCGCATGGCGCCTCGACGGTCAGTCGGCATCGACTCCTCCCGCGCGGGTACCGCCACCGAACGAGGTCCGGACCACGACCCGGAAGGTGCGAACCTGTCCGGGAGTCAGGAAGCGCTCGAGGGGCGAAGGGCTGAGGCCCTCATTGAAGTTGTAGGTGCCGAAGTTGGCATACTTGGTATCGAAGAGATTGGAGACGATTCCGGTGATCTCCCAGCGCCCGAACGAGACCCCGGCCCGTAAATCGGTCACGAAGTAATCGTCGAGTTGAGGGGTCTGATTGGCCTCGTCTCCCCGTAGCCACTGCTTGCCGATGTAACGTCCCTCCGCGCCGGCCGTGACGTACTTCCCGAGGCGGAGGTCCACCCCGGCCTTGATCTGGTTCTCGGGAACCAGAGGAAGGCGATTACCGGGGCGGACCGTGTTGGTGATACCGAGCGAAGGATCCTCGAGCGGGCTGAAGATGTCCGCCGTGGTCTGGAAGGTGGCCAGCGTGTACGCGTAGTTGGCGTACAGCGAATGGCCGCCTTTGGCGAGGTAGCGGAGACTGGCTTCGACCCCCTGGCGACGCGTCTTCGTCAGATTGATGAAGTACCCCTCGATGGTCGAGCCGGTCGGCGCGTTGGGATTGGGGGTGACGAAAATGTCGTTACGGACGTCAGCGTAGTACCCCGTCAAGCCGAGATAGACTTCGGACGAGCGATAGCTCAGGCCGCCTTCCCAGGTGCTCACCTGTACCGGCTTGAGCGGAGGATCGTCTCCCAGCGCAAAGGGGAGCGGGCAGGGGCGGTTCGGGTCGGCGCAGGCATTCTCGATCACCGCCGGAGCCCGGAACGCCAGTCCCCAGGAACCGAAGACGGAGAGCCCGCGGCCGAGATCCACGCTGGCACCCACCCGCGGGTTGGCCTGATTGTAGACCCCGGTGGTGTCGAGCGTGGGATCCTGCAAGTCATGGAAGGGAATCTCGACGTGGTCGTAGCGTAGCCCCGCCGACCAGGTGACCCGACCGGTGACCAGGTCGACCAGGGCGAAGGGCGCGATATCCCAAACGGGGGACTCGGCCTCAGTTGTCGGTACTCGGGTGCCCCCGAACTTGGTCGAATCGTTATAGAGATTGATCGTGGAGCTGTTGACGCTCCCGTCCACCCCGACCCGCAGGCTCAACCCCGTATTCTTTCCGACCACAGTGGCGTACCGGTAGTCGAGAGTGTAGCCGAAGCTGTTGTTGTGCGAGGTACCAAACGCGTCGGGATCGTCCGCCTGATTGGCGTTGAACCGCTCGGCCTCGTGATGCCGGTAGAAGGTGGTGAACGAGGCGCGCCCGGTCCCGATCTGCTTGTAGCCCACCAGGGACACCTGGGCTTGCCAGAGGTCCTCGTAGTCGCCGGCGCTCAGGTTGGAATCGGGCTTGACGTCGTAGACCGATTGAGGTAGCGAGCCGGCCGTCTCCGCGCGCGACTCCGCGTACAGCGCTTGCAAGCGGATCCCCGATGTGGGGCCCAGCTTGGCGAGATTGAGGAACCCGTTGTACTGATGGGCGCCGGTCACCTGCCGCCACCCATCCTCCCGGTTGTACATGCCGCCGAAGTAGTAGCTCAGGCCCTTCGCCGTGGCCCCGGAGACATTCCCCTCGGCCCGGGCCGAGCCGTAGCTGCCTCCGGAGAGCTCGAGGCTCCCTCCCGGTTTCCCCTGTCCAGTGGCGGTCACCAGGTTTACGGCGCCCCCCAGCGAGTTGCGGCCCAGCAAGGAACCGTTACCCGACAAGAGTTCGATCCGTTTGATGTGCTCCATCGGCAACAGGTCGAAGTTGACCTGGGAAGCGTCTACCTCGTTCATGCGGACGCCGTCCAGAAAGACCGAGACGCCTTGGGGAACGCCGACCACAGGGGAGGCGTAGAAGCCGCGGGTGGAGAGATTGAGCTTGTAGCCGCTGCCCAGGTCGTCATAGGTCGAGAATGAGGCCTGCTGTTGCAGCACGTCGGAGAGGACCCGTGGTTCGTAGGCGTCAACCTCGCGGCCACTCAACGTCGTCACCTGGGCCGGCACCCCGGATCCGACCGAGGGCCCGGCAAAGGGCCGGATCGACCCCACCACCTCGATGGGTGGAAGGGTCAGGGCGCTGTCGCTGCGAACGCTGTCGCGACTGGTCGGCTGCGTCGTCGTCAATGTGTCTGGGGGAGGCTGCTGCGCCACGGCCTGGGAAGCGGCCAGGACCAGCCAGCCAGTGAGAACCAACGATTTCGGACGCATCACGACAATGCCCCCTCCTCGAGTTGTCTGGAGACTGGAAACTGGAGCGGAAAAGCCGCTCCGCGGGTCAGCGGAGCGGGTAGTGCGGAGACGGCTGGCGGGGACGAACCTCGTAGAGCGCCACCATCATCACGCGATCGGGCGGGACTCCCATCACCAGGAGTCCGTCGTCGTCCGGGCCGCCGCCGTCGTAGTCCAGGCAACAATGCCGCGTGGTGATCATACCGGGGTCGGTGGTGTCTCCCACCGTCAACTCGGGTCCGCGGTCGAATCGGACCACGTCCCCCGCGGTAAGACTCCGGGATCCGTCCCGGTCCTCGTAGACGGCAATGCGCCGTACCGCCTGACCACCTCGCGTCACCACCAGGACGCCGTCGTCGGTGCTGCCACCGCCATCCAGGTCGTAACAGCAGCGGTCCATGGTGATCGCCCGGCTGCGTTGCCCGACCCAGAGCGCCACGCCGACTCCCACGGCCAGCATCGCCGCGATGGCCCGGAGGGGGAGCCAGTCACGGCGCGACGGAGCCACACCCTCCGACGACTCGCCGCGCCGCAGCCGGCCCTGGACCTCCGGAAGCAGAGACGCCCTGGGTTGGAACCGCACACCGCGAAGCGCGGCGTCGAGATCCTTCAGAGCGTCGGGAATCTCCTCGTCCTCCTTCATGCCGTCATCACCTCTCGCAGCCGGTTGAGCGCCCGCCACAACCGGGTCCGCACGTTGCCCTCGCTCAGCCCCAGCACCACCGCCATCTCCGAGGTATCGAGACCACTGCCATACCGCAGTCCAATCAGCTCGCGGTCCCGTTCACCTAGCGTGGCCACTGCATCGAGCAATCGGCCCACTTCCTCCTCCCGGAGCAGCCGTTCCTCCGGCGAGGGAGCCTCGAAGACCAGATCGCTGAGGGCGCCGATCGGCACGTACTGCCGTAATCGGGTCCGCCGGCGCCAGTCTCCCAGCACATGCCGCGCGACCGTGAGGATCCAGCCCCTCGGCGATCCCTTTTGAGGATCGAACCGGTCCGCCGCGCGAATCACCTTGAGAAAGGTCTCCGCGGTCAGGTCCTCGGCCACGTCCACCTCGGGTACGTGGAACCGGAAGTAGCTGTAGACCGCGACACCGTGCGCCTGGTACCACTCCTGGCAAAGCCCCTCCGCCGCCGGTGAAGGCGTTCCCGAGGTGGTCTCAGTTCCGGGGAGTGGACGCGTCACAGGCGATACAGATACGCACGAGCCCCGACTCTGTCACGCTTGCTCTTAGGGAGGGGGTGAGCGAAGGCTGAGGAGGCGAGTCCAAAAAGCGTATAAACTCAAGCCAATCAACAACAAAGCGAATGCGAGCCAGACTGGTTCCACCCAAGAGAGCCAGCCGCCGCTAGCGCCTGAGCCCCGGTGCAGCCGGACCAGAATTCCCCGCCCGCCATCCCTCGGCCGGAAACGAATGCCCTGGAGCAGGCTCTCCAGCCGCCGGGCGGAAAGAGCCCGGTCCTGGATCGAATCGTAATGGTCCCCTGGCACATGAAGAGGTACGGTCCGGCCCGGCAGGTGTCACATCCTAGAATGCACTCAACCCCGTCACCGCCTGCCCCAGAATGAGGGAATGCATGTCGTGGGTCCCCTCGTAGGTGTAGACCGATTCCAGGTTGGCCAGATGCCGCATCGAGTGGTATTCGGCCAGGATCCCGTTGGCCCCCAACAGTCGGCGCGCTTCCCGCGCGCACTCGCAGGCCATGCTGACGTTGTTGCGCTTGGCCAGAGAGACCTGCTCCGGCGTCATGGTGCCCGCGTCCTTGAGCCGGCCGAGCTGGAGAGTCAGGAACTGGGCCTTGGTGATCTCGGTCAGCATGTCGGCGAGCCGCACCTGCTGGATCTGGGTCTGTCCAATCGGGCGGTCGAACATGACCCGCTGCTTCGAGTAGCGCAGCGCCTCGTCATAACAGGCCATGGCCGCGCCGATCGCTCCCCAGGCGATACCGTAGCGGGCCTGGGTGAGGCACATGAGGGGGCTCTTGATCCCTCCGGACTTGGGCAGCGCCGCGTCCTTGGGCAGATGGACGTCCTCGAAGACCAGCTCGCTGGTGTCCGATGCGCGAAGCGAGAGCTTCCCTTTCTGATCCCTGGCGCTGAACCCCTTCACGCCTTTGGGAACCACGAACCCTCGAATCGACTTGGGATCCTTGAGATCGCCGGTCTTGGCCCAGACCACCCCAACCGTGGCCTGCGAGCCGTTGGTGATCCACATCTTGGTGCCGTTCAGCACCCAGCCGTCTTTGGTCTCCTTCGCCGTGGTGATCATTCCGGCGGGATTGGAGCCGTAGTCGGGCTCGGTCAGGCCAAAGCAGCCGATGTCCTTCCCCGATGCCAGCGCGGGGAGCCAGCGGCGCTTCTGGTCATCGGAGCCGAAGGCGTAGATGGGGTACATGACCAGCGAGCCCTGCACCGAGGCGAAGGAGCGAATCCCGCTGTCCCCTCGCTCCAGCTCCTGCATGATGAGGCCGTAGGCGACGTTGTTGAGCCCGGCGCAGCCGAACTCCTCGGGCAGATTGGCGCCGAGGAGGCCGAGCTTGGCCATGCCGGGGATCAATTCACGGGGGAATCGGCCTTCGACGTAGGCCTGGCCGATGAGGGGGATGAGGTTCTCGTCCACCCAGGCGCGGACCGTGTCGCGGACCGCACGCTCTTCCTCGGAGAGGAGCCCATCGAACGCGTAGAAGTCGACGCCAGCGAAGCTCGAGGCCATCTATCGAATCCTCGATCCCGCCTCAGCCTCAGGCGCCAGCGGCGACGCCATCGGGCTTGGGCGTCGCCGAGGCCGAAGGACGGGCGAAGCCGACCATGTCGGCCTTCTTGAAGCCGCGCCCCTCCGCGTCCCAGCGCATGAACTCGATCTGGACCCAGCCCGGATTGATCCGCACCAGGTTGAACGCCGCCGGCCGTCCCCCACGAGTCCGGGTGGTGTGGGTGCCGGCGGTGCTGACCGGCAGGATACCGTCAATTTGCCCGGCGCCCTCCTGATGATCGTGGCTGCAGAGCACGACGTCGGCGCCGAGCGCGAGCAAGCGGCGGTGAGCGGTGGACCAGCGCGCCAACCCCATGCGGCCCGAAATCTCCCCCCGAAGCACGTTGTGATGCACCACCACCACCTTGGCCACATCGGCCGGCGCTCCTGAGAAGACCGCCTTGACCCGCGTCACCTCCCGTTTGGGGAGATGACCCTTCACCGCCATATCGTTCAGGTTGAAGGTCATCGACTTCAAGGAGACGCCGTAGCTGGTGAGCATGCCTGCCATCACCAGGTTGGGCAGGACCAGCGTGGGAGCGAGGGTCTCGCCGAAATAGCGGCGGTACTTGGTGTACTTGACGTCGCTCCCGAAAATCCCGAACGGGCTCCGCCACCACTGGACGTCGTGATTGCCCGGGATGGCCAGGGTGGGGATCGGCTTGAGGCGGCGAACCAGGGCGGTGGCGGCCTGGAATTCCCCGTGCCGGGCCCGTTGCGTGAGGTCGCCGGAGAGCACCACCGCATCGGGGCGGAGGGAGGGAAGCAGAGTCTCCAGCTCCTCGATCTGGGCCAGATCGGCGTCGCGCCCGAAGTGGATGTCGCCCAGGTGGGCGATGGTCACCGCGCTCACCAGATCACCTTGACCTTATACCGCAGCACGGCACTGCCGGCCGCCGGCACCGAGATCCGGAATCTCGTGATGGTCGACGAGAGTTTGTCCGCCGGCACCGAGCTCGAGATGACCGACCATTCCCCGCCCCGCTCCTCCAGCACATCCACGATCACCGGCTTGTCTCCCGCGTTGGTAAGCGTGACTCGATACTCGGCGGTGGCGCTGGTCTTCCAGAGCCCGGCGCTCACGCTATCGCGCTTGGTCTGATACGACAACTGGACTCGCTTGGCCTTTATATCGAAGGCGTCGCCGGCGGCGAGGCGAAGGTCTTCACCCGCGGGCGTGTGGCCAATGGTCGTCTCTCCCACCAGCTGGGCCCGACCGGCGCTGTCCGGCTGGTAGATGCGGACGGTGCCTGCCGGGAGGGGCCGGTCGCCGAATTCGGTCTTGCGGGCGCGGTTCAGCAGGTAGGTGATGGTCACCGGGACGTCGGTTTCCTCTCCGTACTGCTGAAGTGCACCCCAGTAGGGAACCAGTCCCCGGACCACGTAGCTCTTCTCGTATTTGGTGAAGGCCGGGGTGAAGAGCGCTACCGAGCTGGAGACACCGGGAAGCAGCGAGACCTTGCCGGGCAGCGAGTAGAGATGGAATTCACCGACCTTCTCCTCTTCGGCCATGGCGCCGGCCTCCGCCGCCTTGGCGGCGTACATGGCCCGGGGGGCTGAGGGCTGTCGCATGACCTGACTCACGTTTCCGGCCAGGAGCTGGACCTCGGCGTTGTCGGCCTTGAGGGTCTGCGAGGTGAGGACCGCGGCGCCACTCACCTGGGAAGCGGTCGTCCCCAGCAACACCTGATAGCTCGCGAGCCACTGGGCGCCGGTCGTGAGGAAGCCGAGGCGCAGGTCTTTCCTGGCCGCACTGCTCTGGATGGTGAGGTTGGTGAACGGATCCACCACGACCAGATCGTCGGGGAAACGCGGGACCCCCGGCATGCTGAAGGTGATCGAGCCGTCGGGCAGCTTGTAGCGGTCGGGATCGACGCCGAGCAGGATAGCGCTCACCGTGTCGCTGGGGCCGCCGGCCCGGAAGGTCAACCGCCGGCCCACCGCGCGGCGGAGGGTTCCGGCCTGATCGACCGCGCCGTCGTAGCTCAGGCCCGTGATCACCACGCTGGAATCGAGCGAGAAGACCGTCGCGGGATCGAGCTGGCCGAGGGCCACTCGCTGGGTGGAGGAGCCCCTGGGCACTTCGACCGACAGGGTCCGGCGCACCAGGACGCGCCCGTCGTTGTAGATCGTGAGGCTGGTTTGGCCCGCGAGGTGGGTGACGGGGAGCACGACCGACGCGAGCAGGACGGCAGCCCCAATGCGTCTCGCGTGATTCGACCACCGGGTTCGTTTCGACGATGCTCTCATGCTTTCTTCTCCGGTGTGCCCAGCCAGGCGGTCGCGACCCGAGCCGCAATCCGCCGCACGATCACATAGGTCGCCAACACCGCGATGCCCCCGTACATCCGCGCCAGCGGGAGATCGACCGGCAACCGGAACCAGACGTAGAGCGCGGTGAGCAGCGTGGCTCCCAGCGCGATCCAGCGCGATATCCTGGTGGCCCGTTCGGCGACCTGGCGTCGGCAGGACGGGCACAGCTCTCCCCACCCGATCCCGGTGACATGGCTGCCGCAGCGGATGCAGGGGACCTCAGGCTGCCACGCGGCGGGCGACGGCATCACCGAACTCCCGGGTCGAAGCAGTCCCTCCCAGGTCCCGGGTCCGGACTTTGTCGTTGACGATGGTCTGCTCCACTGCGGCCCGGATCCGGTTGCCGTTTTTGATCTCGCCCATGTGGTCGAGCATCATGGCGGCGGCCAGCATCTGCGCGGAGGGGTTCGCGATCCCCTTTCCCGCGATGTCGGGCGCGCTGCCGTGCACCGCCTCGAAAATCGAGGCATGGGTGCCGATGTTGGCGCCCGGTGCCAGACCCAGCCCGCCCACCAGCCCGGAGACCTCGTCGCTCAGAATGTCGCCGAACATGTTGGTGGTCACCATCACGTCGAACCGCTGCGGCCGGAGCACCAGCTGCATGGCGCAGTTGTCCACGATCAGATCGTCCGACTCGAGCCGCCCCTCGTACTCCTTCTGGATCTGGCGGCCCACCTCGAGGAAGAGCCCGCTCACCATCTTGAGGATGTTGGCCTTGTGGACGATGGTCACCTTCTTGCGCCCGTGCCGGAGGGCGTACTCGAACGCGTAGCGGATGATCCGCTCGCAGCCGGTCCGGGTCACGATGGCGGTGGACTCGGCCACCGCGCGGGGGTCGCCCCCGATGGCGATGAAGTGCTCCACCCCGACGTAGAGCCCCTCGAGGTTCTCCCGCACCAGCACGATGTCCACGTCGGCGAAGCGTCCGCCCGGCACGATCGACTTGGCGGGCCGGAGATTGGCGAACAGCTCGAACTCCCGGCGGAGGGCCACGTTCACCGAGCGGAACCCGGTGCCGACCGGCGTGGTGAGCGGACCCTTGAGCGCCAGCTTTCGAAGGCGGATGCTCTCGAGCGTGGCGTCGGGGAGCGGGGTTCCGGTGGCGTCCACGGCCGCCATTCCCGCCAGCTGTTCATCCCAGGTGAAGTCGAGCCCGGTGGCCTCGAGGGCCTTGATCGTCTCCGCGGTGATCTCGGGACCGATACCGTCGCCCGGGATCAGGGTGACGTCGTAGCTCATTCCCTGGAGAGGACCAGGACCTCGTTCATCGCGGCCGTGATGGCCCGCTCAGCCGTGGGCCCGATCCCGGTAGCCACGGTGCGCCAGGGGATGTGCCCGGTGCGGGAATCGGCCACGGCCAGGCTCAGCTCGGCACGATACTGATCATTCGGCATCTTGAAGAACTCGATCATCGACGGCACGAAGATGTCACGTCCTCCAGCGATCGAGGACAACGCGCGGATGTTGGACCAGAGCGGATCGGGAACGTCCTGGATGTGCTCGTTGCGCAGCACCGATTGCCCCATGCGATCGGGGTCGGTGATGACGCCGGGGGCGCGCTTGGCAATCTGCCGGACCTGGGGTGGGAGCACCCAGTCGACCGAGGGCGCGCGCGACTCCAGGGCCAGCCCGATCAGCGAATCGGTCATCGCCAGCATTTTGGCCCGGTTGTTGAACGGCTCCTGGTCCGCGATCGAGTCCTCAGACACCACCAGGGTCATCGGAAGCACACAGACCTTCTGCCCCGCCATCGCCTCGGTCGCCAGCGGCGCCGCGACCGGA
>DATIWD010000152.1:0-22465 GCA_035519565.1 Gemmatimonadales bacterium | reverse complement strand
TGCAGTCGATTTCCTTGATATCCGGCTTGAGGCGGTCCTCGTCCAACCGACTCAGGTCCAGCAGGTCGCTGATCAGGCCCATCGCCTGCTCAGCCGATTCGAGAACCTCGAATGCCGCCCTCGGCACCGTGCTGGGATCCTTTTTCCTGACCAGCATCTCGGCCCAGCCGTAGACCGCCGCCAGCGAGTTGCGCAGTTCGTGGTTTACCATCGCGAAGAAGCGTTCGCGCGACCGCTGGAGCTGTTGCACCTCTTCCAGCAGTCGGGCGCTGTCTTCGTGGAGCCTGGCGTTCTCGATGGCGGCCGCAGTCTTGGCGGCCAGCAGGATCGCCAGGTGCTCGTCTTCCTCGGTGAACTCGGGGCCGCCGATCTTCTCGGTGACGTAGAGATCACCGAGGATACCGTGACGCCCGAGGATCGGGACGCCGAGAAACGAGTGCATCGGGGGATGATTAGCCGGCACTCCGACCGACTCGGCATGCCGGGCCAGGTCCGGAAGCCGTACGATCCGCCCCTCGCGGATCACCAGCGCCAGGATCCCATGGCCCTTCGGAGGAGGCCCGATACGCGCGTGTTGCTCGGGAGTCAGCCCGGAGGTGGTGAAGCTGTCGAGCGTTCGTCCATCGGCGGCCAACATTCCCACCGCGGCGTAGCTGCCCTGGAGCACCTCACGCGCGATATCGGCGGCCCTCTGCAGCACCCCGACCAGGGAGGGTTCCGTGGTCAGCTCGGGTCCTGCAGTCACCAGGCGTTCGAGGCGTTCCGCCAGCAGGGGCGGCATCTCTGTAGTCATCGCATTCTTTTCAGACACCGCAAGCGTCTCGCGCACCAACCTTATTGTGGCATTCACGCTCACTTCATGACACCGGGTCTAACCTCGGCCAACGATCACGAGGAGTCCCATGGAATTTCGGACCATCGTGGCCGCCCTGGACGATTCCGAGGTTGGACGTCGCGCCGCGGCGACGGCGGCGTCCCTCGCGGCCCGGGTGGGCGCCCGGCTCACAATACTAACCGTTCTGCCTCCGCACGGGACAGAAGCGCCAGTCCCGGAGTGGCTGGAGCGGCAGGCGAAGCGGATGGGGCCGGGAGTCGATGCCCGCCCGGCCGTGGTGGCCGGGTTGCCGGGAGTGGAAGTCGCGCGCTTTGCCGAGGAGCAAAAGGCCGACTTGATCGTGATCGGTCGCAGTCGCCGGTCTACGGCGGAGCGAATGCTCGTGGGCGACATCGCGGACGCCGTGGCCAGGCGGAGCTCGGTGCCCTGTCTCTTCGTGCCCCAGGAGCTTCCCAGCATGACCCGGATTCTCGCGGCTGTGGACGGCACCGAGCGGGGCTTCGGGGTCCTGATTGCGGCGTGTGACTTTGCCCAAGCGGTCAAAGGGCGGCTCCGGGTGCTCACCGTCGAGCCGGAGCGCCCCGACGACGAGGCGCCCGGCGTGCCCCACCTGCCGGACGGGAGGAGTGCCCGCTTGTCTCAGGCCCTCGATCGCCTTCGGGTCGAACAACCGCTTCCCTGGGCCAACTGGGAGTCGCATCCCGGATCGGAACGGGCCACGGGGCTAGTGGTACGGCATGGAAATCCGGCGGACGAGATTCTGGTGGAGGTCGCCGCGGCGAACCCTGACCTGCTGGTGTTCGGGTTCAGGCGGGGGGGGCCCCCCGGAATGTTGGAGGGAAAGAGTGTAGGCCGGCGGTTGGCCCACGCCTGCCCCTGCGCGACGCTGACGATACCGCTCTGATCGCATACAAGGAGAAGGACCTATGACTGCCACACACAACATGGGACGCGTCGATCGCGGAATCCGGGTGATCCTCGGCGTCGGACTCCTGGGCCTCTACGGGGCCCTGGCCTCGCCCTGGAAGTACTTCACCCTGCTGGGCTTGGTACTGATCGCGACGGCCCTTACCGGGACCTGTCCGCTCTACTCTCTCATGGGCTGGAGGACGGCACCTTCCGAAAAGGCCTGAACGGCTGAAGATTCCTTCACGGATGCCTCACCATCGCGTCACTCCCGGAGCCGTAGATAGCGCTCCGAGAGTGGGTTCTCCTGTTTTCGGGCCAGTTCGCTCAAGGAGTGATGCGTGACCAACGCGATTCTCGATCCCTGGGGTGAGGCGATCGACGAGTTTCCCCTGACCGGGACACCGCTCGAGAAACTCAAGGCCGTTGCCCGCTACGCCCTGCTCGCGCCGTCAGGACACAACTCACAACCCTGGCTTTTCCGTCCCGGAGACGATTACCTCGACCTCCTGGCGGATCGGTCTCGCGCGCTTCCGGTGGTGGACCCGGACGATCGCGAGCTGGTCATCAGCTGTGGCTGTGCCCTCCTCAACCTCAGGGTCGCCCTCGAACATTTCGGCTACCGGTGCCTGGTGGAGATCCTGCCCGATCCGGCCGATCCCGATATTCTGGCTCGGATCCGGCTGGGAGAAGCCAAGCCGGAGAGTGCCAGGACCAACGCGCAGTTCAACGCCATTCGCCGGCGCCGCACCAATCGATTCCCCTTTGAGGACCGGGTGGTGCCGGAGCCGGTGCTGGGGCGCGCGCGGGCCGCGGCGGAGCAGGAGGGGACCTGGCTTCAGACCCTGACGGGATCCGAAACCCGTCTCCCTCTGGCAGACCTGATCGCGGAGGCTGACCACCAGCAGATGCTGGATCGCCGGTTCCGCCGGGAGCTGGCCGCCTGGGTGCACCCCAATCGCACCGGCAGCCGGGACGGAATGCCCGGCTTCGCCCACGGGGTTGGCACCCTCGCCTCGGTGGTCGAGCCCCTGGTCATCCGGACGTTCGACGTGGGAAAGGGGATGGCCGCGCGCGATCGGCAGCTGGCGCTGGGATCGCCGGTGCTGGCGGTGCTCTGGACTGAAACCGAGAGCCCGAAGGCCTGGATCGCCGCGGGCCAGGCGCTGGCCCGGAGTGCCCTGTCGCTGGTGGCCGATGGCGTGGCCATGTCGTACCTGAACCAGCCGATCGAACTCCCCGAGCTTCGCGAACGCCTGCGGGCGCAACTGGGCCGCGAAGGCTTTCCTCAGATCCTGATGAGACTGGGGTATGCCACGCGCGACACCCGCCCGACTCCCCGGCGCCCGCTCGACCAGGTCATGCTGTCGGCAGAGGCACCTCCCGCTCAGACCTGAACCGTTATGCCTCCCGGCACCGAGCTCGACCTGGCCACCAATCTGGTGATCGCCGGGCTCTGCGGCCTCGCCGTCGGAATCGAGCGTGAGTGGTCGGGGCACGCCTCGGGACCCGCGGCCCGCTTCGCCGGTGCCCGCACGTTCCTTCTCCTGGGCTTCCTGGGTGGAGCGGCGGGGTGGCTCTACCTCGCCGAAGCCACCGCCCTGGCCGCCATCATCATCGCCGGAGCAGCCGCGTTGACCGTGGCTGCCTATGTGATGGCGGCTCGGCGCGGTGGCGATCAAGTCGAGGGTACCACCGAAGCCGCCGCACTCGCGGTCCTGGTCCTCGGGCTGGCCGCCGGGATGGGGTACGCCCGCCTGGCGGCCGGGGCGGCCTCGGTGCTGGTGCTGGCCTTGGCGGAGAAGTCGGCGATCCAGGGGCTGATTCAGCGGATCGGCCAGAAGGAAATGGAGGCCGCCCTCCGCTTCGCCGTACTGGCGCTCGTCATTCTGCCCCTGCTCCCCGAAGGACCCTATGGTCCCTACGGGGGCGTCTCGCCCCGCTCGCTCTGGGCGGTAGTGCTGCTCTTCTCGGGGCTCAATTTCCTCGGCTATCTGGCCCGCCGCGCCGTCGGAGATGCTCGCGGCTATGGCTTGACCGGGTTGCTCGGAGGCCTGGTCTCCTCCACCGCCGTGACGTTCACATTTTCGCGTCAGAGTCGTCAGGAACCGTTACTGGGGCGGCCGCTGGCGCTCGGGGTCCTGGGGGCCTGCACGGTGCTGCTCCCCCGGGTCGCGGCAATCACCGCGCTGCTGAACCCTCGGGTGGCGAAGGAGCTGCTCATCTTCGTGCTTCCTCCACTCCTGGCGGGCGCCGCGATGGTGCTGTTCCTCATGCGACGGACACCGGCGGAGACGGAGACCCATCGTGACCCCTGGCTTCAGAGCCCCCTGCAGCTGGGTGCGGCGATCCGGATGACGATCGCCTTCCAGGCCGTCCTGATGGTCCTGGCCTTCGTGCACCAGGCGTGGGGCAGCGCCGGCGTGCTCACCGCGGCGACGTTGCTCGGCCTCAGCGATCTCGACGCCCTGACCCTCTCCATGAGTCGGTTGGGGCAGACCGCCGGGCTCGAGCTGCTGGCCGCTCAGGCCATCGCGGTCGGCATCATGTCCAACACGCTGCTCAAGCTCACGCTCACCCTGAGCATGGGCAGTGGGACCTTCCGCCGGACGGCGGCGGTCGGCCTGCTTGGCTTTGCCGCGGCGAGCGCGCTCGGCCTGTGGCTGGGCTGGAGCGGATGAAGACAACGTGAATCCGGCCGTGGCCAAGGCTTCTCGGTGCCTTCAGCCCGGTCTCACTCGATCTTCTTCACACTCTGTATTGCGAGTTTCATTGCGAGTTTTCGCTTGGAGGCACCTATGAAGGCTCTTCGTTCAATCCTGGTTCCGCTGGATGGCTCGCCTTTCGCCGAGCAGGCGCTGCCCATGGCCTGCGACATGGTCCGTCGGGCCGGTGCCACCCTGCGAATCGCGATGGTCCATCAGGTCATGCCGATGTACGCCGCCTCCCCGGAGGCCCCACAGCTCGATCCGGCGCTCGAGGAGGAATGGCGCCGGCGGGAACAGACCTACCTCGATGACGTGGTGGCCCGTCTCAAGAAGGAGGTCAACCTCGATGCCTGCGCCGCACTCCTCACCGGCTATGTGCCCGGCGCGCTGGAAGACTACGTGGAGGCGACCGGCACCGACCTGGTGATCATGACGACGCATGGCCGCGGGCCGCTGAGCCGCTTCTGGCTCGGCAGCGTGGCCGACAAGTTGATGCGGACGTTGCCGATCCCGATCCTCATGATCCGGCCCAGCGAGAAGCCGGCTGCGGCACCGGTTTCCCTCAAGCGCATCCTGATCCCCCTGGATCGGAGCGCCTTCAGCGAGGCGATTCTGGGTCCCGCTATCACCCTGGGCAAAGTGGCCCAGGCCCGGTTCACCCTGTTGCACGTCTTTAACCCGGTCCCCATAGTCGATCCCAGCTTCGGTCTGCCGATCGGGGTGGATGTCGAGCTCAACGAGGAAACGCGGCGTCAATCGGAGGCCTATCTCGACGCGGTTGCGGACCGGTTCAAGAAGGAGGGCTTCGAAGTCGAGTGTCTCGTGGGGGCCACCAAGGGGCCGGCCGAGGGAGTCCTGGATCAGCTGGCCGGCGGCAACTACGACCTGGTGGCGCTCGCCACTCACGGAGCCAGTGGAGTTCGGCGGGCCGTCGTGGGCAGCGTAGCCGACAAGGTGGTCCGCGCCTCTCCCATTCCGGTGCTGGTGCTTCCTCCGGGCGCCTGAGCCGTCGGGGTCATCGAAAACCAAACTGGCGGGCGTGGGAGATTCGCCGTAGGCTAGGTGAACTTCCCACGCCCACTTTGCATGCGCCCATCCCACGATCTGCAGGTTCTGCTGGACCGCTGGCTCGCGGCTGGGGTCATCGATCAGGCCACCGCTGAGCGGATCCACGCGTTCGAGGGCCGTCGCCCCGAACATCGGCGCCTCCGATGGCCCATGATGGCCGCGATGGGAATGGGCGGGCTCCTGCTGGGCGCGGGGATCCTGCTCTTCGTGGCCGCCCACTGGGACACGCTCTCTCCCGGCGCGCGATTCGCCCTGGTGCTCCTGCTGGTCGCCGGCTTTCACGTAGCCGGCGCCCTCCTGAGCGACGGTTTTCCCGCTCTCGCCTCCACTTTCCAGACGATTGGCACTACCAGCCTCGGCGCCGGCATTTTCCTGGCGGGCCAGATCTTCAATCTCCAGGAACACTGGCCGACCGGCGTTCTCCTCTGGGCCGTGGGGGCGGGATGCGGCTGGTGGCTGCTCCGGAGCTGGCCCCAGGCCATGCTGGTGGCACTAACGGTGCCGGCCTGGCTCAACGGAGAATGGTTCGTCGCCGTGGAGAAGCGGTACACCGCCGAGACCACGTTGATCCCGGCGGCCGGAATGCTGAGCCTCGCGCTCACGTATCTCACCGCGCGCACTCGTGAGCACGCGGGCGCGGTCAGGGAGATGCTGACCTGGATCGGCGGGATCGCGGTCATTCCATATACCGTGTGGGTGGCCCTGGCGGCGACCGAGTTCCGGCACGAGTGGGCGCGATCCGAAGCGGCGAAGACTCCGCTGACGAGCCCGGTGCTCACGGTGGGTTACCTCTGCGCCGTCGTCCTCCCACTGCTGCTGGCCTACCTGCTTCGTCGGCAGGGCGCAGTCTTCAACCTCATCGCCGCGGTGTGGGTGTGGTTCCTGGGCGTCTTCGCGCTGCAGCAAGGCCCCGGCTGGATGGTCTATGTCTGGTACGCGCTGGGAGCCATCGGGATGGTCGCCTGGGGGGTGCAGGAGAGCAGCCGTCAACGCATCAACCTCGGCATGGCGGGGTTCGCGCTGGCGGTGATGGGCTTCTATTCCTCCTCGGTCATGAACCGGATGGATCGAGCGTTGAGCCTGATCCTGGGAGGCGTGCTCTTTCTGGGTGGAGGCTGGCTGCTCGAGCGGGCCCGCCGCCGGTTGGTGGGGCGGGTGGGAGACTCCGGCCGATGAATGCGACCCAGCGGGGCCTGCTGCTGGCGGTTATCCAGGTGGCATTGGTGTCGAGCCTGGGTGGCAAGCTGCTATACGATCGTGCGACTCGGCCCCGGGTCTGGGTCCGGGCCGAACCATACGACCCTTCGACTCCATTCCGGGGCCGGTACGTCCGTCTCAAGCTGATCACCTCGGACGTCATGCCGGGCGGCGATCATCCGACCCCAGGGCCGACCCCCGCGATACCCGAGGGAGTCAGCACCACCGAGCCTGTCGCCTTCTTCATCCCGGAGAAGGTCCCCGATCCCTCTCTTCGACCCCAAGGCGAACAGCTCTGGGTCGAGGTCACGGTGCCCAAAGCAGGCCCACCTCGTCCGATTCGCCTGGGCGTCGAGAAGGACGGGGAGCTGACGCCGCTCCTCCTGCGCTGAGACCCCGCTCACGAGCTCGCGGCAACCGGGTTGACGTCGCCGCGCGAAGTCCCCTACGTTTGGCCTCCGACCTCGATCGGTGGCGCTCGTGCTCCTGATGTTGACTTCCCTCCAAGAAAGCCTGGAATCGATCGCCCGGTTCCTGCGGCTCGATGCCGCGGAGCTGGGGCGCAAGCTGATCCAAGTCGCCGTCATCTGGCTTCTCGCCTGGGCGGCTTGGTGGGTGGTCAGGGCGATCGCCCGGCGGATCGAACACTCGGTAGACGACGGCGATCCCACCACGCTCACGCTGAGGGAGCAGCGGGGCCAGACCATCTCGCAGCTGCTCCGCAGTGTGGGCAAGATGCTGATCGTCTCGCTCGCGCTCCTCTCCACCCTGGATGTCTTCGTGAACATCGGACCCTTCCTGGCGGGGGCGGGAATCCTGGGGTTGGCCTTCTCGTTCGGGGCCCAGAGCCTGGTCAAGGACGTGATCTCGGGGTTCTTCATCCAGGTGGAGAACCAGTTCGCGGTGGGTGACCTGATCGAGATCGCCGGGAAGGCCGGAGTGGTGGAAGAGATGACGCTTCGGGTGGTGATGATCCGGGACGGGGACGGGGTGCTCCACATCGTCCCCAACGGCCAGATCACCACCGTGAGTAACAAGACCAGGAGCTGGGGTCGAGCGGTGGTGGATGTCGGGGTGGCTTATGAGACCGATGTGGACCGCGCCCTCACGGTGCTCAAAGACGAGCTGACCCGCTTCGCCGCCGATCCAGAGTGGCAGGCCAGACTGTCGGGAGTCCCAGAGGTCTTAGGGGTGGAGGGGCTCATGGATAGCGCGGTCCTGATTCGCACTCGGGCCCAGACCACCGCCGGATCCCAGTGGGACGTGGCCCGAGAGCTCAGGCGGCGGTTCAAGAATCGGCTGGACCGGGAGGGGATCGAGATCCCCTATCCCAAGCGCACCCTGCACGTCCGCTCTTCGGAGGAGCTCACTCGCGGGGGCGCCGCCCGCGCCCTGGCCGACTGATGGCGCTCCGGCTCTTCAATACCCTCACCAGGCAGGTCGAGGACTTCGTCCCGGTGCAGCCGCGCCGGGTGTCCATGTACACCTGCGGGCCGACGGTCTGGAACTACGCCCACATCGGGAACTTCCGAACCTTCCTCTTCGAAGACCTGTTGCGGCGGTGGCTGGAGGCCATCGGGTACCAGGTCCTTCACATCATGAACCTGACCGACGTGGACGACCGCATCATTAAGGAAGCGGGCACCCGCGGAGTCTCGATCGGGCAGTTCACCGAGCCCTACGCCCAGGCCTTTCAGGAGGATCGACGCTGGCTTCGGATCCGGGACGCCACGGTCTATCCCAAGGCCACGGAATACGTTACGCCCATGATCCGGCTGGTGGAGGGGCTGCTGGCCAAGGGGATCGCATATAAAGGAGAGGACGGCTCGGTCTACTTCGCGATCGCCAGGTTCCCGGCCTATGGGAAACTGTCCCAACTGGACCGTCGGGAACTCAAGACTGGGGCGGGGGCCTCGGCCCGGGTAGCGACCGACGAGTACGCCAAGGAAGACGCCCGGGACTTCGCGCTCTGGAAGGCGGCCAAGCCGGAGGACGAGGCGGTTGGCGCGGCCTGGGACGCGCCCTTCGGGCGTGGCCGGCCCGGATGGCATCTCGAGTGCTCGGCCATGGCCCTCGACATCCTGATGCGCGAGTGGAACCAGGAAGTGCTCGACATTCATGCCGGCGGGGTGGACCTGATCTTCCCCCACCACGAAGACGAGATCGCCCAGAGTTGCGCCTACACCGGCCGGGACCGGTTCGCGCGGTTCTGGCTGCACGGCGAGTTCCTGAACGTCCGGGGCACCAAGATGTCCAAGCGCTTCGGGAACATCACGACGCCCCGGGACCTCCGGGAGGACGGTGTCGACCCCGGAGCGATCCGGCTGCTGGTCTTCGGGACTCACTATCGGCAGAAGATGGACCTGACCGACGAGTCGCTGGCCGCTGCCCGGGAGGGGAGCCGCCGCCTGGGAGAGTTCGCGTCTCGCCTCGACAAGGCCGGCTCCAGCGACGACAAGGAACCGGCATCGTTCGTCAAAGCGGGTAACGATTTCATCGCCCGGTTCACCTCTGCCTTGGACAATGACCTCAATTCGGCGGAGGCCGTCGGGGCGGTGTTCGACCTGGTTCGGGAGGGCAACCGCTTGCTGGACAGCGGGATCCAGCCAGGCCCGAAGTTCCGGGAGGCTTGGCGGCTGCAGGATGGGGTGCTTGCAGCTGTCTCGGGGGTGACTGGTTCCGGGAGCGTGACCATCGAGGTCGGGGCCTCGGGCCTCGGCACCGGTTCCCTGTCCGATTCGCCCCCCGCCGAACCGAATGAGGCGAAGGAATGGGCCAGCGGGTGGGCCTCGGAACGCCTGAAGGCCCGGTCAGCCCGGGACTTTGCCGAGGCGGACCGGATCCGGGACCTGCTCAAGCGCCACGGCTGGGAAGTTCGGGACAATAAGGACGGGTCGGTTGGGGTGGTGCGAGTAGGGTAGGGCCGGCTTCTGGGGTTGGAGGGCGGCTACTCCGGGCGTGGAGTCCGGCGGGGATCTCCGCACCGATTGACTCCGTGTAACTCCCGGTGTATCATGGCAGTCTGTAAATTTTCGGGCCGGTTTCGCTGACGTAGCTCAAATGGCAGAGCTCCGGTTTTGTAAACCGGCGGTTGAGGGTTCGACTCCCTCCGTCAGCTCCATGGCAGCAGCATGCCCGAGGGCTCGAACTGACCCCGCCTCAGGAGGCGGGGTTCTGGTGCCTACGGGGTCGAAGTCTCGGCGTTGGTGGGGTGACCGAGTGGCTAATGGTAGCAGACTGTAAATCTGCCGGGCTTACGCCCTACGAAGGTTCGAATCCTTCCCCCACCATGATGGTGGCCAGGACGCGGGTGTAGCTCAGTTGGTAGAGCATCAGCCTTCCAAGCTGAGGGTCGCGGGTTCGAGTCCCGTCGCCCGCTTCGTATCGAAGGCGAAAGGCCGGAAGGGAGACTGGGCGGAAAGAGCGCCGCTCGCGTAGCTCAGTCGGTAGAGCGCATCCTTGGTAAGGATGAGGTCACCGGTTCAATCCCGGTCGCGAGCTTCGAACGGGGATAGCGGTGCCGGAGTCGTCGCAAAGAATCAGTGAGAGCCGGGGGCCAGAGGAAATGCCGCGCGAGAACATCATCCTGGAATGCACCGAGTGCAAATCCAGGAATTATTTCACCGACAAGAACCGCCGGAAGCACCCGGAGCGGGTGGAGTGGAAGAAGTTCTGCCCCCGTTGTAACGCGCACCGGCCGCACAAGGAATCGAAGTAATGGCGGTGGTTGAAGCGCGTCGCCCGGTGGGCATGGTCCGCTGGGTCGGACAGGTTCGCGAATTCTTCCAGGCGGTCTGGGCCGAGCTCCACAAGGTGATCTGGCCCAGCCGGGATGAGCTGATCAAGGCGACCCGGATGATCGTCATCCTGTCGGTCGCTCTGGGGCTGTTCATCGGGTGGATGGACCTCCTGTTCAACCTCGTCCTGGTGGACGGGGTCGCGCGGTTGACGCGGTGATCGCCCAGATGGAGTACCGCTGGTACGCGATCCAGACCACGGCCGGACACGAGAACAAGGTCCGCGGGCTCCTGGCCCAGCGCATCGCGCAGGACACCCGGCCCGAGGACCAGCGGCTGATTCGCCAGGCCCTGGTGCCGGTCCAGGAGATGGTCGAGATCAAGAACGGCAAGAAAGTCACGGTCGAGCGGAAGCTGTATCCCGGCTACGTGCTGGTCGAAATGGCGATGAGCCAGGAAGCCCTGCACGTGGTAAACAGCATCCAGGGCGTGATCAAGTTCGTGGGGTCGGGGCGCCTGCCTCAGCCGCTCCGGCAGGACGAGGTCAATCGCCTGCTGGGGATCGCGGAGGCGGTGCCGGAGTCGGAGCCGCGGGAGGAGATCCCGTTCATGATCGGCCAGGCGGTGGAAATCACCGAGGGGCCCTTCTCCGACTTCAGCGGCGTGGTCGAAGAGGTCCTGCCCGACAAGGGCAAGGTCAAGGTCTCGGTCTCGCTCTTCGGCCGGCCGACCAGTGTCGAGCTGGATTACCTGCAGCTCCGGGGTCATTGAGGCGGAGTAACCCGGGCGGGAGATCGCCCGTCGGATATAGAGCGTAGCGCGGCGCTGGTTCCGCGCTTCCCGCGACCGCGCGGGTCATCGCGGCAGGCTCAGGAGTCGTCCTCACCGGACGACGCCGCCGACACGAGGGAGAGGCATGGCCAAGAAGGTCACCGCTGTCGTCAAGCTGCAGTGCCCGGCTGGCGCGGCGAATCCGGCGCCCCCGGTGGGGACCGCGCTGGGTCCGCACGGCGTCAACATCATGGAGTTCTGCAAGCAGTTTAACGCTCGCACCCAGAGCCAGAGCGGAATGGTGATCCCCGTGATCGTGACGGTCTTCGCGGACCGCACCTTCACGTTCATTACCAAGACCCCGCCGGCCGCGAACCTCCTCCTCAAGGAGGCGGGAATCGAGAAGGGCAGCGCCGTCTCCAACCGGACCAAGGTCGGGAAGGTGACGCGAGCGCAGCTCAAGAAGATCGCCGAAATCAAGATGGCCGACCTCAACGCGGCCGATCTCGAGGGGGCGATGAAAATGATTGCCGGCACCGCCCGGTCGATGGGACTGGAGGTGGCCGACTGATGCCGGGACACGGAAAGAAATTCCGCGCGGCCATCGCCAAGGTGGACCGGAACCGCACCTACGCGATTCCGGAGGCCGTCAAGGCGTTGAAGGACGCGTGCTACGCCAAGTTCAACGAGACGGTCGACGTGGCCATCCGGCTCGGCGTCGATCCGCGGCATGCCGACCAGGTGGTCCGGGGCACGGTGGTGCTCCCGCACGGCACCGGGAAATCGGTCCGAGTCCTGGTCATTGCCCAGGGCGAGAAGGCCAAGGAAGCCGAGGCCGCGGGGGCCGACTTCGTCGGGACCGAGTTCATCCAGAAGCTCAAGGACGGATGGCTCGAGTGCGACGTGATCGTGGCCACCCCCGACGTGATGGGCCAGCTGGGGCAGCTGGGCCGGATCCTCGGTCCCCGGGGCCTGATGCCCAACCCCAAGGCGGGCACGGTCACCATGGACGTGACCAGGGCGGTCCGGGAGATCAAGGCCGGTAAGATCGAGTTCCGGGTGGACAAGACCGGGAACGTGCACGCCCCGATCGGCAAGACCAGCTTCACCGCCGATCAGCTGGCGGAAAACCTGACGACGTTCATGGACACCATCGTCCGGGCCAAGCCGGCCGCGGCGAAGGGTCACTATATCCGGTCCGCCACCGTCTCGAGCACCATGGGGCCCGGAGTTCGGCTGGAAACGGCAGGGTACCGATGAGCAAGACCGAGCGGCAGGCGGAGGTGGAGGCGCTGAGCCAGCGGATCCAGGCGGCGCGCAGCCTCTACGTCACCGACTTCAGCGGGCTCAACGTGGCCCGGATGACCGAGTTCCGGCGGCGCCTGCGGGCGGCCGGCGCGAACTACGTGGTGGTGAAGAACACCCTGGCCCAGCGGGCCCTGGCGGCCAACAAGATCCTCGGCCTGGACGATCATCTCGCCGGGCCGACCGGGATCGTCCTGACGGCGAAGGATCCGCTGCCCGCCGCCAAGGTCCTGGCGGACTTTCTGAAGGAGTTCGAAAAGCCGGCGATTCGGGTCGGCATCGTGGACGGCGCCCCCATGACCGCCGCGCAGATCAGGCGACTGGGTGAGTTGCCCTCCCGGGAGGCCCTGCTGGCCCAGTTGGCCGGCGCGCTCTCGGGTATGCTGTACCCCCTGGTGGGCGCCCTCGAGGCGCTTCGTGAACAGCGCGCGGCCTCGGCCGCTTCCTAACTGTACGGAGAAGAACGCACATGTCGACTACGCTGACGAACGAACAGATCCTCGAGGCGATCGGGAGCAAGACGGTACTCGAGCTGGCCGACCTGGTCGAGGCGATCAAGACCAAGTTCAACGTGACCGTCGTGGCTGCGGCCGCGCCGGGCGCGGCGGCCGCCCCCGGAGCGCCCGCAGCCGAGGAGAAGACCGAGTTCACGGTCACGCTCAAGGACGGCGGGGCCAAGAAGATTCAGGTGATCAAGGTGGTGCGTGAGATCACCAGCCTGGGCCTCAAGGAGGCCAAGGACCTGGTGGACGGCGCGCCCAGCACCGTAAAGGAAGGCGTCTCGAAGGCCGAGGCGGAGGAGATGAAGAAGAAACTTGAGGAACAAGGCGCCGTCGTCGAACTGAAGTAGACCAGCGCGCGGCCGCCCGGCCACAGGGGTCGGGTGGATGGCCTGGTGCCTACTTCAGTGTGGCGACATGACCCTACATAGCACCCTTCAATTCGTGCAGTGGCGAGCCCCGAGCCCCCTCCGCGTCCGGCGGAGGGACTCGCGACCGGGGCCCTTTGTGTTGCGTGAGAGTGCCCGATGCGTGTGACCCAACCCCTGATTGAATTCTCGAAGCGCGAGGAGGGGATGCCCATGCCCCACCTCCTCGATATCCAGACTGAGGCGTTCACGACCCTCCTCCAGCCCGACAACGTCGAGGGGGAGCGGCAGGACGTGTCCCTGGAGCGGGTGTTCCGGGAGATCTTCCCGATTACCGACGTGAATGGGAAGTACAGCCTGGAGTTCCTCAAGTACGCCGTCGGCGAACCGAAGTACACCGTCGAGGAGTGCATCGAGCGGGACATGACCTACGCCGCCCCGCTCAAGGCCACCCTCCGGCTGGACGTGTTCGAAGACGTGGACGGCCAGCGGCGGCTGAAGAACGCGATCGAGAAGGAGGTCTTTCTCGGTGAGCTGCCGATCATGACCCCCCTCGGGACCTTCGTGATCAACGGAGCCGAGCGGGTGGTGGTGAGTCAGCTGCACCGCTCGCCGGGCGTGGTCTTCGAGGAGGAGACCCACCCCAACGGCCAGCGCCTCTTCTCGGCCCGGATCATCCCATTCCGCGGTTCGTGGGTGGAGTTCACCATCGACATTCACGATGTGGTGTTCGTCCACATCGACAAGAAGAAGAAGTTCCCGGCCACGGCCCTGCTGCGGGCCTTCGGGTACGGCACCAACGCCGACATCCTGCGCCTGTTCTTCGCCACCAAGACCCTCGACCTGACGGGCAAGCTCGAGGCGCGCCATGAGCGGCGCGAGGTGGTAGGCGCGCTGCTGTCCGCCGACGTCCCGAACCCCGAAGACCGCACCGCCGCCCCGATGGCGGTGGTGGGCGACGAGCTCACCCCCGAGCGGCTGAACCAGCTGCGCCACGCCGGGGTCAAGAGCGTGGTTGTGTTCACCGGCTACACCTCGATCGACATCCGTGACGAGGAACAGCCCACCACGACCCGTGACCGGTCCAAGCAGATCCTGGCGCGGGACGTGGCCGATCCGGAGACCGGCGAGGTCCTGGCCGAGGCCGGGAAGGAGCTGAACGACACGCTCCGGAAGAAGCTGATCAAGGAAAGCGTGTTCCGGGTGGACGTGCTGCTGCCTCCGGGGCGGGCCGAGTCGCCCCTGATCAAGAACACCCTGGCCAAGGACCCGACCAAGTCGGAGGCCGAGGCCCTCGAGCAGATCTACGCGCTGCTGCGTCCCGGCGAGGCGCCCAATCTGGAGACCGCCCGCGAGGCGCTGAAGCGGCTGTTCTTCAACCCCAAGCGGTACGATCTGGGGCGGGTGGGTCGCTACAAGATCAACCAGCGGCTCAAGCTCCGGATTCCGGCCAACCACACCGTCCTCACCGAGGACGACTTCGTGGCGATCATCCACTACCTGATCGATCTCCACGACAACCGGGGCTTCACCGACGACATCGATCACCTGGGCAACCGGCGGATCCGTTCGGTCGGCGAGCTGATCGCCAACCAGTTCTCGGTCGGCCTCTCCCGCATGGCGCGGCTGGTGAAGGAGCGGATGAGCATCAACTCCGATCCGGAGAAGATCTCGCTGGACGACCTGGTCAACGCGCGGACCGTCTCGGCGGTGATCCAGGCCTTCTTCGGCTCCTCGCAGCTGTCGCAGTTCATGGACCAGACCAACCCGCTGGCGGAGCTGACCAACAAGCGGCGCCTGAGCGCGCTGGGCCCCGGCGGACTGACCCGGGAGCGGGCCGGCTTCGAGGTCCGGGACGTGCACTACTCGCAGTACGGCCGGATGTGTCCGATCGAGACCCCGGAAGGTCCCAACATCGGACTGATCACCAGCCTCTCCACCTTCGCCCGGATCAACAACCTCGGCTTCATCGAGACGCCGTACCGGGTGGTGAAGCAGGGGAAGGCGACCGACGAGGTCCACTGGCTCTCGGCCAGCGAGGAAGAGGACTTCACCGTGGCGCAGGCCAATGCGCCGGTCGACGCCGAAGGTCGCCTGGTCGAGGACCTGGTGCTCTGCCGCAAGGGAGACGACTACCCGCTTTTGCCGCCCGACCGGATCGACTACATGGACGTGGCGCCCGAGCAGCTGGTCTCCATCGCGGCGGCGCTGATTCCGTTCCTGGAGCACGACGACGCCAACCGTGCGCTGATGGGCTCCAACATGCAGCGGCAGTCGGTGCCGTTGCTCTTCCCGCAGGCGCCGCTGGTCGGCACCGGGCTGGAGGAGAAGGTGGCGCGGGACTCGGGCGCGGTGATCGCGGCCCGGCGCTCCGGCACCGTGGTGCGGGTCACGGCTGACGAGATCATCGTCGATGCCGGCGAGGAAGGGCGGGCGACCGACGCGCCGCTGGCCCGGCTGCACCAGTACGACCGCTACCGCGTGAAGAAGTTCTGGCGGACCAACCAGGATACCGCCATCAACCAGCGGCCCCTGGTCCAGGTGGGCGAAAACGTCAAGGCGGGGCAGGTGATCGCCGACGGCGCGGCCACCGAGGCCGGCGAGTTGGCCCTGGGCAGCAACGTGCTGGTGGCCTTCATGCCCTGGTACGGACACAACTTCGAAGACGCCATCGTGCTCTCCGAGCGCCTGGTCCGGGACGACGTCTATTCGTCGATCCACATCCAGGAGCTGGAGCTGCACGTTCGTGATACCAAGCGGGGCCAGGAGGAGATCACCCGCGAAATTCCCAACGTCTCCGACGAGTCGCTGGTCGACCTCGACGAGCGCGGCATCGTCCGGATCGGCGCCCATGTGAAGCCGGGCGACATCCTGGTCGGCAAGATCACCCCCAAGGGCGAGACCGAGCTCAGCCCCGAAGAGAAGCTCCTGACCGCGATCTTCGGCGAGAAGGCCAAGGACGTGAAGGACTCCTCGCTCAAGGTCCCGCCCGGCATGAAGGGCGTGGTCATCGACGTCAAGATCTTCAGCCGCATCGAGGATCAGGTGGTCGAGAAGGATCGCGGCGAGCGGATCGGTGAAGTGCGCCGCGTCGAGAACGACGAAAAGGCCCGGATCAGCACGGTGATGATCGAGGAGCTGAAGCAGCTGCTGGCCGGCCAGGAAGTGGCGCTGATGCTCAAGTCCGGCACGGTGGAGGAATTCCTCCCCGCCGGCACCAAGCTTACCAAGGCGCAGCTGGACGAGTTCGACCTGGGCGATGTGGATCTCAAGACGCTCCGGGTCACCAACCGGGCCGCCAACGACCGGATCCGCGCCACCATCGACGCGGCCGCGTCCGAGCGGGCCCGCCTGGAGGAGAAGTCGGAGGATCAGATCGACAAAATCCTGCAGCCCGATGAGCTGCCGCCCGGCGTCATTCAGCTGGTGAAGGTCTACATCGCCGAGAAGCGCAAGATCTCGGTGGGCGACAAGATGGCGGGACGGCACGGCAACAAGGGCATCGTTGCCCGGATCGTTCCCGAGGAAGACATGCCGTTCCTGCCCGACGGGACGCCGGTGGACATCGTGCTCAATCCGCTGGGTGTGCCGAGTCGTATGAACGTGGGGCAGATCCTGGAGACCCACCTGGGCTGGTGCGCCCAGATCCTGGGCTTCAAGGCCAAGACGCCCGTCTTCCGGGGCGCCGACGAAGGAGAAATCGGGGTCCTGCTCCGGCTGGCCGGCTTGAACTGGGCAGCCGAGGGTCTGCACCTGCGGCATCGGCCGCCCGAGGTGGATGCGGCCACCCTGACCCACGTGGTCGAGGATCTCCGCAAGGGTGACCGCGAGGGCGCTCCGGCGACCTTGACCGAGGCCAGCCTGGCGGAGCTGGCGCGCCGCTCGGCTTCGCCGAGGACGCGCGAGCTGTATCAGTCCGTGAAGTCGTTCCTGACCGATGCCGGCAAGGAAGTGGCCGCGCGGGAGCAGGAGCAGCGGCAGCACGAGCTGGCGTTCCACCGGACCCAGGTCGAGCAGGGGAACGGCGCGGCCCAGAAGGCGGCGTCCAAGGTGGTGAAGGACCTGGAGAAGACGGCCGAGCTCTCGCCCAGCGAGCTGCTCGAGGCGACGGGCCGTCCCGCGCTGGCCAAGCTGTCGGCCGGCAAGGGCGAGCCCGAGGACGTGGCCGATGCGGTGGTCGAGTTGATCCGCGCGGCCGGGTTGGCTCCGGCCGGCAAGGTGACGTTGCGGGATGGTCGGACCGGGCTCCCCTTCGAGAGCGAGGTTACGGTCGGCGCCATCTACATGCTCAAGCTGAGCCACCTGGTGGACGACAAGATCCACGCCCGCTCGATCGGCCCGTACTCGCTGGTGACCCAGCAGCCGCTCGCGGGCAAGGCCCAGTTCGGCGGCCAGCGGTTCGGTGAAATGGAAGTGTGGGCGCTCGAGGCCTACGGGGCCGCGAACGTGTTGCAGGAAATGCTGACCGTCAAATCGGACGACGTGAACGGGCGGAGCAAGGTCTACGAGGCCATCGTCAAGGGCCAGAACCTGCCGGAGCCCGGGATTCCGGAGTCCTTCAACGTTTTGGTGAAAGAGCTTCAGGCACTCGGACTCAAGGTGACCTTGGGCACCAGCGCCGAAGGCGACGAATAGAGAGGGTCCCAATGATCGATTTTCGCAGCGGACGGGAGCCCAAGAGCTCCAGCTTCGACTTCATCAGCATCCGGATCGCCTCGCCCGAGGAGATCCGCGGTCCTCGGGACCCCAAGGAACGCGAGCGCCTGGAGCTCCAGGGGCAGCGGGTCTGGTGGTCGTGGGGCGAGGTGACCAAGCCGGAGACCATCAACTACCGCTCCTTCAAGCCGGAACGGGACGGGCTGTTCTGTGAGCGGATCTTCGGCCCGGTCAAGGACTGGGAGTGCCACTGCGGGAAGTACAAGCGGATCCGCTATCGCGGCGTGATCTGCGACCGCTGCGGCGTCGAAGTCACCCTGAGCAAGGTGCGGCGGGAGCGGATGGGGCACATCGAGCTGAGCGTGCCGGTGGCCCACATCTGGTTCTTCAAGACCCTGCCGTCCCCCATGGGGAACCTGCTCAACATCACCCTCCGCGACCTGGAGCGGGTGATCTACTACTCGAGCTACGTCGTGATCGACCCCGGCGAACAGGAGGTCGAGGCCAACCAGCTCCTGGAAGAGGACGACTACCTCGCGCTCAAGGCCAAGGCCAAGGACGAGGGGGACGCCGACTTCCGCGCCGACATCGGCGCCCCGGCGGTCCGCGAGCTGCTCAACCGGATCGACGTGAAGAAGCTGGCCGAAGAACTGCGCGGGGCGGTGGCGGTGGAGACCAGCCAGCACCGCAAGAAGCAGATGCTCAAGCGGCTCAAGATTCTGGACGCGTTCCTCAACTCGAGCCAGTCGGGCGACCTGCCCAACCATCCGTCGTGGATGATCCTCGACGTGGTGCCGGTGATTCCGCCCGATCTCCGGCCGCTGGTGCCGCTGGATGGCGGCCGGTTCGCCACCAGCGACCTGAACGACCTCTACCGCCGGGTGATCAACCGGAACAACCGGCTGCAGAAGCTGATTCAGCACCGGGCGCCGGAAGTCATCCTCCGGAACGAGAAGCGGATGCTCCAGGAAGCAGTGGACGCGCTGTTCGATAACGGGCGCCGCTCCAAGGCGATCCGCGGGCGCGGCAAGCGGCCCCTCAAGTCCCTGAGCGACATGCTCAAGGGCAAGCAGGGCCGGTTCCGCCAGAACCTGCTCGGCAAGCGGGTGGACTACTCGGGCCGCTCGGTAATCGTGGTCGGTCCCGAGTTGCGGCTGCACCAGTGCGGCCTGCCCAAGGCGATGGCGGTCGAGCTGTTCAAGCCGTTCATCATCCACAAGCTGGTGGAGAAGGGCATCGCCGAGACGGTCAAGCGGGCCAAGAAGATCGTGGAGAAGGAGAGCCCCGAGGTCTACGAGATCCTGGAAGAGATCATCCAGGACCACCCGGTGCTGCTCAACCGGGCGCCCACGCTGCACCGTCTCGGTATTCAGGCGTTCGAGCCGGTGCTGGTGGAAGGGAAGGCGATCCGGATCCACCCGCTGGTCTGCGCCGCCTTCAACGCGGACTTCGACGGCGACCAGATGGCGGTGCACGTGCCGCTGTCGTTCGAGGCCCAGCTGGAAGCGCGTCTGCTGATGATCTCGTCCAACAACATCCTCAAGCCCTCCGATGGTCGGCCGGTGGCGGAGCCGTCGCAGGACATGGTGCTGGGGAGCTACTTCCTGACCAAACTGCCCCCGAGCTTCGAGGAGAAGATCCGGGTCGGCGGCGCCAAGGCCCGGGAGGAGCTCTGGAAGGGTGCCAAGCACTTCGGCAGCCTGGCCGAGATCGAGATGGCGCTGCTCAACGGTAGCGTCGACTACCACACCGCCATCTGGTTCTGGTATCAGCCGCCCCGGGGTTCGGCGGAACCGGTCGCGCGCTGGCTGGGAACCACGGTGGGCCGGGTGCTCTTCAACAGCATCCTGCCGCGCCAGCTGGTAGCCCAGGTCGGGTACCGCGACGACGTGATGAAGAAGAAGACCCTGTCCGAGCTGGTGCTGCAGAGCTACCGGCAGGCGGGGTTGGCCGATACGGTCTCGTTCCTCGACCGGCTCAAGGAGTTCGGATTCCGGTTCGCCACCATCGGCGGCATCTCGATCGGTGTCGAGGACCTGGAGACGCCGGAAGAGAAGGCCAAGCTGATCACCGAGGCGGAAGCCCGGGTCCAGCGGTTCCAGCGGGCCTACAACACGGGGCAGATCACCTTCGGCGAGCGGTACAACAAGGTGATCGACGCCTGGACCCACGCCAACAACGACGTGGCCGAGGCGATGATCGGCTCGATGCGGGTCTCCCGCGGCGGGTTCAACCCGGTGTTCATGATGTTCGACTCCGGGTCCCGCGGCAGCCGCGACCAGATCCGGCAGCTGGCCGGCATGCGCGGCCTGATGGCCAAGCCGCAGAAGAAGCTGACCGGCGGCATCGGCGAGATCATCGAGAGCCCCATCAAGTCGAACTTCCGTGAGGGGCTCACGGTGCTCGAGTACTTCATCTCGACCCACGGCGCTCGGAAGGGTCTGGCCGATACCGCGCTCAAGACGGCGGACGCCGGCTACCTGACGCGGCGGCTGGTGGACGTGGCGCAGGACGTGACCATCACGGAGGAGGACTGCGGGACCATCATGGGTCTCGAGATCTCCGCGCTGAAGGAAGGCGAAGACGTGATCGAGCCGCTCCGGGAGCGCATCCTGGGCAATGTGGCCTGCGAGGACGTCTTCGATCCCCATGAGTTGGACGAGCACGGGGACGCCAAGCTCCTGGTCGAGTCGGGCAAATTGATCGACGAGGAGATCTCGACGGCCATCGAGGACTCGGGCATCGAGAAGATCAAGATTCGCTCGGTGCTCACCTGCGAGGCGCGGCGTGGCTGCTGCCGGATGTGCTACGGCCGCAACCTGGCGACCATGGACATGGTGGACATGGGAGAGGCGATCGGGATTCTCGCCGCGCAGTCGATCGGCGAGCCCGGCACTCAGCTCACCCTGCGGACCTTCCACATCGGTGGTACTTCCGCCCGGATCGCGGAGGAAGCCGAGCGGCGGGCCCGGACCAGCGGGGTGGTCCGGTACACCGAGGGCCTGGAGTGGGCCGATCTCCCGGTCGAATACGAAGACGGGACCAAAGGCATGGTGCGGATCGCCCTGACCCGTGAAGACGAGTCCGCGGCCGAAGAGGCCAAGGAAGGCATCCTGGTGATGGATCCCCAGGACGCCAAGCGGGTCCTCAACCGGTACCCGGTCCCCGAGGGCGCCATCATCCACGTGAAGGAAGGGGACTCGGTGGTCGGCAAGACCTCGATCCTCTACACCTGGGACCCGTATAACGACCCCAGCATCATCAAGCTGGAGGGCGATCTTCGGTGGAAGGACCTGGTGCCCGGCGCCACGCTGCAGGAGGAGCTGGACGAATCCACCGGCCTCCGTTCGCTGGTCGTCATGGCCGACCCCGATCGGGAGCTGCATCCCTCGGTGCTGGTCTACAGCGGCAACCGGAAGGATCCCCAGGAGTACATCCTGGCGGAGGGGTCACGGATCATCCTGGGCTCGCCGGCCGATACGGTGAGCCGCGCGATGGACGTGCCGGACGAGACCAACCCCTGGTCCTCGCGCTTCAAGGTCGAGGAGTATCCGATCAGCGTGGCCTGGCCCGGCAAGAGCAAGAAGGAGAGCCGGGACAAGACCGTGTTTCTCTCGCCGGCGGTCAAGGTGCACAAGGGCGTTACGGTCACCAAGATCCCGCGGCAGGCCTACAAGACGCGGGACATCACCGGCGGTCTTCCCCGCGTGGCCGAGTTGTTCGAGGCCCGGCGGCCCAAGGACCCGGCGACCATCGCCGAGGTGGACGGGATCGTGAAGTTCGGGGAGATCAAGCGCGGCAAGCGGGAGATCTTCGTCTTCCCCGCGGGCGTCGACACCCGGGAAGAGGCTCAGCTCTACGAAGTCCCGGCCGGGAAGCACCTGCGGGTGCACGAGGGCGATCGGGTCCGCGCTGGTGACCGGCTGACCGAAGGCCCGGTCAACCCGCACGACATCCTCCGGATCAAGGGACCACGCGCGGTGCAGGAGTATCTGCTCAACGAGGTCCAGGAGGTTTACCGGCTCCAGGGTGTGCGGATCAGCGACAAGCACATCGGGGTGATCGTGCGCCAGATGCTGCAGAAGGTGCGAGTCACCGAACCGGGCGACACCGACTTCCTCGAGGGCGAGACCGTGGACAAGCTCACCTTCCGGGAGGAGAACGAGCGGGTGCTCAAGCGGAAGAGCGCCCCGGCCAAGTCGGAGCCGGTGCTGCTCGGCATCACCAAGGCCAGCTTGACCACGCAGTCGTTCATCTCGGCGGCCTCCTTCCAGGAGACCACCCGGGTGCTCACCGATGCCGCGATCCGCGGGGCCCGGGACAACCTCCTGGGACTCAAGGAGAACATCATCATCGGGCACCTGATCCCGGCGGGCTCGGGGATCTATCGGTACGCGGAAATCGAGATCCAGCC
>DATIWD010000151.1:0-3820 GCA_035519565.1 Gemmatimonadales bacterium | reverse complement strand
GGCGGCAGCAGGGGTTCGCGGTGATGTCGGGTGAGGACTGGATGGCGCTGCCCATCATCGCGGCGGGTGGAGACGGGCTGATCTCCGTGGCGGGGAATGAGATTCCTCGGGACATGCGGGCCCTGGTGCAGGTAGCGCTGCGCGGCAGTTTCGACGCGGCGCGGGACATCCACTACCGGGTGTTGCCCTTGATCGAGGCCAACTTCATCGAGACCAACCCGGCTCCCGTGAAGGCCGCGCTTCATGCGATGGGGAAGCTTCAGAACGTCCTGCGGCTACCCCTGGTGCCGTTGTCCGACTCTCGGCGCCCGCCGTTGCTCGCGGCACTCCGGGAGGCCGGCGTGGAGCTACCGGGTCCGCAGATCAGCGTTTCGATCAAGACCGCCTGATCCACAGATTTCGCAGATTATTCAGTCATGAGCACTTTCCCCCTCTCCACACCGTGGAGAGGGGGATAGGGGGTGAGGCCTCAGCGCAGGATCTGCGTAATCTGCGAACTCAATCCCAGCTCACCCGTAGACAGCCCGATCCGCTTCATCAGGTCCGCGTAACGCGGGTCCCGCCGGAGCGGCTCATAGGCCGGATCGATGTGCAGTAACACCAGCCCCGCCGAGCGCGCTGAATAGGCCCGCTCCAGACAGTCGAACGCGCGATCCAGGTCTCCCACCGCGGCATGGCCCATCGCTACGATCTCGGCCCGCACGTATCCGTGTCTGGATTCTTCATCGAGTCGAGCCAGGATCGCGTCCGCCTCCTCGCGCTGGCCGAGCGCCGCGAGGGCGCGAACGATCAGCGCGTCATAGGACCGCACCGCCTTTTCCAGTCCCAGGCCACGCCGGTACCACTCCAGCGCCTTCTCGGGGTCGCCCTGTTCCAGGTGGGCCGAGCCGATGTAGAGGTAGGCCCGGAAATTGTCCTCATCCAATTCCAGGGCCTTCTCGGCCTGTGCGATGGCGCCGGAATAGTCCCGCGTGTACAACAGGAACCGCGCCAGCCAGCCGCTCACATCTCCCGAGAGGGGATCCAGCGCCAGCGCCTTTCGCAGCTCCTCGATCGCTTCACCGAGCTTCCCTAACGCCGGCAGCGTCGTACCCAGGACGTAGTGTGCCTCGGCGCAGCTGGGGTTGATCGCGATGGCGCGACGGAGTATCTGCTCGGCCTTGGCGAAGTCCCACTCGTGCCAGCAGAGCACTTTGCCAAGTGAGGCCATGGCATCGGCCAGCTCGGGATCGCGCTCCAGCGCCCGGGTGGCGGCGGCCTTGGCGCGGGGATAGGCGTCGTCCGGAGCCACCCAGTCGTCCGCCAGGTTGCACCAGGAGTCGGCGATGCCGGCGTAGGCCTGGGCGAAGCCGGGGTCGAGCATGAGCGACTGCTGGAAGAACTCCAGGGCCTTCCGGCTGGGCCCTTCGGTCAGGCGATGGGCCAGGAACTTGGCCTTGAGGTAGAGGGTGTACGCCTCGATGTTCTTGGTCGGCGCCACGATGTGGGCGGCGTCGCCACTTCCCAGCCGCATCTTCAGTGCGTCAACGATGGCGTGGGAGATCTCATCCTGGATCGCGAAGACGTCCTCCAGCTGGCGGTCGTAGGTCTCCGACCAGAGGTGATAGCCGCTCTCGACCTTGATCAGCTGGACCGTGATCCGGATCCGGTTGCCGACCTTGCGGACGCTCCCCTCGAGCACCGTGCTGACCCCCAGCTTCTCACCGATGGCTCTGACGTCGAGATCCTTCTTCCCCTTGAACGCGAAGGAGGAGGTGCGGGAGGCCACCTGCATTCCGGGCACCTTGGCCAGCACGTTGATGATCTCATCGGTCATCCCGTCGCTGAAGTACTCGTTCTCGGGGTCGGCACTCATGTTGGTGAGTGGGAGGACTGCGATCGCCTGAGTGGCCGGGGACTCCGCGGACGGTCTCAGGGTCCGAAGCGCCTCCGCGAACTCGCTTACAGTGGGGAAACGATCGACCGGGGTGCGAGCCAGGGCCTTGGTTACAGCTTCGTCCACGGCGGAGGGGATGTCCCGCACCGCTCTCACCTTGGGAATGGGGGAGACGAAGCGCTTGGAGATCACCGCCTGCGGGGTGGGACCGGTGAAGGGAGGCTCGCCGGCCAGCATCTCGTAGAGCACGCAGCCCAGGCTGTAGAGATCGCTGCGGCCGTCCACGTCTCGATCGCCGCCGGCCTGCTCGGGACTCATGTAGGCGGGAGTACCCACCGCGAGACCGGTCTGGGTGGTCGAGCCCTCCGCGCCCAACGCCTTCCCGATCCCGAAGTCGGCCACCATGGCCGCGCCTTCGTGCAGGAGGATGTTCTCGGGCTTGATGTCCCGGTGAACCACGTGATGGCGGTGGGCGTAATCGAGGGCTGACGCCACCTCCCTGGCGATCCGGAGCGCTTCATCCAGCGGCAGCTGCTTCTCGCGATCGAGCCGCTCCCGAAGCGAGCGGCCCTCCATGCTGGGCATCACGTAAAAAAGCAGGCCGTCGGATTCGCCGGAGTCGTAGACCGGGAGGATGTGCGGGTGGGTGAGTCCGGCCGCCATCCGGATCTCCCTCAGGAACCGCTCAGCCCCGATGGCGGCAGAGACCTCGGGGCGCAGCACCTTGAGGGCGACCTTGCGGTGGTGGCGAAGGTCCTGGGCCAGGAACACGATCGCCATGCCACCCTGCCCCAGTTCCCGCTCGACGGTGTAGCGACCGCCAAGGCCACTGCCCAAACGTTGTTCCAGGGTCGCAGTCATAAGCGTGCCAAAGATGCACTGAGGCGGAAGGGTTTGCCATTGCGGTGGAACCGCAGCACTAAGAAAGCTACCTTCACAGCCAACATGTCTTCGGACTTGCGCAGCTCGATCGAAAAATTCGTCTCCGGAATCCCCGGCGGCCAGGAGTCAGCCGCGCGGAAGGCCTTCGACGCCTTGAAGGCCGCCCTCAACGACGGCACCGTCCGCGCTGCGGAGCGGGGGCCCGACGGCCGCTGGGCGGTCAACGCCTGGGTCAAGCAGGGCATCCTGCTCGGTTTCCGGCTGGGCAAGCTGGCGCCAGCGGCTACGGGCGGACCCTTTCCCTTCTTCGACAAGGACACCTACCCCATTAGAGGGCTCAAGCTCGAGGACGGGGTCAGGCTGGTGCCCGGGGGATCCTCGATCCGGGACGGTTGCTACCTGGCCAAGAGCGTGGTCTGCATGCCGCCCAGCTACGTCAACGTGGGGGCCTACCTCGACGAAGGGACCCTGGTGGATTCCCACGCGCTGGTGGGCTCCTGCGCCCAGATCGGGAAGCGGGTCCACCTCTCCGCTGCGGCCCAGATCGGTGGCGTGCTGGAGCCAGCCGGGGCGCTCCCAGTGATCATCGAGGACGAGGTCCTGGTCGGTGGTAACTGCGGGGTCTACGAAGGCGCGATCGTCCGGGAGCGGGCCGTGCTGGCCCCCGGTGTGATCCTCACCGGTGGAACCGCGGTCTTCGACCTGGTGCACGATCGGGTCTATCGCCGCGAAGGGGATCGCCCGCTCGAAATCCCGGCCGGCGCGGTGGTGGTCCCCGGCAGCCGGCCCGTGACCTCGGGACCGGGCAAGGCCGCCGGGATCTCGCTCTACACGCCGGTGATCGTGAAGTATCGGGATGAGAAGACGGATGCCAGTGTGAAGATCGAGGAGCTGCTGAGGTGAGGAGAGGTGGCGGAGTTCGTACCCAGTGTCGGGCTGGCATCGGGCATCCGGCAACGGGCATCGGACATAGGCTCCGCTCACTCCTGATGCCTGATGCCCGATGCCCGATGCCTATCAAACTGCCCCCATGACAACTCATACCACCTACCTCTGGTTCGA
>DATIWD010000150.1:0-20395 GCA_035519565.1 Gemmatimonadales bacterium | reverse complement strand
AAGGCCGGCGGGATCAAGCTCTGCACCACCGAGGACGAAGTCCGGAACGCGGCCAAGGAGCTGCTGGGGAAACGCCTCGTGACTCACCAGACCGGACCCGAGGGACGGGTGGTCCACCGGCTCTACATCGAGGGCGCGGTAGCGATCCAGCGGGAGATCTACATCGGCTTCGTGCTCGACCGGAAGAGCGAGCGGATCAACCTGGTGGCGCACCCGCACGGCGGCATGGAGATCGAGGAGATCGCCCAACGGGAGCCGGAGTCAATTCTCCGCGAAGTGATGGAGCCTGCCGTGGGGATGCAGTCCTTCCAGGCCCGGGAGATCGCCTTCGGGCTTGGCGTCGAGCCCGCGCTGGTCACCCGGATGGCGACCACCCTGCTGGGCTGCTATCGCGCCTTCCGCGACCTGGACGCCACCATGGTGGAGATCAACCCGCTGGTGACCACGTCGGATGGCCAGGTGCTGGCGCTCGACGCCAAGATGACCTTCGACGACAACGCACTCTTCCGCCGGCCCAACGTGAGCGAGCTGCGCGACTACGCCGAGGAAGATCCGCGCGAAGCGCAGGCCGCCGAATACGGCCTCAACTACGTGGGCCTCGAGGGAGAGATCGGCTGCATCATCAATGGGGCCGGTCTCGCGATGGCGACCATGGACATGATCAAGCACGCCGGGGGCCAGCCGGCCAACTTCCTTGACGTGGGCGGTGGCGCCTCACCCGAGCGGGTCGCGGCCGCCTTCCGGCTGGTGCTTCAGGACCGCCGGGTCGGAGCGATGCTGGTCAACATCTTTGCCGGGATCAACCGCTGTGACTGGGTGGCCCAAGGCGTGGTGCAGGCGGTGAAGGAGGTCGGCGTCAACGTGCCATTGGTGGTGCGGCTGGCCGGTACCAACGTCGAGCAGGGCCGCAAGATCCTGGACGAGTCCAAACTGCCCATCATTCAAGCAGAATCGCTGGCCGAGGCGGCGGACAAGGTGGTCGCCGCCTGGAAGAAGGCGGCGCGTCAGTAAGAACCGGGCAAGGCGGGACTGACCGATCCGAGCTTCGCTGAAGCCGATAACCCGAGGACAAGCATGGCCATCCTGATCAACGAGTTGACGCGGATCGTGGTCCAGGGATTCACCGGGGACAAGGCCACCTTCCACACCCAGAAGATGATCGAGTATGGGGCGAAGGTGGTGGGCGGCGTGACGCCAGGAAAGGGCGGGCAGTCCCACCTGAAGCTGCCGGTCTTCAATACGGTGAAGGAAGCGGTGGACGGGATCTACCCCGACGCCAGCATCATCTTCGTCCCGGCCGCCTTCTGCGCCGACGCGATCATGGAGGCGGCGGACGCGGGGCTCCGGCTGGTTTGCTGCATCACCGACGGAATCCCGGCCCAGGACATGATGGTGGTGAAGCGCTATCTCCGCCGGTATCCCAAGGAGAAGCGCACCATGCTGGTGGGGCCCAACTGCGCGGGGATCATCAGTCCCGGGAAGTCGATGCTGGGGATCATGCCCGGGCACATCTATCTCCCCGGGAAAGTCGGCGTGGTGACCCGCTCGGGGACGCTGGGCTACGAGGCCGGCTCCCAGATGAAGGAGCTGGGGATCGGAATCTCGACCAGCGTGGGCATCGGCGGCGATCCGATCAACGGCTCGAGCTTCCTCGACATCCTGGCTCTTTTCGAGCAGGACCCGGAGACCGAGGCCGTGATGATGATCGGCGAGATCGGCGGACCCCAGGAAGCCGAGGCGGCGCTCTACGTCAAGGAGAACATGAGCAAGCCGGTGATCGGCTACGTGGCCGGTCTCACCGCGCCCAAGGGCCGGCGGATGGGACATGCCGGCGCCATCATCTCCGCCTTCGGAGATACCGCCGCGGAAAAGGCGGAGATCATGCGATCGGCCGGCCTGCACGTGGCGCCCAGCCCGGCCGAGCTGGGCAAAGCGGTAGCGGAAGCGCTGGCGAAGAAACCCGCCAAGCGCCGACTCGCGGCCCGATGAGCCCAAAGCCTCGCGTCATCATCACCCGGAAGATCCCCGCCCCCTGCGAGACGGAGGCGTCGCTGCTCTTTGATGCCGTCGTCAACAAGGACGACGTCCCGCTCACCACCGACCAGCTCAAGGACGCGCTCAAGAACTGCGACGGCCTGCTCCCGACCGTGACCGACAAGATCACGGCAGAGGTACTGGCCACCGAGCCGCGCCGCACGAAGATCATCGCGAACTTCGGCGTGGGCTTCAACAACATCGACATCCAGGCAGCCAAGGCCCGGGGCGTGACCGTAACCAATACGCCGGACGTGCTGACCGACGACACCGCGGACATCGCGATGACCCTGCTCCTCATGGTGGCTCGGCGCGCCGGGGAGGGAGAGCGCCACGTGCGGTCCAAGTCGTGGACCGGCTGGCGCCCCACCCACATGCTGGCCACCAGGGTGACCGGGAAGACGCTGGGCCTGGTGGGCTTCGGGCGGATCGCCAAGGCGGTGGCCAAGCGGGCCCGGCACGGGTTCGGAATGCGGATCATTTTCCACGATCCGTTTCCGCCCAAGCCCGAGGACGTCAAGGCGGTCGACGCGGAGCAGAAGCAGACGCTGGACGAAGTCCTGCGCGAAGCCGATTTCATCTCGCTTCACTGTCCGGCCATGCCCGAGACCCACCATCTGATCAACGCTCAGCGACTGGGCCAGATGAAGAAGAGCGCCTTCCTCGTCAACAGTGCCCGGGGCGACGTGATCGATGAGCCGGCCCTGGTCAAGGCGCTGCAAGCCGGCACCATCGCCGGGGCGGGGCTCGACGTCTTCGAGCGGGAGCCAACCGTGCCCCCGGAGCTCCTCGCCATGGAGAACGTGGTACTCTTCCCCCACCTGGGCAGTGCGACGACCGAGACCCGGGTGGCCATGGGGATGCGGGCGATCGAGAACCTCAAGCTCTTCTTTGCCGGCCAACCGGTCCGCGACCGCGTGGTGTGACGCAGGACTCGCTTCACCCCTTCTCATCAGAATCGCTTCCGCCCTCCGCGGATCCGTTGGCGGCCTCCGCGGCCGCCTACGCGACCGAGGTGGCGGAGCTTCTCTTCAAGCTGCTCCTCGAGGTGGTCCGCGCTCGACAGCCTGAAGTCGAGCCGATCCTCCTGGGCGCCGAGCTGGACCACCGTACCGCGCCCGAGCTGCTGGCTCGAACCCTTCAGGTGCAGGGGATCTGGTTCCAGCTCCTGAGCATCGCGGAACAGAATGCCGCGATGCGCCGCCGGCGGCAGACCGAGAGCGAGCGGGGGCTGGAGCAGGTGAAGGGGACCTTCGCCCAGGTGATCGCCGACGCGAAGGTCATGGAGATCCCGATAGACGATCTGCGGGAAGTGCTTCGGACCCTCCGGATCCGACCGGTGATCACCGCCCACCCCACCGAGGCCAAACGGGTGACCGTGCTGGAGCGACACCGCCGGATCTACCGGAGACTGGTAGACCTCGAGTCGCCCCGGTGGACGCCGCGGGAGCGGTTCGCGCTGACCGAGTCGCTGCGGAACGAGATCGATCTGCTCTGGCTCACCGGCGAGCTGCGCCTGGAGAAGCCCACCGTGCCCCAGGAAGTGCACTGGGGACTCCACTTCTTCAACGAGACGTTGTACGAAGCGGTCCCCGAGCTCCTGGAAAAACTCGAGCGCGCGCTCCAGCACGAGTATCCCGGCACTCGCCTGGAGGTGCCGCCCTTCTTCCAGTTCGGCTCCTGGATCGGCGGTGATCGGGACGGAAATCCCTTCGTGACCGGCGAGGTCACTCGGCTCTCGCTCAACGAAAACCGGCTCGCCTCGGTGCAGCGCTATCGGCAGCGTCTGGTAGACCAGCTCAAGAACCTGAGCATCACGGAGCGCGCGGTCCCGGTCAGCGACGAGTTTCGGCGCGAGTTGGCCAGGGCGCTCGAGGCCAGCGGCGAGGGGGCCGTGATCGCGACCCGGAATCCGGGCGAGGTCTTCCGCCAGTACCTGGCCTGCATGACCAAGCGCATGGATGCCACGGTGGCCGCCGCGCAGCAGGGGAAGCCGGCACCGGCCGAGACCGGATATCCGACCGCGGACGCGTTGCTCAACGATCTCAGAATCCTGGAGCGCGGCCTGGTCGGGGCGCGGAGCGAGAACCTGGCCCACGCCCTGATCAAGCCAGTGATCCGGGAGGTCGAGTCGTTCCGGTTCAGTACCGTACGGCTCGACCTTCGGGACAACTCAACCACCCTGAATCACTCCCTCGCCGATCTCTGGCGGGTGTCGGAGGGGAAGGGAGGAGCCTCGCCACCGCCGACCGGTTCGGAAGAATGGAGGAACTGGATCCTGGTCGAGCTGGCCCGGCCGCTGGCGGGCCAGCGGCGGTGGACCGGCATCGCGCCGGAAACAGTCGAGACGCTGGAGATGTTCCGGGTGGTGCGGAGCACCCGCGAGGGGCTCGACCGCGAGGCCTTCGGGAGCTTCATCCTGAGCATGACTCGGAACGTGAGCGACGTGCTCGCCGCGTATCTGCTGGCCAAGGAAGCGGGACTCTTCGCCGACACCGCGGGCGTCGAGAGCTGTACCCTCCCGATCGTGCCTCTCTTCGAGTCGATCGAAGACCTGCGACGCGCCCCAACCATGATGCGGGAGCTACTCGGGATCCCGGTGGTCCGGCGGAGCATCCGGGCCCAGGGTGGAATCCAGGAAGTCATGATCGGCTACTCGGACTCCAACAAGGATGGCGGTTTTCTCCCGTCCAACTGGGAGTTGAGCAAGGCACAAACCCGGCTGACGCGATTGGGCGAAGAGCTGGGAATCCCGATCGCCTTCTTCCATGGCCGCGGGGGCTCGGTATCCCGTGGCGGTGCACCCACCGGGCGCGCGATTGCGGCTCAGCCCGCCGGCTCGATCAAGGGCCGGATGCGGATCACCGAGCAGGGCGAAGTGGTCTCCTTCAAGTACGCCAACCGGGGGACCGCCGCTTATCAAGTCGAGCTGCTGGCCGCGAGCGTCCTGGAGCACACACTCAAGTCGGAGCGGGAAGAGGCCTTGCTGCCCGTCGGTGAATTCGATGAAGCGATGGAAGCGCTCTCCGGCGCGGCCCAGGCGGCCTATCGCCGACTGGTCGAGGATCCCGACCTCATTACCTACTTCCAGGCGGCCAGCCCGCTCGAAGAGCTGACCCTCCTGAACATCGGCTCGCGTCCGGCCCGCCGGTTCGGGGCCCAGACCCTGGCCGACCTTCGCGCCATCCCCTGGGTCTTCGCCTGGAGCCAGAATCGGCACTTTATCACCGGGTGGTATGGCCTGGGCAGCGGGCTCGAGACCTTTCTCCAGGTCCGCGGCGACCGCGGTTCCCGATTGCTCCAGCGGATGTACGCCGACTCCCGACTGTTCCGGCTGATCATCGACGAAGCGGAGAAGATGCTGTCGTACGTCGATCTGGGGATCGCGCGGGAGTACGCGGCCCTGGTCCCGGACGCGGGGGTCCGGGATCGGGTCTTTGGGAGGATCGAGGAGGAGTACACACGCACCGTAGCTGCCGTCCTCAAGGTCAGCGGCGCCCGCGAAGTGGCTCAGCGCTTCCCGCGGTTCCGGCGACGGCTCGGTCGGAGACTACCGGCGATCAATCAGGTGAGTCGTGCCCAGATCGAGCTCCTGCGACGCGTGCGGGCCGCCAAGGACGAGAAGGAGCGGATGGATCACCTGGCGGCGTTGCTGCTGTCGATCAACTGCATTTCGGGAGGGTTCGGCGCTACGGGGTAGTGCAGGACTGAGGAGTCGATTGCCGATTGCCGATTGCCGAGTACCTAGTGCCGATTGCCTTCTCCAACCGCCTCCTGCCGCTTGCCCCGTGCCGAGTGCCGAGTGCCTAGTGCCCCTCTCCAGCCTCGTACACCTTTCCAAATCCCTCCACCCAACTCTCGAAACTCGTCGGCATCGTGTTCTTCGCGCTTCGGGGCTCGAGCAAGTGAATCGTCTTGTCGCTCAGTGCGTGGGCCATCTCGACGAAGAGCCCAGCGGCGTTCTCCGAGAAGCCGGCCTGCAAGAGACCTTTCACAAAGTCGGCGTCGGGGAACTGCACGTACTTGAGGTCGGGCTTTCCGATCGCCCGGCCGATCATCGCGGTGGTCTCCGCCATGGTGTAGTCACGCGGGCCGGGCAGCTCGCGAACGCTGACGCCGCTCCAATCTCGCCGGTGTAGGGCGTCGGCGATCGCCATCCCGACATCCCGGGTGGCCGTCATGGGGAACGGGGCGTCGGGCGCAATGGCGCCACCAATGAGTCCCAGGTGACGGATCATCGGGATGGCGCTGTAGAAGTTCTCGTAGAAGTAGCTCGGCCTGAGGAACAAGACGTCGGCTCCCAGGGCGGAAAGCCGCCGTTCCTGCCGCCCCAGCCCGGCGATCGGGCCGGTCCCTGAGGGCAATTCGGCCCCCACACTGCTGAGGAAGGTCACGCGCCTGATTCGATTTCGCCGGATCGCCTGTTCCGCGGCAATCCCCACACGATCGTAGTAGGCGAGGACATCAGGCGCCTGGTAGTCGGGGGGAATCATCACCGACACCGCTTCCGTCCCCTGCATGGTCTGACTCAGGAACACCGGATCGGTGGGATCTCCCACTCTCGCTTCGGCCCCGGCCATTACGAGAGGCTTGAGCCGGTCGGCCGAGCGGCCCAGCACCCGCACCTTTTCCCCCAAAGTCAGTAACTGCTCGACAGCGGGGCGCCCGGTGTTCCCGGTCGCCCCCATGATCGTGATCACCTTGCGCTCCTCATCGATGCTTCAGTGCAGACACCCCAATGCGTCGCCGAGCGCCGAGTGCCGAGTGCCTACTTGGCCTCCGACAACGCATACAACAGATCCACATACGACTTCTCCACCTGCGCCAGGCCCGCGATCTTCGATCCCGGCTTGGGCTCGATCACCATGTACTCGTTGGGACCGTGCGCGCCGGAGCCGTGGCCCAGCCCGCCCGCGATCATCGGCAGCTTGAGACGATCGGTGAACTGGTAGTAGGGAGCGCTGCCGGCCAGTCGAGGGGCGACGGTGGGCACGAAGCCGTACTTGTTGTAGACCCCGATCGCCGCCTGGACCAGCGGGGCTTCGACTGAAGTCTGGGCCGGCGGGTAGCCGCTCAGCTGGTGAATCTCGATGTCGCCGAATCCCTTCTCGTCGAGATGGGCCCGAATCAGCTTCAGGGCCTCATCGGGCGTCTGATTGGGCACCAGGCGCGAATCCACCTTGGCCAGCGCGCGGTTGGGCAGAATCGTCTTGGTGCCTTCACCGGTGTAGCCCGAGACCAGCCCATCGATGTTGAGCGTGGTGGTGAAGAGCAGCTGGGCCAGCAGGTCCTTGCCGGTCAGGCTGTCCTGCCAGCGGGGCACGTCCAGGCTCTTGGCGGTCAACTGCTCCTGGGTGGTCCAGTTGGACATCATCCCGTTGACCAGCCGCTCCTCCTCCGCGTTGGGTGGGCGGATCGCGTCGTAGTAGTGAGGGACGGTGATAGTGTTGCCGTCCGGCGAGGTGAGCGTGGCCAGGGCCTGAGCCAGCCGCCAGGCCGGCGCGTCGGTGATCGCCTTGTAGGACCCGTGAATCTCCGCCCGGCCGGGGCCGCCGTGGGCCCCGCCGCCCTTGGCCTCCAGCTCGAAGTAGAGAATTCCCTTGACGCCCAGGAAGACGCCGATCGATCCGTCGGGGCTCTGGCTGTTGAAGGGGAAAAACACGCCGCTGGCTTGCTTCATCCGCGACTCGTACTTGTCGACCACCTGCGGATAGTGGGGCGAACCCAGCTCTTCCTCTCCCTCCGCGGCCACCATGAGGTTGACCGGCAGCTTCTTCTCCACCGCGAGAATCGAGGCTACGGCGTTGAAGAAGGCCCGTTCCGGTCCCTTCTGGTTGGTGGCGCCGCGGGCCATGATCACCTTGCCCAGGTCGTGATCCACGATCGCGCCCTGGAAGGGTGGGACCTTCCATTCGCTGGCCTCGACCGGCTGCACGTCATACATCAGGTAGACCAGGAGTGTCTTGGGCGCGCCCGCGTCGTAGTAGCCCCAGACCCCGGGGTGCCCCGAGGTGGGCACCAGCTCCGCCTCCTTGAACCCCAGATGCAGCAGGTCGGTGCGGAGGAGGTTGGCCATGTCGGTGATCCCGTTGTTCTGGGCACTGATCGAGGGCTGCCGGAGCCAGCGCTGGAGCTCGGCTACGTGCTCCCTCTGATGCGCGTCGATGTAGGCGTAGATCGCATCGTGGGTCCCCGAGTAGGCGGGAATCCTGCTGGCGTCGAAGCTCTCGGTGGAGGTGATCTTCACGTGAGGGCGCCCCGCGGCGCCTTCGGGCTTGGCCGGCGGCGCACAGCTCACGAGCGAACACAGCCCGGCGACGGCGAGGATCATGACGCCCCCCGCGGCTGGAGTCGCCACGGCGGGCCGGTGGGACACGGTCATGCGTAGCCTCTCACATTATTGGGTGGAAGAAGAAGTCGAGACGGCGCCGAGCTCCATGCCCTTCCGCGCCACAATGTGTACAGGGGTGCTGCGAAGTGCCAGTCGGGGGTGTGGGTGCTCGCCTCAGGTTCCCGACGCGGCGAGGTAGAGGAACAGGGCAGCGAAGTGACAGCCGCTCCCGCCCAGGACGAACAGGTGCCAGATGGTGTGGTTGTATCGAGGCCGCTCCCAGACGAAGAAGACCACTCCCGCAGTGTAGAGCAGCCCTCCCAATACCAGCCACACGATGGCCGGCCCCGGTAGGGCGGCGGCCAGCGGTTGCAGCGCGAAGACCGCCAGCCATCCCATGAGCAGGTAGAGCGCAGTTGACCGGAGTGGCCACGAGGGAAGGGGGATGGTCTTGAGCAGGATGCCCAACGCCGCCAGGCCCCACACGATTCCGAACAGGGTCCAGCCCCAGACTCCCTTGAGCACACCGATGGTAAAGGGGGTGTAGGTCCCCGCGATCAACAGGTAGATCGCGATATGGTCGATGACCCGGAGGACCCGCTTGGCCCGGGAGGGTGGCAGGGCGTGGTAGACGGTCGAGGCGGCGTAGAGGGTGATCAGGGTCGCCGCGAAGACGATGCTGCCCACCAACACCAGCACGTCCCTGTGACGGGCGGCGGCGAGGATCAAGAAGGGGACGCCGATCAGGCTTCCCAGGAGCCCCGCCCCGTGAGTCAGGGAGTTGGCGATCTCCTCGCCCAGGGTGAGCGGGCGGTCTCGACTGGAGCCGGACTCGATCGACACTGGATCAGAATTCCCGGCGCTTCATCGCCTTGAACAGGCGCTTGGTTTCCGCATCCTGCTCGGGCGGCTGAATGCGCAGGGTATCGTCGAACTGGGCGGCTTTGTCCTGGGCAGGGGGTTTTTCCTTGGCGGCGTTCTTCTTGGCCAACGCGGCAATCCGCTGATCTTCACGCTTCGTCATTCGGCGCTCGTCCTCAGTCGAGGGTGGAGCCGAAATCTAGTCGCATCGGCGCCTGGCTTCAGGGTTTGACCGAAGCCGGGGCGTCACCGCGGAAGACGGGGGCCGGAAGGGCCTCGAAGCCTGACCGGTCGAGGATCGCCTTGCCCTCCTGGCCCAGGAGAAACTTGATGAAGGCTTCGCCGGCGGCCCGATGCGGCGCGTTGGTGGGGACCGTGGCCGCGAACACGATCGGCTCCCCCTTGAGCGTCAGCGAATCCTGCCCCGGGGCACCCGGGATCCGGACGCTGGCCTGGGCGTACCAGTCGCTCAGGCGCGGCTCACTCAGGTCGAGCTCAGGGGGGAGGCGGACGAACTTGAGCTGGTGGGCCCGGGCCAGGGATTCGTAGGTCCATCCGTAATCCAGCTCGCCGGCCGCGACCAGTGCGCCCAGGTCGCTCTCGGAATGCCGCATGTACTTGTCCGGGGCCGCCGCCACCAGCTTCTCAGTCAGCCCCGGCTGCTTATAGAACCGCTCCGCCAGCTGCATTGCCATCAAGGCCCGGTACCCGCTGGGATCCACGTGAAAGTCCGACCGGCCGACCCGCACGCCGGGGCGGAGCAGGACCTGGTACCAGTTCTCCGTGGTGATCTCCTCCGCGCCGACCGACTGATTACTGTAGATGAGCACCATGGCGTTGGACCCGAACAGCACGTACCAGGAGGCGTACCTGGGGAGGACCAGGGTGGGAAGCAGGCTGTAGTCGGCCACCGCCAGGACGTCGGGGACCTTGCCCAGCTCGGTCAGCTTTCGGACCGCTTCGATGCTGGGCGAATTTTCCTGGGCGGGGACGATGTTGCCCCTGGCCGCCGCGAAGGCGCTCATTAGGTCACGAAACGGCGGGCCCAGCGACCCGGCGTTGAACACCACGAGCGGCGTGGGCGCCTCCTGCGCCCGCGCAAGAGAGGCGAAGCTCAGAAGGGCCATCGGAACCAGCCAGGCATACGCGTGGCGAGGGCGCATGGGTGCACTCATTTGTGGTGGAGGTAGTGCCGGCGAGACGAATGGGCTAGGCCGCTTCGTGCTGCGTGGATTGCTCCGCAGCCAGGGCGCGCTCGATTCTCCGGTCGGGGACCAGCCAGATGAGGGCCACCAGGACATAGAGCGCGTTGGCGATCCAGACGTTGAAGTACGAGGCGGGGATGGCCACCCCGTACATGAGGAGCGAGGCGGTGCCCTTGAGGTCTCGACCGATCGCGGAGGCCAGGAGCGATCGCCGTCCGTGCTTGGCCACGATGGCGTACTGCAGGATGGTGTAGGCGATGGCCGCCGCCAGGAGGACGACCCCATAGAGGGCGGTCGGCGTCGGCGCGGCGGTGGTCTCCCCGATCCACGCGGTGGTGAAGGGGATCAGGGACAGCCAGAACAGGAGATGGAGATTGGCCCAGAGGATCGCTCCGCTCACCTGCCGCGTGACGTGCAGCATGTGATGGTGGTTGTTCCAGTAGATCCCGAGGTAGATGAAGCTCAGGACATAGCTCAAGAAGACGGGGAACAGTGGGCGCAGGGCCGTCAGTTCGTGCTCATGTGGGGCCCGCAGCTCCAGCACCATGATCGTGATGATGATCGCGATCACCCCGTCGCTGAACGCTTCCAGTCGCTTGGCATCCATGGTAGCCGTCAATGGTCCCGAACGGAAGCCCGTTGCCGATCGGCCTCGACCCGGAGCTGGCCGCAGGCCGCGCTGATGTCCAGTCCCCGGCTCCTCCGCACCACCGCCTCCACCCCCTGATTCCTCAGCCGGTCGGCGAACTTTCGAATCCGCTCCGGCGGTGTCGGCGCGAGATCGGGGGCGCCTCCCGGATGCAGCGGGAGGAGGTTCACCAGGGCCCCCATCCGGTGGGCCAGCTTGGCCAGTGCGTCGGCGTCCCGATCGGTGTCGTTGGCCCCGGCGATCAGGACATACTCGAAGGTAATGCGCTTCTTGAACGCCTCGGCTGCCTTGAGCACCTGGGCCAGATCGTACTTGCGTTCGATCGGCATCAGGGGCCGGCGGCGTTCCGGGGTGGGGGCGTGGAGCGAGATGGCCAGCCGGAACTGCTCGGGCCGACGGGCCAGCTCGGCCATCGCGGGAACGATCCCCACGGTGGAGACGGTGATATGTCGGGCCCCGATGCCCAGGCCGTCGGCGTGATTGAGAATGGTCAGCGCCACGCTCACCGCCGGCCAGTTGAGCAGCGGTTCGCCCATGCCCATGAACACCACGTTAGTCGGCTTGAGCTCGGGATGGCGCAGCACGATCTCCCGCGCCTGCCCCGCTATCTCGAAGGGCGTAAGGTTGCGCTGGAATCCCATTCTCCCGGTGGCACAGAACACGCAGCCCAGGGCGCACCCGGCTTGCGAGGAGATGCAAAGGGTCCGACGGCTCCCGCTCGGAATCAGTACCGACTCGATCCGCTCCCCGTCCGTCAACCGCCAGAGAAACTTGTGGGTGCCATCGCTGGACACCTGCTCGCGGTCCAGCTCGAGCCTCGGGATCGGGAAGGCGACGTCCAGCTCGGACCGGATGGCTGCCGGCACATCGGTGGCCTCGGCCCAGGCCGCGACCGGCCGTTGCCAGAGCCGGGGCAGAAGCTGGCGAACCCGGTAGGAGGGGAGCCCTTTGGAGCCCGCCCAGGCCTCCAACCGGGCCTGAGCCAGAGGGGGTGTAAGGTCCAGCAGGGTGGCCCCTTCCGGGTGCGCGCGGGAACTCATGGCAGGAAAGGTAACGCGCCCACCCCTAGCCGCTAACCCCTAGCCAGCGTTAGCTTTCCGCGACACTTCTTCACGGAGTCCTGTGCTACTTTCCGACCTCCTTACCCCGGAGCGGATCCGGGTGCCCTTGCGGGCCCGCGACAAAGCCGGCGTCCTTCGAGAACTCACCGAATTGCTGGTCCAGCAATCGGGCGGTGACCTCAACGACATCCTGGCCGCCGTCAAGGAGCGAGAGTCGGTGCTCAGCACCGGGATCGGGCACGGGATCGCCATCCCCCACGCCAAGTCGCCCACCATCGGTCAGTTGAGCCTGGTCTGCGGTGCCAGCCCCGAACCGATCGCGTTCGAATCGCTGGACGCCGAGCCGGTGCGGCTCTTTTTTCTTCTGGTTGGGCCGGAATCGGCGGCCGGGCAGCACGTCAAGGCGCTGAGCCGGATCGCCCGGCTGGTGCGACGGGATAACGTGAGGGAAGCTCTACTCAAGGCCACGGATGCCAAGCAGTTCCACGACACGATCGTCTCCGCCGAAGAGCGCTGAATCCTCGCCCGCGGTCACCGCGCTCCGTACTCACCGGTGCGGCAGCCTGACCATCGCGCAGATCGGTACCGCGGTTCGCCTGGGTGGCTGGGTCCACCGGATCCGGAACCTGGGCGGGGTGATCTTCATCGACCTCAGGGACCGGGACGGTCTGGTCCAGCTCTCGCTCAACCCCTCCTGGACTCCGGCGGAAGTGCTGGATCGCGCCGGCGAGATCGGACAGGAGACCGTGTTGCTGGTGTCGGGGGAAGTAGCCGCCCGGCCCGAGTCGGCCCGGGACACGACGCTCGCCACGCGGGACATCGAGGTGCGGGTCAAGACGCTTCAGGTGGTGGGATCCGCGGTGACCCCGGCGATTCCCGTCTCCCGAAAGGAGGGCGAGGAGCTGCCGGCCGAGGAGTTGAGGCTCAAGTATCGGGTGCTGGACCTGCGGCGCGCCGAGCTGCAGCGAAACCTGATGCTAAGGCACCGGCTGTTTCAGCGCGCCCGTCGCACGCTGTCCGATCTCGAATTCCTGGAGATCGAGACCCCGATTCTGACCAAGCCCACGCCGGAGGGAGCCCGGGATTACCTGGTCCCCAGCCGGATTCACGTCGGGGAATTCTACGCGCTGCCGCAGTCGCCCCAGATCTACAAGCAGCTGCTCATGGTGGCCGGCTTCGACCGCTACTTCCAGATCGCGCGCTGCTTCCGGGACGAAGACCTGCGGGCGGACCGCCAGCCGGAGTTCACCCAGATCGACATCGAGGCGTCGTTCGTCTCGCAGGACGATGTGCTCGGCTTCGTGGAGCAGGTGCTGGTGGATCTGTGGGACGAGGGTGGCCACACGATCGCCCGTCCGTTCCAGCATCTCTCCTATCGCGAAGCACTGGAGCGATACGGCGTCGACAAGCCCGACCTCCGCTATGGTCTGGAGATTCGGGACCTGAGCGGATCGGTCGGGTCCGAGGCGGCGCCATTCGTGCACGAGGCGCTCAAGAAGGGCGGGCGGCTCCGCGGCCTGGTCATTCCGGGCGGCGCGCGCCTGAGCCGAAAGGACCTGGACGCACTCACCGATCAGGCAAAGCAGGCCAAGGCCGGCGGCTTGATCTGGGCCCGCCGGGGCGATGCAGCCTGGGAGGGACAGGGAGTCAAGGCGACAGGGACCTCGCTGCTCGACGGGCTGGGTGCGGCCTCGGGCGATCTCCTGCTCGCGGTGACGGGGCAGGACAGCATCACCTCTCCCGCGCTGCATGCGGTTCGTCTCGAGGCGATCCGGCGGCTCAATCTGGCGCCGACCACGGCGCACGCCTTCCTCTGGGTGGTGGACTTTCCGCTGTTCGAGCACGATCCCGTGACAGGGCAGCATGTCTTCGTGCATCACCCGTTCACCTCGCCCCATCTCGAGGACATTCCTTTTCTCGAGAGCGACCCCGACCGCTGCCGGGCGCTGCACTATGATGCGGTCTACAATGGGAACGAGCTGGGAAGCGGGTCGATTCGTATCACCGATCCCGCGCTTCAACAGCGGGTATTCCAGCTGCTGGGCATACCGGTCGAGGAGCAACGCCGCCGGTTCGGCTTCCTGCTCGACGGCCTGCAGAGTGGGGCGCCCCCCATGGGTGGCTTCGCCATCGGGTTCGACCGCGTGGTCATGTTGCTGGCTGGTGGGGGATCGTTGCGGGACGTGATCGCCTTTCCCAAGACCACGACCGCTCGAGCGCTCTATGAAGGGGCGCCCACCCCGGTCAACGACGCCGATCTCCGGGGGCTCCATCTCCAGGTCATTCGTGAACGAGGGGAGAACACCTGACGTGCCCGATTCCGTCCATCACCGGGTATCGGCCGAAGGCGCCGATCCGCTGCTCCTGGCCGGGGTGAATGACGTCAATCTGCTCGAGTTGGAGCGGGGCCTCGGCGTGCGCGCCACCTTGCGCGGCGACACGGTGAACCTGGGCGGGACGGTGGAGCAGGTCGAGCGGGCGATGCCGGTGCTGCAGAGCATGATCGATCTCGCGCGGATGGGCGAGGCGGTGAGTCCCGACGACGTGAGCCGGCTGATCTCGGAGCATTCGCGCGAGGGCCGCGAGCGTGAGCCGTCCGGGGGCGGGGCCCAGGATCTCCGCATCGTCCTGCCCGGCATGCGTCGCGTGATCATGCCCAAGACCCAGGGTCAACGGAGCTACGTGGAGGTGATGGCCACCCACGACATCGTGGTGGGCATCGGGCCCGCGGGAACCGGGAAGACCTATCTCGCGGTGGCCAAGGCGGTCGAGGCGCTGGCCCGCAAGCGCGTGCGGCGAATCATTCTCGCTCGCCCCGCCGTGGAAGCCGGTGAGTCACTCGGGTTTCTCCCCGGGGACATGCAGGCCAAGGTGGATCCCTACCTGCGGCCGCTCTACGACGCGCTGGAAGACATGATGCCGCAGGACCGGGTGCAGCGCGCCCTGGAGAATCGCGTGATCGAGATCGCCCCACTGGCGTACATGCGGGGCCGCACGCTCTCCGATGCGTTCATCATCCTGGACGAGGCGCAGAACGCGACCGGGGCCCAGATGAAAATGTTTCTCACGCGGTTGGGTCTCAACAGCAAGACCGTGGTTACCGGCGACAAGACCCAGATCGACCTGGCGAGCCGGGAAGACTCGGGGCTGATCCAGATCGAACGGATCCTGCCGGGGATCGATGGAATCGCGTTCTGTTATCTGGACGAGGGCGACGTGGTGCGCCACCGGCTGGTCAAGCACATCATTCGCGCCTACGCCGAGGATCAGAACGGCTGATGACGCGGCATACGAGGCCGGCCCGCCGCATCGGCTCGCGCGGCGGGGCCGGAGACTCGGTCATGGTGGGCGGGCGAGTGCTGCCGCTGCCGCCGGGCCGGATTCGACGGGTGGCGCAGGCGGTCCTGGCCGGTGAGCGCCGCCGGGCCATGGTGTCGATCACCTTCCTGGGCCCCACCGCGATGCGGCGGCTGAATCGCCGCTACCTGGGGCACGATCGGGCCACCGACGTCTTAGCCTTCCCGCTCCTCGGTCCCGACGGTGGATTGGCGGGAGACGTGTACATCTGCCGCGCGGTCGCGGCCCGGGAGGCGCAGGCGCGCCGGATCCCGGAGCGGGAGGAAGTCACCCGGCTCATCGTACACGGGGTGCTCCACGTGCTGGGCTACGATCATCCGACCGGTCCTCGTCGCACTGCCTCGAAGATGTGGCGGCGGCAGGAGCGCTACGTGCGGAAGCTGGCATGAGCGAAGCCCTGCATCTCTGGCTGGCCCCGCTCGCCACCGTCGGCTTCACGATCTGGGCCGGCTGGCTGGCCCTCGCCGCCGAGGCCGACGCCGATCTCCCGCGCGTCCTCGCCGCGCAGCTGCCTCCCGAACAGGGACGGCTCGCCCCCCTCCGCGCCTTCCACGTCGCCCATCTCGCGTTGCTGGTCCTGGCCGGCGCCTCGGCGGGAACGGCCGTCTCCTGGTGGGCCTGGTCCCCGGTGATGTCGCTCTGGCGCCTGGTCCTCTCCGTGGGACTGGTCTGGATCGTGGGCGACATTCTGCCCCGGGTGCTCGCCAACGTCGCGCCGGAGTTGCCTCAGGTAGTTCAGCCCGCGGCCCTCCGTACACTGGGCCCGTTCCGGCCGTTGTTGCGCCTGGTCGGCTGGGCCGATCGCAAGGGACAGGCGCCACGAGCACCGGAGAGTCGCGAGAGCGGCCCGGCCCGGCGGGACATGCTGCTGGGCCTCTTCTCCCTGGCCGACACCACCGTCGCCGAGGTGATGACGCCCCGAATCGACGTGGTGGCCGTGGACTCATCCGCCTCAAAGGAAGAAGTCGTCGCCACCCTTCGCAGTTCCGAGCACGCCCGCCTGCTGGTCTACGACGGGGACCCCGACACCGTGACCGGAGTTCTCTTCGCCAAGGACATGCTGGCCCAGGCCGCCTCGGGCGAGACCGAGCCGCCCCCATGGCAGACCCTGATCAGGCCCGCGGCCTTCGTGCCGGAAGGAAAGACGCTCGACCGCCAGCTCCGGGACTTTCAGCGGGGACCCAGCCATCTGGCGGTGGTCGTCGACGAGTTCGGTGGCACCGCCGGGCTGATCACCCTCGAGGACGTGCTGGAGCAGATCGTCGGGGAGATCCAGGACGAGTACGACACCGAGGAGGTGGTTCCGATTCAGAAGGATGACTCTCAGCTCCGGGTGGAGGGGAGCGTGCCGCTCTCCGAGCTGGAATCGGTGCTGGGCCACACCTTCGGACGGGAGGACGTGTCCACCGTGGGTGGCCTGGTGCTCGCCGAGTTCGGGCGGGTGCCCAAGAGCGGGGAGTCGTTCGATCTCGACGGCTATCACTTCGTGGTGGACCAGATCACGCGGAGGCGGGTGCGGCGGGTCTCGGTCCAGGAGGTGCCGGCCCAAACCGCTTCCACGGGAGAGGGAGCAGGGGAGGGCGAGGGATGATCTGGCTCGTGTTCCTGGTCGGTCTCGGTCTGGCCGCGTTCGGGGCCGTCTCCGCTACGGCGCTGGTCTCGGTCAGCCGGGTGGAGCTGACCCGTGCGGTGTCTCATCAACTCCGCGGTGGTCCCGGCTCGCTCCAGTGGTTCGCCGAGACCGAGACCCAGTTGGCGGTGGCCACGGCGACCGCGTCGCTGGGCGTCACCCTGCTGGGGGCGGCGGTCCCGTCGGTCTTCAGCGGCGACCCGCTGAGCTATCTCGCGGTCTTCGTGGTCCTGGTGGCCGTCCCCTTCGTGCTCTTCAGCAGCTACCTGGTGCCCCGCTGGGTGGCCCGGTTCTACGCCGAGCCGGTGCGTCACCAGGTCACCCCGGCGCTCCGGCTCTGGTCCCGACTGGTGGGGCTGCTGCTCCCGGCTCGACCCACAGTCGGCCCCAGCGAGCTGCGCGCCCTCTGGCGTGAAGGGACCGCCGGCGGAATCTCGACCGATGAAGAGCTGCTCATGGTCGGCGGGGTAATGACCTTTTCGGAGCGGCCGGTGCGGGAGATCATGACCCCGCGCACCGATCTGGTCGCGTTGCCGGAGGACGCCTCCCTCGAGGACATCGCGCAGGTCTTTGCGCAGAGCGGGTACAGCCGGATACCGGTCTATCGGGGTACGATGGACGAGATCGTGGGGATGCTCCACGCCTTCGATCTCTTCAAGCTCAAACCCGGCGATCCGCTCCCGGTTCGTCCCGTCACCGCGGCGCCGCCCAGCCGGACCTGCGGCGAATTGCTGCTCGACATGCAGCGGGAGCGCCGTCACCTGGCGGTCGTGCTGGACGAATTCGGCGGTACCCTCGGTATCGTGACCTTCGAAGATCTGCTCGAGGAGCTGGTCGGGGAGATCTTCGACGAGCACGACGAGGCGGTGAAAGCGCGGGGCGCCAGCGGACTCGGCGGCGGGGCCCTGCTCGAGATCGACGGGTCCACCCCGATCGCGGCGGTGGAGGAGCGGTTCGAGATCCAACTGCCGGGGGCCCGGAACAGCACGGTGGGCGGACTGCTGACCGAGCTGGCGGGAAGAATTCCCAACGCGGGTGAGCGGTTCCTGGTCCGCCATCTCGAGTTCGACGTGCTCCAGGCGACTCCCGCTCGCGTGGAGCGCGTCCTGGTTCGTCCCGGGCCGGTGGCGCCGGTGACGCTTGCCCCACCGGCCGCCGGGAAGTCGCCCGCGACCGGCACCAGGTCGTGAGCCGCAGAATTCCGCTGGTCAGCTCGATGCTCGAGCTGATCCGGGCGGGCAATCTCAAAGGATTCCTGGCCCGAGCCGAACGGGCGGAGCCGGCCGACGTCGGGGAAGTCCTGGCTTCCCTGGACGAGGAGCAGCGGCTCGAGGTGGTGCAGGCGCTGCCCAAGCGACTCTCGAGCAAGGCGCTGGTCTCGATGCCGGACGAGGCCCAGGCCGAGGAGACGCTGGTCGCGCTGGGCACGGAGCAGGCGGCCGATATCCTCGACGAGCTGCCCGACGACGATGCGGCCGATATCCTGGGCGGGCTCGACCCCGAGGATCAGGCCCGCATCCTCTCGGAGGTCGAGGACCGGGCCGACGTCGAGCGGCTGCTCAAGTACGAGAGAGACACCGCCGGCGGCCTGATGACTACCCAGGTGGTGACCGTTCCCGACGTCGCCACCGCGGGCGTCGCGATCGAGGAGGTGCGCCGCCAGCGGGAAGAGGTCCCCGACTTCTACGAAATCTTCGTCGCCGACGCCGACCGGCGGCTCCAGGGCGTGCTTCCGCTCAAGGACCTGGTAGCGAGCCCGGTGGATCGGCCGGTCCGGGAATTCATGCAGCCCCCCGCGCACGTGGTGCACCCCGAAGTGGACCAGGAAGAAGTCGCCGGTCTGCTCTCCCGCTACAATCTCCCCGCGGTTCCGGTAGTGGACGCCGAGATGCGCCTGCTGGGGCAGGTGACCTTCGACGACGTGATCCATGTGGTCCAGGAGGAAGGCACCGAGGACCTGCTCAGGTTCGGCGGTGTCCCAGGCCACGAAGACCTGGCGGCCCCCTGGACCCAGTCGGTGCGGAGCCGGTTACCCTGGCTCTACGTCAACCTCGCCACCGCGTTCCTGGCCGGGGCCGTGGTCTATCTGTTCCGGGACACGGTCAGCCACACGGTGGCGATTGCGGTCTGGATGCCGATCATCGCCGGGATGGGGGGAAATGCCGGGACCCAGGCGCTCGCCGTCACGGTTCGCCGGTTGGCCCTCGGCCACATTCCGCTGGGGCGGAGCGGCCAGGTGATCGGCAAGGAAGTGATGGTCGGGCTGGCCAATGGATTGGCCAACGGGGTGGTGGTGGCGTTGGTGGCCTACCTGATCGGGCAGGGGCCCACGTTGGGTGCGGTGGTCTTTCTCGCGATGGCGGGCAATCTGCTGGTGGCGGGCTTCGCCGGAGCCTTGATCCCGATCCTGCTGGAGCGATTCGGGATCGACCCGGCGATCGCCTCGTCGATCTTCGTGACCACGTTTACCGACGTCTGCGGATTCCTGCTGCTGCTCGGGCTGGCGGCGAAGCTGTTGTTGTAAGGGGGGTCGGGCTGGGCAGACCTCGTGCCTCGTGCCTCTTGCCGCTCCTGGGTAATTCGAAGACGGGCAAGAGGCACGGGGCAGGAGGGATCAATGCGGCGCCACCGTGATCAACCCTTTCACCTTATCGAATACCGACTGGGGCACGATCTTCTTGCTCACCAGTTGGCTGATGTCCGAGAAGGGACGGGCCTTGATGATCTTGTCGGCGTATTCCTTGAGTCCGGGGAGCGCTGACAGTTGGTCCTTGGTGGCCGTGTTCAGGTTCACCAGAGACGACACCGCAGCCGCGGCGCCGGTGCTGGTGGCGGCCTTCATGGCGCTGTCGTGCATGCCGGGCATCGCCGGGGTGGCCTGAGCCCAGGCTGTACTGGCCAACGCCGCCAGGCCGAGGGTTAGTGCGAGAGCCTTGAACCTCATCGTGACCTCCTCTGTAGGACTGATACCTGCGGGACCGGGCGGGGACGATTCGCCCAACTGCGTATAGGCTACCCCAGAGGGGCTCCAGGTTCCATCAGGCCCACCCTTACTGCTTGGCAATCACCTTGTCCTTGATCTTGTCGTAGGTCGCGCTCGGCACGATGTTCTTGCTGACCAGCTCATCCTTCCGCTTGTACGGCCGACCCTTGATGATCCGGTCCGCGTAGGCATCGCCGATCCCGGGCAGCGCCTTCAGCTGGTCGCGGGTGGCGGTGTTGAGATCGAGCAGTGCCGCGGGGGCCGCTGCGGGCGTGGCCGGCTTC
>DATIWD010000149.1:0-4212 GCA_035519565.1 Gemmatimonadales bacterium | reverse complement strand
GCCTGGTCGGCATGGTAGCGGGTTACTTCGGCGGCTGGACCGACGCCGTGCTCATGCGATTGGTGGACGGGGCCCTGGCCATCCCCCGGCTGTTTATTCTCCTCCTTCTGATCGCGGTCTGGGACCATATCCCACTGGCCGCACTGATCGTGGTCCTGGGCGCCACCGGCTGGTTCGGGACCAGCCGGCTGGTCCGGGCTGAGGTGCTCCGGCTCCGCGAACAGGAGTACGTTGGTGCGGCGGTCGCCCTCGGGGCCCCGCGCCGCCGGATTATCTTGCGGCACCTTTTCCCCAACGCGTTGGCACCGGTCCTGGTCGCGAGTACTCTGGCAGTGGGTGACGTGATCCTGATCGAGGCGGGCCTCTCGTTCCTAGGTCTCGGAATCCGTCCACCCACCCCGTCCTGGGGAGCCATGATTCTGGATGCCAGAAGCACCCTGTTCACGGCGCCATGGACCGGTGCTTTCCCGGGGCTGGCCATCGTGATCACCGTGGTGGCGGTGAACCTGGTGGGTGAATCACTGCGAGACGCGCTGGATCCCAGGCGCCTATGAGTCCCCTGCTCGAGGTCACCGGCCTCCGAGTCACCTTTCCCACCGCCGCGGGTCCCGCCCGCGCGGTAGACGGAATCTCGTTCACCCTGGATCAAGGCAAGACCCTGGCGCTGGTCGGGGAGTCGGGATGCGGGAAGAGTCTCACCGCCCTCTCCCTCCTCCGACTGGTGCCACCGCCCGGCGTGATCGAAGCCGGCAGCGTCATTCGGCTGGATGGCAAGGAGCTGTTGGCGCTCGACGCCGAATCGTTGCGCCGGATTCGAGGCAAACGGATCGGGATGGTCTTTCAGGATCCCATGACCAGCCTCAATCCCGTGTTCACGGTGGGAGACCAGATCTCCGAAGGAATCCGGGCCCACGAAAAGGTCTCCCGGCGTGAGGCCTGGGAGCGTGCGGTGGCCTTGCTGCAGGAAGTCGGGATTCCCGATCCGGTCAGCCGGGCCTGGTCCTATCCCCACCAGATGAGCGGGGGGATGCGGCAGCGGGTCATGATCGCGATCGCCTTGAGCTGCCAGCCCGACCTCCTGATCGCGGACGAACCGACCACCGCGCTCGATGTCACCGTGCAGGCCCAAATTCTCGAGCTGCTGGACCGGCTGCGAGAGGAACGAGGCATGGCGGTGCTGCTCATCACCCACGACCTGGGTATCGTGGCCGGCCGGGCCGATCGGGTGGCCGTGATGTATGCCGGCCGGATCGTCGAAGAAGCGCCGACTACGACCCTCTTCCGCCATCCCACGCACCCCTACACGCAGGGCCTCTTCGCATCCATGCCGCGCCTGAGCGGCGCGCGGGACCGGCTGGTCCCGATCAGGGGCACCGTGCCTCCCGCGACGGCCTGGCCTGCCGGATGTCGTTTCCATCCCCGCTGCCCTTCCGCCATGCCTGAATGTGTCACCGATCCGCCGCTCCTCGCGGTGGAATCGGACCACACCATGAGCTGCTGGCTGGGGACGACCACCCGCAAATGAGCGAGCCCCTGCTGGTAGTCCGCGACCTGGTCAAACACTACTCCACGGGAGGAGTGTTCAAGGCCGCCGGCCCACCAATCCGGGCTGTGGACGGAGTTTCCTTCGAAGTGGGAAGGGGTGAGACGTTGGCGCTGGTCGGGGAATCAGGCTGCGGGAAGTCATCGGTAGCCCGAACGCTGGTGCGCCTTCAGGAGCCGACCAGCGGGAGCGCCGTCTTCGAGGGAAAGAACATCTTCGATCTGGATCGCCCCACCCTCCGGGCCCTGCGCCGGAAGATCCAGATCGTCTTCCAGGATCCCTACGGCTCACTCAATCCACGCATGACCGTGGGAGACAGCGTCGCGGAAGGATTGGAGATCCACCGCCTGGCACCCCGGGCCGAGATTCCGGCTCGGGTCGCGACCCTGCTGCAGGAAGTCGGGTTGGATCCCAGCTACGCCAGCCGGTATCCCCACGAATTTTCCGGAGGCCAACGCCAACGAATCGGGATCGCGCGGGCCCTCGCGGTAGAGCCCTCGTTCCTGATCTGCGACGAACCGGTCTCCGCATTGGACGTCTCGGTCCAGGCCCAGGTGCTCAATCTGCTGGTGGATCTCCAGGCCCGCCGAGGACTCTCCTACCTGTTCATCGCCCACGACCTGGCGGTGGTTCGGCAAGTCGCGCATCGGGTCGCCGTGATGTACCTGGGGCAGATCCTCGAAATCGGCCCGACCGAGGAAGTCCTCGCCAATCCGCGGCACCCTTACACCGAAGCCCTGCTCTCAGCCGTCCCCGTCCCGGATCCCGATCGCCAGCGAACCCGGATCCTGCTCGGCGGAGAGCCTCCCAGCCCGTCTCATCCCCCGTCGGGATGCCGGTTTCATCCCCGCTGCATGCACCCGTCCAAGGATGAGCGATGCAGCGCCGAGGCCCCAAGCCTTCGCCCCCTCGGCTCGGCCCAGGTCTCCTGCCACTACGCCCGCTGATCCAGGGACTATTGGAGGGGATCTGAGCTTGCGGTGGTCCGCCCCAGATAGAGAACCCACCCCGGCGTACAGGCCACGGCGCCATCATCGTCCGGGTTGGAGGCCATGGAGCCCACGGCGACATGGCAGACGTTCCGCCCCACCACCGCCGATTGATTGCTGATCGAGATGCTATACCCTCCGGCTTCACCCACCCCTGAGCCGATGTTGCCGGGAGAGACCGAGACGCTGTAGGGCGGAGCAGTCAGGTCTCCCCAGGCGCCATAGGTCGCGTTGTCCGAGAAGTAGGCCTCCTGCGCCGTCATGTAGTTGCGGACGTCGGCTCGAGCCGAGGCGATGCGCGCGCGGTCCTTCACGCCCGCGAGGATCGGGATCGAGATGGCGGCCAGGATGCCGATCACCACCACGGCTATGAGAAGCTCGAGCAGACTGAGACCACGCTGATTCATCGCGATGCTCTGGGCCAGGGATACATCGGTTCGGTCACCCGTCTCCAGCAATGCAATGGCGGTGCCTTCGGAGAAAAGATCGCAACCTCTTACGGCACAGGTGGTTACGCGGGCCAGCCGGGTGAGATTGTGGCCGTCTTGCGGGGCTCTTTCGCTCCGGTGGTACCAAACTGTCCCACACTCAGTGCCCGGTCAGAACGGGTGCTCGAAAGACAGATAGGAAAACAGCCCCACCCGACTAGTCCCTTCGGCGATGAGCACCGGCACCCCCAGTCCTGGAACAATCTGAAGCTTCCCCACATTGATCGCTACGCGGATTCCAGGGCTCACCACGCCAGCCGTACCGTGACGCACGTCGCCGGTGCTATCGATGACGGATGCGAAGTTGACCACCCCTTCAAGCAGGAACTGAACTGGCCACATCAGCGGGCCCACCACGCTCGCGCCCAGATTGTAGTTCACCAACCCTCGATGGATATCCCCGTTGGACGCCGAGGCTCGAGGCAGGAAGGTCAGCCCGGCATTCCAATGGGTGACGAACTGCCGGGAGAAGCGGAAGCTGACCGGCAGGTTGAACTGTCCGCCTACGGTTCCGAACCCCAGCGACTTGGCCACACTGCCGCTGGGGAGGATCAGGGTCAGCCGGGGAGCGATGGACCAGCGTTCTCCTTCCAGCAGTTGATACCGGTAATTGAGCTGAACGTCTCCAATACTCAGCGATTGGCCAGCCAGCCGGGTAAGCGGGATGGTGTAGCTCAACTGATGGCGGGGGCCTCCCAGCGGCCATTCCTGGGTAAAGGTGTAGAACAGATTCTCGAGGCGCTCTCCGGCCAGCCAGAGGCCGTTGATGTGCTGGACCACCCGGGTTGCCTGGTTATAGGCCTCCTCGACGAAGAAGGAGTTGTCCTCGAACGCCGGCTCGGGGAGCCTTGGAGCCTCCTGGCCCTCCAAGTGAGTACCCGGCCACCCCAGGGCCAGGACCAGGAGGGCCGGGAAGCCCACGAGGTGACGGAGGCAAGGACGCCCCGTGCCGAACGTCACAGGGGAGTCGCGGCGGTGGTCACCATGATCACGAAGAATCATGTGGAGCTATTGGAACTCTTCGGGGTATCAAATGACGAGCGTGAGCAATGGAATCCTTCTTGCTCTGGCAGGGTACCAACGGCGCTCGAGTTCATCAGGCGTCCCAAGTTGCGGTCCAGGGCAGAGAGGAGGACCTTCGAGTGCTTAAAGCCTTGTTCTATCTGTTGGTCAGCAGCAACGAGTCCGTGGC
>DATIWD010000148.1:0-3599 GCA_035519565.1 Gemmatimonadales bacterium | reverse complement strand
ACCTCATATCTCAAGATCGGCGACGGCCCTCTACTCGATGCCGCTCGGCTCGAGCTGGCGCGAGTGACCACGCTGGGCCTGGCCGGCTTCGACGCGGATCTCTCGGCGGACGGCGTCGTCGAGGCGGCGAGCGCCCTGGATGGAATGCGGAGTCTGATCGGCGCCGGATCCCGGACTCCGGCGCGGCTGGCGCTCGACTCGGTGCTGGCCGGCGGGGCGTCCTATCTCCGGGCTCATGCCAACTTCGAGTCGCTCGATCGGCTCGAGTTCATTCTGCGCTACGAGGCTCCTGCTGCTCGACTCATCGCCGTAGCCCGGCTCGAGTCGGGAGATTCCGTGCCGCACCTGCGCCGGCTCTGGCGGCACGCCGCGGCTTCCATCTTCGACCGGGAGGCCTTCGACGCCTCCGCGTATGCCCCGGACTTCGCCCCCTCGTCGTCGGCGGCCCTGGTGGCCCTGGGGAAGCGGCTCTTCAACGAGCCTCGGCTCTCGGGGCCGGGAACTCGGGCGTGCTCACTCTGTCACGACCCCACCCGGGCGTTCAGCGACGGCCGCGCGACCAGCGCCTTGCTGGACTCGAGTCTCGCGCCCCATCCGCGCAACACGCCAACGCTGCTCAATGCGGGATTGCAACCGGCTCTGTTCATGGATTCCCGGGTCGGCTCGCTGGAAGCACAGGCGGAGGCGGTGTTGGCCAGTCCGGCGGAGATGGGTGGCAGCGCTGAAATCGCGGCTCAACATCTTCGGGGGGATTCAGCCTATCGCAACGCCTTCGCCGAGGCCCTGCACCAGCGGCCCGACACCGCGGTGACCGGTCGCGCCATCAGGATCGCGCTGGCGGCCTACGTCCGATCACTCGAAGGGCTTAATGCGCGATTCGACCAGGCCCTGCGTGGCGATTCGTCGGCGCTGACGCCGAGCGAGCGGCATGGATTCACGGTGTTCATGGGGAAGGGGCGTTGCGGGACCTGCCACTTCCTGCCGCTGTTCAACGGCAGCATGCCCCCCGACTTCGCGGTGTCCGAGCCGGAGATTATCGGCGTGCCGGAGCGGTCCGTCACCCCTGGCGCTCGATTGGATCCCGATCCGGGCCGAGGCGGCATCGACAACGAGCCGACTCATCAGGGAGCCTTCAAGGTCCCGGCCCTCCGGAACATCGCCCTCACCGCGCCTTACATGCACAACGGGGTGTTCACGACCCTGGAGCAGGTGATCGACTTCTATGACCGAGGCGGGGGAGAAGGCATTGGGGCAATGGTCCCGGGCCAGACACTACCAAGTCGCCGGCTTCACCTGTCGGCTCTGGAGAAGAAGGACTTGATCGCCTTTCTCAGAGCATTGACGGATACTTCGATGTTGAGATAGCGGTGGGGTGGGGCGGCTCCTTCCCCGTTCCCCAGAGAGTTCAGTACTTCTTCTCTATTTCCGCGATCCTAGCCCTCACCAGCTTCTTGATCAAGGTGGCCGGCGGAGGCTTGTGGTGGGGGAAGCGGACGGTCCCCCGCGAAGTCGAGTAGCGCTTGAGCTCGGCCGCGAGCTTCTGCACGATCCGGCCGCTCATCGGGAAGAAACTCGAGTGTTCCTTGAACGCGTCGTAGCACACCAGTGATCGCCCGCCCAGCTTGAAGGCCGGGAGCCCGTAACTAAACCCTTCTTCGGCACCGGGAGCCACAGCCTTGATGGCTCGGCGCACCTTCTCGAGTCCCATCCGAGCCTTCGGCGGTAACGACCTGAGGTGCCGGTCGACCGCCGCCTTGGCCTGAGGCCGGGTCTTCGGCTTGGAGCTCGACCGTTTCATTCGCGAGGCCCCCTATTTGTCGTACTCGTCTCGACGGCGGACCCAGAACGGCCCGCGGCCACCCTCGTCCCGCCCTCTGGGGACCAGATCGAGACAGTGGTAATGCAGATTGAGCTTGTCGTTCCCGCGGTCGTAGCAGGAGTAGGTATGGTAGACGGTGCCGCGCTCATCCTGGTAGAAGATGCTGTGGCCCTCCCGCTCCCGGGCCCTGGGGTCGCGGATGGTGTAGTTGTAGAGCGCCCGCTTGCTGGCCATCTCCTCGGGCGTGAATGAGACCTGGTAGTCGTAGTTGAAGTCGGAGCCGCCGGAGGAGACCCACTTGAAGGGCCAGCCCATCCGCTTCTGATATTCCACCAGCTTGGCGTATGGAGCTCGGGAGACCACCACGAAGGTCACGTCTCGATGATTGAGATGGGGGCCCAGGCCGGCGAATCCGTCGGCCCGGAGAGAACAGTGGGGACAGCCGACCTTGTCGTCGGGGTGAAACATGAAGTGGTAGACAATCAGTTGGCTCCGACCGGCGAAGAGCTCGGCCAGCGTTTCGATGCCGGCCGGACCTTCGAAACGGTACTCCTTGGTGACCTTCTCCCAGGGCAGCTCGCGCTGCAGGCGACTCATCTCCTCGCCCTGTCTGGTGAAGGCCTTCTCCTTCTCCAGGAGAGCCCGCCGGGCCGCGAGCCACTCTTCGTGGGAAACGACGGGATGACCCCTGAGCGGGACCGTCTCTGCGATGGCCATGATTCAAACCTCCAGTCCTCCCTCAGGGAGGATGAGCCGCTACTCTCGATGGGCGGTCCAGGCCAGCCCTGCGTAGGCCCACACCATTATTACCATCGTAAAGAACAGCGCAATACTCGTGACCCAGAACGAACGGTCCACGCCCGCCTGCCAGATCAGTCCGGACGGCCCCGACGAGGCCTGCCACTCCGCCTGGCCGTGCAACCATAGATCGAAGTTCGAATAGAGGTTGCCGGCGGTGTGGAGTACGACGGCGGGGAGGATCGACCGAGTCAGATGGGTGACGGTGCCATAGATCGCCGCGACGGCCACGTAGTAGGGCCAGAGGATCGGCGTGAAATCCAGATGGGCCACGGCGAACATGGTGCCGGTGATCAGGATCGCGACCGGTAACCCCAGTCGCCGCTCGATGGGACCCTGCATGTAGCCCCGAAAGGCGGCCTCTTCGACAATCCCCGCGACCGGTGCGGCGGCGAGGAGGAGTGCGAGAACGGTGACCACCGGGACCTGCCCCAGATCCGGCAGCCTCTGCTCGGGCAACACGATCATGCGATTGGCGACCCGGAGCGCCAGCACCAGTGCCACGATCCCCAGGCCACCCGCGAGTAGCGCCCAGGCCCAGACGCGTCCAGACAGGCGATGGGCCCGAAGGAACGCCTTCCGCGCCGGCGCGGTCTCGGCGGGTGGGCCCCAGCCATCGAGATAGCGCCAGAAGAACCAGAGGTAGACCGCCACCAGCGGGACCGCCCAGGGCAGGGCGGGGTAATGCTTGAGGTTGGCGGCGAAGAGAACGTTCCGGGGGATGGTGCCGGCCAGCATGACCAGCATCCCGATCAGGACGGCCTGCAGGACCTCGGCCACCGCCCCCCTACTGGCCCAACGTCGGCAACGATCCTCGGCCCGATTCGTCTCTAGCACGGCTCCGGGCGTCCGCGGCGTTGAAGGTGTGCCAGAGATTCCAGACCCACAGAAGAGCGCCCAGCGCGTAGAGGCTTCCCCCGATCGCGACCAGCCAGCGGGCGGCGTCGGGATTGCCCGGCTGCAACAGAAAACCCACCACCAG
>DATIWD010000147.1:0-6459 GCA_035519565.1 Gemmatimonadales bacterium | reverse complement strand
ACCAACAAGAAGACCATGAGCGGGCCCGACTCGATCGGATTGCCCGGCCCCGGCAACGCCGGCTTCGCGACCCCGGGCGGGGTCAACGACCCCTTCTTCTATGTGATGAACAGCGGCAGCTACTTCTCGGGTGAGGGCGCGCTATCGATCATCGACCCGGTGAACGCAACCGTGGCGGTCGGTGTGCTTGGCTTCGGGACTGGCCCGGGGACCATCGCCAGCGACGGCGGGCACAAGCTCTATATCAGTTCCTACACGGAAGGGCTGATGGAGTTCGACACCGACACCCGTTCGATTGTCCTCGGGGCCGGTCACGGGATCGCCATCGCCTCCAACTCCGCCGTCACAGTGGACAGCAAGGGGCGGATCTACGCCATCAGTAGCGGTCCCTGCTCCGGAGGGGTGGCCGGGGTGGCCCACGTGCTCCGCGCCGACGATCTCAGCGAATCGGGCTCCATCACGCTGGGAGAATGCCCGGTCGGGGTCCTGGTGACCAAGATTCCGGCCTGAGCACCCCGCCAGGCGTGACGTGGCGGCCGGGCTCTATATTTCTTCGATGCCGCTGGTCAGCACTCCCGCCATCGTGCTCTCCGCGCTCCGCTACCGTGAGACCTCGAAGATCGTGCGGCTCGCCACCCGGGAGTTCGGGGTCCAGAGCGCGATCGCCAGGGGCGCCTACCGGCCCCGGAGCAGTTTCGGAGCCGCGCTCCAACTCCTGAGCGAGGGCCAGGCCCACCTGGTCATGCATGCCCACCGCGAGCTGCACACGCTGACCGCCTTCGACGTGGTCCGGGTCCCGCTGGGACTGGCGGAAAACCTCGACCGGTACGCCGCCGCCAACGCCCTGGCCGAAGTGATGCTTCGGCTCTCGCCGCCCGATGCGCAGCCTGAGGCCTTCGATCTGCTCCGCGACGGTCTGGCAATTCTGGAGGCGGCTCCATCGGTCGCAGTCGATCCTCTGACCCTCCGGCTGCTCTGGCGACTCGTAAGCGTACTGGGATTCGCCCCCGCGCTCGAGAGCTGCGCCCGGGACGGCAACCCCCTGCCTGGGAGCGGGACCCTCTACTTCAGCCCCGCCGATGGTGGCATGCTGTGCCCGGCCTGCGCCCGGGATCGGGCCGATGCGGCTCGACTGACCGCCGCCGATCGTGACGACCTGATCGCCCTGGTCCAGCCCGATCGCGAACTGCCCGCCCTGGATGCCCGGCACGGTGCCGCGCACCGCCGCCTCCTGACCCGCTATATCCGCCATCATCTCGCCGAAGGCGCCAAGCTCCCCGCGCTCGACTTCTGGCAGGGGCGTCCCTGGAGTCAGGAATGATCGTCGGCACCGCTGGCCACATCGACCACGGCAAGTCGGCCCTGGTGGAGGCGCTCACCGGTCGCCGGATGGACCGGCTGGCGGAGGAGCGACGCCGAGGCATCACCATCGATCTCAACTTCGCGCCGCTCGATCTGGGACCGGTGCAGGCCGGCGTCGTGGACGTCCCCGGTCACGAAGACTTCGTCCGGACCATGGTGGCTGGGGCGAGCGGTGTCGATCTCGTGCTCCTGGTGGTCGCGGCCGACGAAGGCATCATGCCGCAGACCCGCGAGCATCTCGCCATCGTCGAGCAGCTTGGCGTGCCGGCAGGGATTCCGGTGATCACCAAGGCCGATCTGGTGGAGCCCGACTGGCTGGACCTGGTCCGGGGCGAAGTGAACTCCTGGTTGAGCCACTCTCCGATTCACTTCACCCCTGCCTTTGCGGTGGCCTCCCCCTCGGGCCGAGGGATTGCCGAGCTCAAAGCAGAGATCGCCAGGCTGGCCCGGTCGGCCGATCCCCGCGGCGCCAGCGACTACTTCCGGTTGCCGGTGGATCGGGCCTTCTCGACTGCGGGCGTCGGCACCGTGGTCACGGGGACCGCCTGGTCGGGAAGCGTTGGAGTGGGAGATGTGGTGCGCGTCCTCCCCTCCAGGCGCGAGGCGAGAGTCCGCTCGATCGAGATTCATGGCCGCCAGGCCTCCCGGAGCCAGCCCCGGGAGCGGAACGCGCTCGGCCTGGCCGGCATCGAACGGGCCGATATCGGCCGTGGCGATTGGCTGGTGTCGCCCCAGGATCCCTGGGTTGCGGTGACGGCGCTGGATGTCGCGTTGCGTCGCCTCGATCCCGAGGGGCAGCCACTGCCTCCCCGAACCCGGGTCCGAGTGCTGCTCGGGACCGGCGAGGTACTGGCTCGGGTTCACCCGCGGGAGGAGTATGGGCCCGGCCGTTCGACCCTGGCACGCCTGGCCCTGGAGAAGCCGTTAGTGGCACGCGGCGGCGACCGCCTGGTACTCCGGAGCTATAGCCCGGTCAGCACCATCGGTGGCGGGCGGGTGCTTGATCCCAACCCTCCGCGCCGCGGGGCCACCTGGACCGAGGACCTGAGGGCGGACGAACCCCTGGTTCGACTCCGGGCCCTGGTCGGTCGCCGGCGCTATGGAATCACGATTGGAGAGATCCCGCTGTTACTGGGCTGTCACCCCGATCAAGTCGAAGGGCTGCTCGCGGTCTCGGGGCTTCGGCGGCTGAACGATAAGCTGGTGCGATCCGACCTGGTGGATGAGGTCTCGAAGCGGGCCATTGCCGAAGTGAAGGCCCATCGCCAGAAGCGCCCGGATGATCTGGGGGTCCCGCTCGAGACCCTGCGCAAGGAGCTTCGGGCCCCGGCCTGGCTGGTCGAGGCCGCCCTGGCCGACCTGGTCACAAATCGGGCTCTGGAGATTGATGGTGCGGTTGTCCGGGAGCCGGGGAGGCCGCGGGCGCCGGCCGTGCCCGAAGGCGACGTCGATCGCGTGGTCGCCGCCGTAGTGGAAGGAGGGCTCACTCCGCCGTCGGTGGCGGAGCTGGAGCAGCGTCTGGGGCGCCGCGATGTCGTGGCCATCCTCAAGATTGCGGCGGGGCAGGGTCGGGTGACGGCCGTGGAACGAGACCGCTACTTCGCGACTCCAGCCCTGGACCGCTTCGTCGCGGTGGTCCGGGAGGTCGGTGCCGGCGGCGACATCGCTCCGGCCGCGCTTCGCGAGCGACTGGGCCTCAGCCGCAAGTTCTTGATCCCCTTGCTCGAATGGAGCGATGCCCGCGGAGTGACCGTAAGGAACGGGGAATCCCGCCGGTTGCGATAGCTTGCGGGCCTGAGAGGGGCTAGCCATCTTAGGATCAAAGTCCATGAGGGGCATGGGAGTACGTGCCCCTCGCGCGTCATGACCCCCGATCGGAGGACGAGACACCACACACTCAACTGGTTAGGAAAGGGAGTCCCCATGGTCAGGCTCCGCCGGCCAGGGTGGTATCTCGGGCTCCTGTTGGGGATCTCCGCACCGGTAGTGGCCTTTGGGGCGCAACAAACGCCTGTCACACCACCGCTCGTCGAGCTGCGAGAGAACTACCCCAATCCGTTCACCACGGCGACCACGATTCCGTTCTACATTCACCCCTCTCTGTGCGAAAAGGGGAAAAAGCCGCGGGTCAGTCTGAAGATCTACAATCTGCTGGTCCAGGTCGTTGCGATCCCGCTCTTGATGAGCGAGACGAGTAAGGAGGGTCGGCGCCTCGACAACATCCGGATCCCCTGCGGCGAGCACCAGGCATTTTGGGACGGGCGGTACAAGGATCGGAAGCGCTCGGTTATACCCGGAGTGTACTACTATCAGTTGACGGTCGAAGGTCAGGTATACACCCGGAAAATGGTCGCCCAGCAGCCGTGAGATGCTCCCCACGCTTGCACCGCCGGTCCCGCCTCGCGGGGCTGGCGGTTTGCTTTTGGGGTGTCAGTTTGGCAGGATTTGGCGGTACGGAAGTCGCTTGGCCGCCCCGGGGAAGGAGCCCTAAGCCAAGACCATGATTCGACCCGAACGCCTCACCATAAAGGCCCAGGAGGCCTTTGCCTCCGCCGGGCAGGACGCCCGCACGCGGGGCAACCCTGTCGTGAACGATGCCCACCTCTTCCTGGCGTTGCTGAACCAGGATGAAGGAATCGTTCAACCCCTGCTTCAGAAGAGCGGGCTCAATGTCTCCGAGCTACGCGCCGAGACGGAGCGCGAGATCGACCGCTTCCCCAAGCAAGCCGGGGGCGGCGCCGAGCCTCACCTGAGCCGCGAGCTCCAGAAGGTCTTCGAGCGCGCCGAGAAGGCAGCCCAGGAAATGGGCGATGCCTACGTCTCGACCGAACACTTGCTGATCGGGCTGGTCGAAGAGAAGGGAACCGCCGCCCGGAACCTCCTGGGCGCGCACAAGATCACCCCGGAGGACCTCAAAGCCGCACTGCAGGATGTGCGCGGAGCCCACCGGGTGACCGACCAGTCCCCCGAGCAGAAATACCAGGCGCTCGAGCGCTATACCCGGAACCTCACTGATGCCGCCCGGAAGGGGAAACTCGATCCGGTGATCGGCCGGGACGAGGAGGTGCGCCGGGTCATGCAGGTGCTTTCCCGCCGGACCAAGAACAATCCGGTGCTGATCGGCGAGCCCGGCGTCGGCAAGACCGCCATCGTCGAGGGTCTGGCTCAGCGGATCGTCAATGGGGACGTGCCCGACTCGCTCCGGAACAAGGAGGTCGTGGGCCTCGACATCGGGGCCATGCTGGCCGGGGCCAAGTATCGTGGCGAATTCGAGGAGCGCCTCAAGGCGGTGCTCAAGGAGCTGACCGAGGCCCAGGGCCGTTACGTGGTCTTCATCGACGAGCTGCACACCATCGTCGGGGCGGGCGCGGCCGAGGGCGCGGTGGACGCCGCCAACATGCTGAAGCCCCCGTTGGCGCGGGGTGAGCTGCACGTGGTCGGGGCCACGACGCTCGACGAGTACCGCAAGCACGTCGAGAAGGACCCCGCCCTGGAGCGGCGCTTTCAGCCGGTCCTGGTGGGCGAGCCGTCCGTCGCGGACACCATCGCGATCCTCCGGGGCCTCAAGGAGAAGTACGAGGTCCATCACGGAGTCCGGATCACCGATAACGCGCTGGTGGCGGCGGCGACCCTGTCCGACCGCTACATCGGCGACCGGTTCCTGCCTGACAAGGCGATCGACCTGGTGGACGAGGCGGCCAGCCGGCTGCGGATGGAGATCGACAGCCTGCCTCAGGAGATCGACGAGGTGGAGCGCCGGATCGTCCAGCTCGAAATCGAGCGCCAGGCGCTGCTCAAGGAGAAGGACAAGGCCGGCCGGGAACGGCGCACCGCCCTGGAGCAGCAGATCGCCGCGGAGAAGGAGCGCAGCTCGGGCATGAAGGCGCAGTGGCAGGCGGAGAAGGTTGCAATTCAGGAGATCCAGACCAAGAAGGCCCAGGTCGAGGCCCTCCGCACCGAGATGGACCAGGCGACCCGCCGGGGCGACCTCCAGCGCGCGGCCGAGCTTCAGTATGGGAAGATCCCTCAGCTCGAGCGGGAGATCGGCGAGCACGAACAGCGGCTGGCCAAGATCCAGTCCCAGGCCAAGTACCTGAAGGAAGAGGTCGACGCGGAGGACATCGCCGAGATCGTCGCCAAGTGGACCGGGATCCCCGTCTCCAAGATGCTGGAGAGCGATCGGGAGCGGCTGACTCGGCTCGAGGCCGAGCTGGGCAAGCGGGTGATCGGCCAGCAAGCGGCGGTGACTGCCGTGGCGAACGCGGTACGCCGGAGCCGGGCCGGGTTGCAGGATCCCAATCGCCCGACCGGGTCCTTCATCTTCCTGGGCCCGACCGGGGTGGGCAAGACCGAGACGGCACGGGCCCTGGCCGAATTTCTCTTCGACGACGAACGGGCCCTGGTCCGGCTCGACATGTCGGAGTACATGGAGAAACACTCGGTGTCCCGGATGATCGGGGCCCCGCCCGGATACGTGGGCTACGAAGAAGCCGGGCAGCTGACCGAAGCGGTACGCCGGCGTCCGTATAGCGTGATCCTCTTCGACGAGATCGAAAAGGCCCACCCGGACGTCTTCAACGTCCTGCTCCAGATCCTGGATGACGGCCGCTTGACCGACAGCCAGGGCCGAGTGGTAGACTTCCGGAACACCGTCATCATCATGACGTCCAACATCGGCAGCCAGCTGATCGTGGAGGCCGGGGAGCGGACCGAACCGGAGCGCTGGGCCGCGGTCGAGCAGCAGGTGCGGGACCAGCTCAAGCACCACTTCCGTCCCGAGTTTCTCAACCGGGTGGACGAGATCATCGTGTTCCACCAGCTCAGCCGAAAGGACCTGGAAAAGATCGTGGACCTCCAGATCGGGCACCTGGCCAAGCTGCTCAGCCAGCGGAAGCTGGGCCTCAAGCTGATGCCGGACGCGCTCGCGCTGCTGGCGGCCGAAGGATACGACCCGGTCTATGGAGCGCGCCCGCTCAAGCGCGTGATCCAGCGGGAGCTGCAGAATCCCATCGCGCTCGAAGTCCTGGAGGGCCGCTTCAGCGAAGGTGACACCATCCGGGTCGAGCGGGACGGCACCAACGCCCACCTCAGGTTCGC
>DATIWD010000146.1:0-24252 GCA_035519565.1 Gemmatimonadales bacterium | reverse complement strand
CGCCGTCTCGATGAAGAGCCGGTTGGCGTCCTTCCCGCTGGCGATCACCCCGGCGATGTAGCACCCGGGAACCGGTGTTGCCATGGTGCGCTCATCGTGGGCGGGAATGCCGGTGTCGGCATCGACCGGGACCCCAAGGCGCTCCAACAGGGCAGTGTCGGCATGATAGCCGGTCATGGCCAGGACGGCGTCGGCCGGGAGGGTTTCCGGCGGACCGCCATCGCGGGCGATCTCCACCGCATCCGGGGTGATCCGCCGAACCTGAGACTTCCAGCGTACCGCGATACTCCCTTCCTTGAGCCGGTTGTTGATGTCCGGCAACACCCAGGGTTTGACGGTGGCATCCAGCCGATCCCCGAAGTGGATCATGGTCACGTGCGCGCCGGCCCGCCAGCTCTCGAGGGCTGCATCCACCGCGCTATTCCCCGCCCCGATCACCACAACCCGCTGGTGCCAGTACCGGTGGCCCTCGACGAAGTAATGAGAGACGTGGGGCAGATCCTCCCCGGCGATCCCCAGGCGATTGGGGTTGTCGTAGTAACCGGTCGCGAAGACGACGGCATCGGCCAGGTAGGTGGTCCGATCGTGCCGGCGTTGGACATCGAGCCTGAAACGGCCGTCGGGCTGCCGCTCGACCGCGCGGACCTCCTCCCCCGGACGCGCGTCCAGGTGATAGTGCTCCGCCACGCGGCGGTAATAGAGCAATCCATCCCGGCGGTTGGGCTTTTCGTGACTCGAGATGAACGGAACGTCCCCGATCTCGATCTTCTCCGGCGTCGAGAAGAAGGTCATGTTGAGCGGGTAACGCTCGATGGTGGAGACCACGGTGCGCCGATCCAGCAGGATGCAGGGAAGCCCCGCCCGGCGCGCTGCCACGCCGACCGCCAGGCCACAAGGGCCGGCGCCGATCACGAGGAGGGATGTCGATTCAGGTGCGGTCATGGAGCCTGTATGCCTAAACGGCGGTCGGGGCGGACGAGGCGGTCGCGGCGGTCAACCGAATCCTTCCGCCGTGCCCGCCTAGACCGCCTTGACCGCCCTGTCCATCACACTTCGATAATCTGATCCCGCCTGGTCCCCACGCTCACATAGCGTATCGGGGCTCCCGCCAGGTCCTGGAGGCGATCCAGATAGGCTCGAGCTTCCGGCGGCAGGTCCGCCAGGCGATGCGCACTGGCCAGCGGCTTCCGCCACCCGGGCAGCACTTCGTATCGCGGCTTCACCCGCGCCAGCATCCGGACCTCGGCCGGCATTTCCTCGCAGTCACCGCCGTCCATCTCGTAGGCGGTTCCGACCGGGATCTCCGAGAAGGTGTCCAGCACGTCGAGCTTGGTCACCGCGAGCCCGGTGAGCCCGTTGACCCGGACCGAGTAGCGCACCACGGTAGCGTCGAACCAGCCGCATCGCCGAGGCCGCCCGGTCGTCGCCCCAAACTCGCCTCCCAGGCGCCGTAGCTCCTCTCCCACGCCGGCGGCCGCCTCGGTCGGGAGCGGCCCGTTGCCCACGCGAGTGGTGTAGGCCTTGACGACCCCCAGGACCCCGTCCACCGCGGTCGGTCCGATGCCGGCTCCCACCGCCGCTCCACCAGCGGTGGTATTCGACGACGTCACGAACGGATAGGTGCCATGGTCGACGTCGAGCAGCGCGCCCTGGGCCCCTTCGAGCAGGACCCGGCGCCCGTCCCGCAGGGCGCGATGGACCAGGAGGCCGGTATCGCAGGCGAGGGGGACCAGCCGAGGAGCCAATCGCTCCAGCAGCTCGATATGCTGAGGGAGTGACGCGCGTTCGGCGACGCCCATCACGGCCAGAAGCTGATTGGCGCGCTCGACCCGGGTCGCCAGCAGGTCACGGGCCCCTTCGAGGTGCCGGAGATCGCCGACGCGGATGCCGCGGCGACCGTACTTGTCCTCGTAGGTGGGCCCGATCCCACGGCCAGTAGTTCCCAACTGCTGACTCTTCTCGCTGGCGATGTCGAGCAGCTTGTGGTAGGGCATCACCAGGTGGGCGCGATCCGAGACGAACAGGCGGCCCGAAGTGGAGACCCCCCTCCCATGGAGGCGGTCGAGCTCGGTGAAGAAGGTTTCGGGGTCGAGAACTACGCCGTTCCCCACCAGGCAGGTGCAACCGTGGTGCAGGATTCCCGAAGGGATCTGGTGGAGCACGAACTGCTCCTCCCCGATCACCACCGTGTGACCCGCATTGGCCCCACCCTGGTAGCGCACGACCACGTCGGCCCGCTCGGCCAGCACGTCGACGAGCTTGCCCTTGCCCTCGTCGCCCCACTGGGCGCCGACCACGACTACACAATGGGTCTTGGGATCGAACATGCCGGCTCAGGCCTCCCCGGACGACAATAAAAAAGCCCCACACGGGGCTGCTGTATCCTCTGGGCAATTCTAGCCGAAGCTCGAGGAAAGGTCAAATTCCCGACGGGGTGGAGGGTCCGGCCACCACCACCTACTTCCTCCGCTTCGAGGTCGGCTCCGGTTCTCCGGCCGCCGCCCGGGCGGTCTCGGGGCTGATCGTCTCCGCCTGGACCAGCTCCTCGGTGTGCTGGGCGAAGGTCTGCATCCCGTGCTGATCACGATCCTTGGCCATCTTCTCCGGGAGCTCGTCGAGCCGGTCCGGATCCTGGATGCAGGCACGGGTAGCCGCCGTCCCCACCATGATCTCCACCGCCGCCACCCGGCCCTTCTCGTCCTGCCGCGGCAACAGTCGCTGGGCAATCACCGCGCGCAGGGCCTCCGAGAGGCGCAACCGGCCGATGTCCCGCTCCTCCGCCGGGAACATCGACAGGAGCCGGTTGATGGTGCTCATCACGTCCGGCGTGGGCATGGTCGAGAGCACCAGGTTCCCCATCTCCGCGGCCTTGATCGCGGTATCCATGGTCTCGGTATCCCGCATCTCGCTGATCACCACGACGTCGGGATCCTGGCGCAGGGCGGCCTGAAGGCCGATCGCGAAGCTCTCGGTGTCCACGCCGACCTCGCGCTGCGTCACCGAACAGTTGATGTCCCGATGCAGAAACTCGATCGGGTTTTCGATGGTGACGATGTGCCGGTGGGTGCTCTGGTTCACGTGGTTGAGCATGGCGGCCACGGTCGAGGTCTTGCCACTGCCCGTGACGCCGGTGACCAGGATCAGCCCCTGCTCCGACTCGGCGATCTTCTTGAGGACTTCGGGAAGGTTCAGGCCGTCGATGGTGGGGACGGTGAATGGGATCACCCGCATGACGATCATGAAGGAGGAGCGCTGCCGCAGCACGTTCACCCGGAAGCGGCCCACGCCGGGCATGCCCCAGGAGCAGTCGAAGTCCTTGAGCTTGTCGATCCGGCCCCGGTCCTCGTCGCTGCTGATCAGCTTGAGCGCGATGGCCCGGGTCTGATCGGGGGTCAGGCGCTGCTTGGTGAGCGGCACCAGCTTCCCGTTGATCCGCGCGCGGAACACGTCGCCGGCCTTGATGTGCAGATCGGAGGCGCCCCGCTCGACAGCGGCCTTGATGATCTTCTCCATGGCTCCCTGTCCGTTCACGCTCTCAGCTCACCGAAAAGGGTGGGTCGAACGCCGCCACGGCGGCCACTTCGGTGCAGGCTCCGCTCATCGCTTACCGGCCGGCTGAGCCGCGCGGGCCGGCGCCAGGAATCCCATCCGCTCCCGTACCTCCCGCATGGTCTCGACGGCGATGCGCCGGGCCTTGTCCGCGCCGTCGGCCAGGATCTCCTCCACCCGGCCGGGCCGGGCCTGCAGCTCGGCGGCCCGGGCTCGAATCGGCGCCAACGTCGCGATGATCCGATCGGCCAGCGTCCGCTTGCAGTCGAGACAGCCCCACATGGCTCCGCGGCACTTCTCCGCGACCATCGCCACGGTTTCCGGCGACGAAAAGTACTTGTGGAGCGAGTAGATGTTGCAAATCTCGGGGTTGCCGGGGTCCTTCTTGGTCACCCGCGCCGGGTCGGTCATGGCCGGGCGCAGCTTGGCCCAGATCTCCTCCGGTGAATCGAGCAACCCGATGGTGTTGCCCAGGCTCTTCGACATCTTGGCCTGACCGTCGAGCCCCATGATTCGCCTGGCCTCGGTCAGGAGCGGCTTCGGCTCGGGGAAGTAGTCTTCTCCCCGGCCGAACTCCGCATTCCACTTGCGACAGATTTCGCGGGTCAGCTCGAGGTGCTGGACCTGATCCTCGCCGACCGGCACCAGGTCCGCACGATAGAGGAGAATATCGGCGGCCATGAGCACGGGATAGTTGAGAATCCCTGCCGGAACACTCTCCATCCGCTGCGCTTTATCTTTGAACTGCGTCATCCGCTCCAGCTCGCCCAGCGGGGTCACCGTGGTGAGCAGCCACTGGAGCTCGGAATGCTCGGGAACATGCGACTGGACGAACAGCGTCACCCGCTCGGGATCGATCCCGGCGGCCAGCAGGCCCACCGCCATCTCACGAGTCCGCTCGGCGAGGGTGGCGGCCTCGTACTTGTTGGTGATGGCGTGAAGGTCGACGATGCAGTACAGGCAATCGTAGGATTGCTGCAAATTGACCCAATTCTGCACTGCCCCCAGCCAGTTGCCGATGTGCAGCTCACCGGAGGGTTGAATCCCTGAAAAAATCCTTGGCATCGGCCCAAGCTAACGCCTCCCCTTACCGTCTCGCAAGATGCCGTCAAGCAACGACTTAGTGGCCCTCGCCAAGGCGGCGGCCGAACAGGCCGGTGTCTACCTGCGGAGCGCCCGACCTCTAGCCCCCTCCGGCTGGACCGCCAAGGGGACCGCCGACTGGGTCACCGAGGTCGACCGTACCGCCGAAGCGATGATTGGAGAGGCCCTCCTGGGCGGCGTCCCCGGCTCCCGCATCGTGGGGGAAGAACTCTCGCCGGACGTGGTCCAGGAAGGACTGGTGTGGATCGTCGATCCGCTGGACGGGACCACCAACTTCCTCCACGGCTTCCCCCAGTGGGCGGTGTCGATCGCCGCCGCGGTGCACGGGGTGCTGGAAGCAGGGGTGATCTATCACGTCCCGGCCAACCGGTTGGCCCATGCCTCGAAGGGCGGGGGCGCCTGGGAAGGAGAGCGCCGGCTTCGCGTCTCGACCATCGTGGATCCCGGGCACGCGTTGATCGGGACGGGGTTCCCGTTCAAGGACCACACTCAGCTCGACTCCTACCTGGAACAGTTTGCCCGGGTCGCCGCCATGACCAGCGGCATTCGCCGCCCGGGCTCCGCCGCGATCGACCTCCTGGAAGTGGCGGCTGGGAGCTTCGACGGATTCTGGGAGCAACAACTGTCCGCGTGGGACGTGGCGGCGGGAACGCTCTTGATCCGAGAGGCCGGCGGGAGAGTCACCGACTTTTCGGGACAGGACCTGCAGGTGGGACACGGGTCGGTGGTCGCGGGCAACCCGGTGATACACGAGTGGCTGCTGAGAGTGCTTGGGAGTGGGGGAATGGGGGAATGAAAGAATTGCCGATTGGTGATTGGCGATTGCCGATTGGTGACTGCCGAGTGCCGAGTGCCGATTTCCGCTAGCTTCGCGTCTCCCGCTGTCCTGTTCCCCCGTTCTCCCGGGCTACGCCGTCAACACCCGCGCCCCGTTCTTCGTTACCGCCACGGTGTGCTCGAAGTGAGCGGCCAGGCTCCCGTCGGCGGTCACCACGGTCCATTTGTCGGGAAGGGTCTTGGTCGCGTAGTGGCCCATGGTGATCATGGGCTCGATGGCGAGCGTCATCCCCTCCTGGAGGCGAGGGCCTCGCTTGGGTTGACCGTGATTGGGCACCTGGGGCTCTTCGTGGAACTGGGTCCCGATCCCGTGGCCAACCAGCTCTCGCACCACGCCGAACCCCGCTGCCTCGGCCACCTTCTGGACCGCGTGGCCGATGTCTCCGACGTGGTTTCCGACCTTGGCCTGGGCGATTCCGGCGGCCAGGGCCTCCTGTGTCACTGCCAGCAGCCGTTCCGTCTCCGGGGCCACTTCGCCCACGGGAACCGTGGTGGCTGAATCGGCGTGAAGCCCCTCGAGACAGACTCCGACATCGACGCTTACGATGTTCCCCTCCCGCAGCACCCGCTTGGAGCTGGGGATACCGTGAACGATTTCGTCGTTGATGGAGGTGCAGAGGGTCTTGGGGAAGCCGTACAGGCCCTTGAACGAAGGCACCGCGCCCGGGTGGCTCCGGATGAAGTCCTCCGCCAGGCGGTCCAGCTCGGCGGTGCTGATTCCGGGCTTCACCGAGCGGCGGATCAACGCCAGCGTCTCGGCGACGATGTGCCCGGCCCGGGCCATCGTCTCGATCTCGCGACTGGACTTGAGAGTGATCATCGTGGGGAAATGTGGCGATCCTGCCGGGCGGAGGCTACCTCCCCAGCACCTGGCGCACCCGCTCCGCGACCTCCTGAACCGTCCCCACCGAGGGGATCCGATCCACGCCGCCCCGCGCCTGGTACCACTGGAGCACCGGCGCGGTCTGCCGCCGGTAGTTCTCGAGTCGGGTCGCCACGGCGGCCGGGTCGTCGTCGGCGCGCTGTTCTACCCCGCGGCGCCTGGTCAGGCGCGCCAGGATCTCCGCATCGGTCACGTCGAAGAACACCACCCGGTCAATCTTCCGCCTGAGCGCGGCCAGCAACTTTTCGACGCCCTCGGCCTGGGGAATGGTCCGCACCACGCCGTCGAAGATGACCCCCTTGGCCGCGCCCGGCTTGCCCAACTCGTCCCGGACTACGCCCAGGATGATGTCGTCACTCACCAGGTGGCCGGCCTCCATCACCGCCTTGGCCTTGAGACCCAGCGCAGTCCCCTGCTTCACCGCGTCTCTCAGCAGATCGCCGGTGGCGAACTTGGGGAGGCCGAGGCGCTCGGCGAGGATGGCACCCTGAGTGCCCTTTCCCGCGCCGGGGGGACCGAGGAGGAGAATGTCCACGATGGAAGGACTCCTGGGAAGGACTGAGGACCGAGGACTGAGGACTGAGTTACTCACATCTACTCAGTCCTCAGTCCCCAGTCCTCAGTCCTTCGCTACATATACCTCTGCTGCCGCCCTCTAAACTTTACCCGTCCGCCCATCATGAGGCTGTCGTACTTCCGGAGGGTGCGGTGCTGCTCGATCTGGGCCATGGTGTCCAGCATCACGCCCACCACGATCAGCACGGAGGTGCCGCCGAACTGCTGCTGGAAGTTGAGCTGTTTGGTGAGGACGACCGGCACCAGGGCGATGAAGGCGAGGAACATCGCGCCCGGGAGCGTGATCCTCGCCAGGACGCCGTCGATATAGTCGGCAGTGCTGGCCCCCGGCTTCACACCGGGAATGAACCCGCCCTGCTTCTTCAGGTTCTCCGCCAGGTCCACCGAATTGAAGATGATGGAGGTGTAGAAGTAGCTGAAGACCAGAATCATGAACGCGAAGGCGGCGTCATAGGGCCATTCGCCCGGGGCGAAGAAGTCGGCCACCGCCCGCAGGGTCTCGTTCCGCGTGAACGTGGCCAGGGTGCCCGGGACGATGATGATGGTCTGGGCGAAGATGATCGGCATCACGCCGGCGGTAATCAGCCGGATCGGGATAAAGGTCTTCTGCCCCTGGGTCATCCGCCCCTTGCCGATCACCTTGCGCGGGATCTGGACCGGGATCCGCCGCGCCGCGATGGTCATCGCCGCCACCGCCGCCACCACGCCGAGGAGAATCGCCAGGAAGAACACCACGCCGCCGATCGAGAGCGCGTCGCTCCGGACGAACTGGATCATGTTGATGGCGCCGGGCCACAGCCGATCCAGGATCGAGAAGGTGATCAGCAGGCTGGCGCCATTGCCGATGCCCCGTTCGGTGATCTGTTCACCCAACCACATGACGAAGAGGGCGCCCGTGGTCAGGGTCACTACCATGACGAAGCGGGTCGCAAAGCCGGCGCCGGGCACCGCGCCCGGGATCGATTCCGTGAACAGGGTGTAAGTCCAGGCCTGCGAGAACGCGATCAGGACCGTGACGTAACGGGTCCACTGGGTGAGTTGCTTCTTGCCCTGCTCGTCCTTCTGCATCTTGCCGACCGACGGGAAGATGCCGCCGATCAGCTGGAAGATGATCGAGGACGAGATGTAGGGCATGATCCCCAGCGCGAACACGGTTGCGCGGGAGAGTCCGCCGCCCAGGGTATCGTAGAGGCCGAAGAAGCCGGAGGCTGCCGAATTGCGGATGTAGTCCGCCAGCGCCTGGACGTTGACGCCCGGCGCGGCGATGTGGGCGCCGATCCGGTAGGTGACCAGTGCCGCAAGCGTGAAGAGGAGTTTCCGCCGGAGCTCGGGGTCGATACTGAGCGACGCCGGACGGGACCCGGTCATGACTGGACGCTGCCCCCAGCCGCTTCGATCTTGGCGCGGGCCGCCGCCGAGAGCCCCACTCCGCGCACCACGTACGGACGATCGGCCTCACCGGTACCCAGGAGCTTGATGGGGCGATCCCGGTGACTGATCAGCCCGGCGGTAAACAGAGTATCCGGATTCACCTCGGCTACCGTGACGCGAGCCAGCTGCTTCAGGTTGACCGGCTGAGCCGGGGCCTTGAACGGGTTGGTGAAGCCGCGCTTGGGCAGCCGCCGATACATCGGCATCTGGCCGCCCTCGAAGCCGGGATTGGTCGAGCCGCCGGTGCGGGCCTTATGGCCCTTGTTGCCTTTGCCCGACGTCTTACCGAGGCCGGACCCGGGCCCCCGACCGACCCGCTTCCGCGAGCGGTCCGATCCCCGGGCGGGGCGCAGATTGCCCAGTGTGATCCGGGCAGGAGTCTCGGCCATTACTTCTTCTCCTTCTTCTCCGCCGCCGGGTGCACTTCGACCAGGTGACGGACCTTGTAGAGCATCCCCCGCACCGAAGCCGTATTGGCCAACTCGACCTCGGCCTGATGATGCCGGAGGCCCAGCGCGCGCAGGGTACGCCGCATGGTCTCCGCGCGCCCGATGCCCGAACGGATCTGCTTCACGCGGACCCGCTTGGCCGCGGACTCCGCGGGAATCGTCGCCGAATAATAGGCCGGGCCCTGACGCCCGACCGCCGGATTACGCGCCATGCTTCAGACCTCCTGCGGCGCCCGATAGGCGATCTGATCCACTTCGATCCCCCGCTCCCGAGCCACGTCCCGCGCGGTGACCAGACGGGCCAATCCGTCCATGGTGGCCCGCACCATGTTGTGCGGGTTGTTGGAGCCCAGGCTCTTGGTCAGGATGTCGGTGATCCCGGCACACTCGAGCACCGCCCGGATCGGACCGCCGGCAATCACGCCGGTCCCGCTGGCGGCCGGCTTGAGCAGCACCCGACCCGCGCCATGCGAACCGAGGATCTCATGTGGAATGGTGGCGCCCACCCGGGGGAGCTGGATCATGCGCCGCTTGGCGGCCTCGACCGCCTTGCGGACCGCCTCCGAGACTTCATTGGCCTTGCCGGTCGCGATGCCCACCTTGCCCTTGCCGTCTCCCACCGCCACCAGGGCGTTGAAGGAGAAGCGGCGGCCACCCTTCACGACCTTGGCCACGCGATTGATGGAGACCACGTTCTCCACCATGTCGCTGCCGGGCGCGCGCTCCCGCTCGCGGCGACCGCGGTCACCGCGCCCGCCCCGATCACCGCGGCCGCGACCCCGACCTCCCTTCGCCGGCTGCGGCTCGGTGCTTGCCGCCGGGGCGACCGCGCCGGCTTCCTGTTCCTGATCCGCCATTTAGAACTCCAATCCGCCTTCGCGTGCTCCGTCGGCGACGGCGCGCACGCGGCCATGGTAACGATACCCTGCCCGGTCGAAGACCACCTTGCTGATTCCGGCCGCCTTGGCGCGCTCGGCCAGCAGCTTCCCCACCGCCTTGCCCTTGGCGACCTTGCCCTTCCCATCCGATGCGAGGCCCTCGCTCAGGTCGCTGACGCCGAGCAGGGTGACCCGACGATCATCGTCGGCCAGCTGGGCGTAGATGTGCTTCAGCGAGCGGAACACCACCAGCCGCGGCCGATCGGCGGTCCCAGCGATCTTCTTCCGCACCCGAAGTTGGCGCCGGGCGCGGTGCTCGCGACGAGTCCCGGGGGAAACGATGGCGCGCATGCTTACTTGGCTCCTGTCTTACCGGCCTTGCGGCGTACGTGCTCACCGAAATAGCGAACCCCCTTGCCCTTGTAGGGCTCCGGGGGCCGCAGGAAACGCAGCTCCGCCGCGACCTGGCCGACCAGCTCCTTGTCGGCGCCCTCGACCTTCACCAGGGTGTTGTTCTCGACCGTGAGCTTGATCCCCTTGGGCGCCTTGTAGGCCACGGGATGCGACAGGCCCAGCGCCAGGTTGAGCCCGTAGGGCTTCACCTCCGCCTTGTAGCCCACACCCTGGATCTCGAGCCGCTTCGCATAGCCCTTGGTGACCCCGTCGACCATGTTCTGGACCAGGGTCCGGGTCAGCCCGTGCAGCGCCTTGTGCCGCTGCTCGTCACTGGGACGGGCGACCGTGATCAGGTCGTCCTTGACGCTCAGGCTCATGTCGGGATGGAAGGTGCGCTCGAGCTCGCCCTTGGGGCCCTTGATGGCCAGGTTCCGTCCCTTGAGCTCCACGGTGATGCCCTTGGGCACCTGCACCGGCTTCCTGCCGATTCGCGACATACGACCTCTTACCAGACCACGGCGAGGAGCTCGCCGCCCAGGTTGGCGGTGCGGGCCTCGCGGTCGGTCATCAGGCCCTTGGGCGTGGACACGATGGCCATGCCGAGGCCGTTCTTGACCCGCGGAATTTCGCGGCTCTTGACGTAGCGGCGCAGCCCGGGCGCGCTCACCCGGCGCATCTCGCGGATCACCGGGGTCTCCTCGTGATACTTGAGGTAGAGCCGGAGCACGCCGTGGGTCCCGTCGTCCAGCACCTTGTAGTCCGCGATGTAGTGGTTGTCGCGGAGCAGGCGGGCGATTTCGCTCTTGAGCCTCGAGACCGGCATGTCCACGCGCCGGTGGCCGGCGGCGCAGGCATTCCGTATCCGGGTCAGCATATCCGCAATCGGATCAGTCATGCTCATGCAGGTCGTCTCTCCTACCAGCTGGCCTTGCGTACGCCGGGGATGTCGCCCCGGAGCGCCAAGTCACGGAAGCAGATTCGGCAGAGTCCAAACTTGCGCAGTACCGCGCGGGACCGTCCGCAGCGCTGACAGCGCCGGACCGTCCGCACCTTGAACTTGGGGACTCGCTTCGCCCGCTCGATCCAACAGGTTTTTGCCATGCTCTCTCCCTTACGGTTCGCCGTCCATTGGGGTCCTTACGTGGCCTTCGGCGGAATCTCTCCCCGGAACGGCCATCCAAATTCCCGCAGGAGGGCGAGACCCAGGTCGTCGCGACCCGCGGTGGTCACGACCGTGATATCCATCCCGTGGATCTGCTCGACCTTGTCGAAGTCGATCTCGGGGAAGATCATCTGCTCCTTGATCCCCACGGAGTAATTGCCCCGCCCGTCGAAGCTCTTGTTAGGCAGCCCGCGGAAGTCGCGGATCCGCGGCACCGCGATGCTGATGAACCGGTCGAGGAACTCGTACATCCGCGCCCCCCGGAGCGTCACGCTGGCTCCGATCGGGACGCCGGCCCGCAGCCCGAAGTTCGCGATCGACTTCTTGGACCGCCGCACCACCGGCTTCTGCCCGCTGATGATCGCCAGCTCCTCGACCACCACGTCGAGCAGCTTGGGGCTCTTATTGGCCTCGCCCAGCCCGACGTTGAGCACGATCTTGGCGATCTTCGGAACCTCGTTGGGATTCCGGAGCCCGAACTCCTTGGCCAGCGCCGGCCGCACCACGCTCTCATAGTGGGCCAGGAGCCGCGGCTTCCCCTCGATCCGCTTGGGCGCGGGATCGGTGGCGAGGCCGCCCTTCTCCTTGCCCTCCTTTTCCCGGGCCTTCCCCCGGGGGGCCGCCGGAGCGGCGCCCTTGGCGGGCTTCTCCGCCTGCTCCTGCTTCTCCTGCGTCTCGGCCATGGCTTAGCGCGTCCTCACGATCGATTGCCCCGATCGGACCGCGATCCGCTCGGTGGTCCCATCCTTGTCCTTCTGGCGACGGATGCGGGTCGGCTCCCCGGTCTTGGGATCGATCAGCATCACTTTGGAGTGGTGCATCGGATTGGGCCGCTCGATGATCCCACCCTCGGTGGTCGCGGTGGCCCGGCGATGCCGCTTTACGATGTTCATCCCCTCGATCACCACCCGGCCGGTCTTGGGATAGACGCGGAGCACGCGTCCCCGCTTCCCGCGCTCGTCCCCGGAGATCACCTGCACGGTGTCCCCCTTGGTGATGTGCAGGCGATACCGCACCGTCGGCTTCTGGCGCACCCGGCGCGCCTTGCGATAGACCAGCGGCTTCATCTCAGAGCACCTCGGGCGCGAGCGAAACGATCTTCATGTACTTCTTCTCGCGCAACTCTCGCGCGACCGGACCGAAGATGCGGGTGGCCCGCGGCTCGCCGGTCTCGTTGATCAGGACCGCGGCGTTCTCGTCGAACCGGATGTAGGAGCCGTCCTTGCGGCGGGTCTCCTTTGCGGTCCGCACGATCACCGCCTTGGCGACTTCACCCTTCTTCACCTGCCCGGTCGGAATGGCGTCCTTGATGGCCACCACCACCGTGTCGCCCAGGCCCGCGTAGCGACGCTTGCTGCCGCCCAGGACGCGGATCACGAGCGCTTTCCGGGCGCCCGAGTTGTCGGCGATCTTGACGATGCTTTCTTGCTGGACCATCAGAGCCTCATTCCTGACGAAAAATCAGCGCGCGCGCTCGAGAATGCTCACCACCCGCCAGCGGACCGTCTTGGCCAGCGGCCGGGTTTCCATCACGCGAACCGTGTCTCCCACCTTGGCCCCCTGATCGTCCCGGGCCTTCACCTTGGTGGAGCGAACCACCTGCTTGCCGTACTCCGGGTGGGCGAAGCGGCGAGTCAGGACCACGGTCACCGTCTTGGTCATCTTGTCACTGGTCACCACTCCGGTCCGGAGCTTCCGGCTCCGGCGGGTGGCGGCCTCGGTCTTGGTCGTCATGACGTGGCCTTCTTCCGGGCCCGCAGCAGAGTCAGGATGCGGGCGATATCCCGCCGGATGGTCCGGAACTGGAGCGGGTTGGCGATCGACTCGGTCGCCCCGCGGAACCGCAGCCGGAAGCGCTCCTCGCGGAACTCCACCAGTTTGCCCTTGAGCTCTTCCAGGCTCAGCTCATTGAACTGGTTCATCTTCATGGCTCAGGCCTCCACCCGCTTCACGAACTTGGTGCGCACCGGCAATTTGGCCGCCGCGAGCCCCAGGGACTTGCGGGCCAGCTCGTCGGTCACGCCCTCGAGCTCGAAGAGGATCCGCCCCGGCTTCACCACCGCGACCCACCCCTCGGGATTCCCCTTCCCCTTCCCCATCCGCGTCTCGGCCGGCTTCTTGGTGATCGGCTTGTCCGGAAAGATCCGGATCCACACCTTGCCGCCGCGCTTCATCTCCCGGGTCATGGCCACGCGCGAGGCCTCGATCTGCCGGCTGGAGATCCAGCCCGGCTCCAGGCTCATCAGGCCGAACTCCCCGAAGGCCACGGAGTTCCCCCGCGTCGCGATCCCGCCGGTCCGACCCTTGAACCGCTTGCGGAACTTGACCCGCTTCGGCGCCAGCATGCCTCAGGCTCCCGTGCTGTAGGTGCGGCCGGTGACGTCGGTCACGACCTCGCCCTTGAAGATCCAGACCTTGATCCCGATGGTGCCGAAGGTGGTCTTGGCGGTGCTGGTCGCGTAGTCGATATCGGCCCGGAGCGTGTGGAGCGGCACCCGACCCTCGTGATATCCCTCGGTCCGCGCGATTTCGGCCCCACCCAACCGGCCGGCCGCCCGAACCTTGATCCCCTGCGCTCCCAGCCGCATGGCCGACTGCACCGCCCGCTTCATCGCCCGGCGGAAGGAGATCCGCTGCGCCAGCTGGTGCGCGATGTTGTCGCCGACCAGCTGAGCCGAAAGCTCGGGCCGCTTGATCTCCTCGACGTTGATCGCGGTCTCCTTGCCGGTGAGCTGCGTCAGCTCGTCGCGCAGCTTGTCCACCTCGGCGCCCCGCTTCCCGATCACGACCCCGGGCCGGCCGGTATGCACCGTGACGGTCGCCTTGCCGGGCTTCCGCTCGATGTGCACTTCGGCGATGGCCGCGTGTCCCAGCCGGGCCTTGAGGTACTTCCGGATCAGCTCGTCCTCCTTGAGCAGCGCCGGCATGTCCTTGTCGCCGTACCAGCGGGACTTCCACGGCTTGACCACTCCCAGCCGGAAACCGACCGGGTTCGTCTTCTGGCCCATTACCGGCCCTCCTTGGTGGCCACGTAGATCTCCACGTGGCTGGTCCGCTTGCGGATCGGGGTCGCCCGACCCTGCGCGGCCTGGGTGAAGCGCTTGAGCGGCTGGCCCATGTTGATCTGAGCCCTGGTCACGAACAGCTGGTCCACGTCCAGCGCAGTCCGATCGCGCAGCGCCAGCTGCTCCGCGTTGGACACCGCCGAGCGGAGCGTCTTCTCGATCTGCCGGGCGGCCAGCTTCTTGTTGAACTTGAGAATGGCGTAGGCCTCGTTCACGTTCTTGCCGCGAATGAGGTCCACCACCAGCCGCATCTTCCGGGGCGACTGGCGCACCAGCCGCTGAATCGCGCGCGCTTCCATCAGTTGCTCATTCCTTCACGCTCGAGAGATCCCTCGCCGCGCTCGGGATGACCGGCTCCGCCGGTCACTCCGGCTTGGCCTTCTTGTCCGCCACCAGGCGACCGCTATGGCCGCGGAACAGACGGGTCGGCGCGAACTCGCCCAGCTTGTGCCCCACCATGTTCTCGGTCACGTAGACCGGAACGAACTTGTTCCCGTTGTGCACGGCGAAGGTGTGACCCACGAACTCGGGCAGAATGGTGCTGGCCCGGCTCCAGGTCTTGAGCACGCGCTTCTCGTTCTTGCTGTTCAGGATCTGCACCTTGAGGAGCAGCGATTCCTGAACGAAGGGGCCCTTCTTTACGCTTCGCGCCATGATCCTTCTCTCTGAAGAGCGGCAGGAGGCACGGGGCACTTGCCCCTTCCCCCTCGCCTCGTGCCCGTACCGTTTACGTCGTCGCCTTCCCGCGCTTGCGCCCGCGCACGATGTACTTGGTCGAGTGCTTCTTCCGGTGCCGCGTCTTCCGCCCCTCGACCTTGCCCCAGGGACTGGTCGGAGGCCGGCCGCCGGAGCTCTTCCCCTCACCACCGCCCAGCGGGTGATCCACCGGGTTCTTGGCCACGCCGCGGACCTTGGGGCGCCGGCCCAACCACCGACTCTTCCCCGCCTTGCCGAGCGAGAGCAGCTCGTGCTCTTCGTTCCCCACCTCGCCGATGGTGGCCTGGCAACGGGCGTTCACCATCCGGGTCTCGGTGCTCTTGAGCCGGAGCGTCACGTAGTCGCCTTCCCGGGCCAGCACCTGGGCCGAGGTCCCGGCCGAACGGGCGATCTGACCGCCCTTCCCGATCTTGAGCTCGATGCAGTGCACCGGCGTCCCGAGCGGGATCTCTCCCAGGGGAAGCGCGTTTCCGTTCCGGGCATCCGAGCCGGGACCGGAGACGATGGTGTCACCCACCTTGAGCCCCTTGGGGTGCAGGATGTAGCGCTTCTCGCCGTCGGCGTAGGTCAGCAGCGCGATCCTGGCGCTCCGGTTGGGGTCGTACTCGATCTCGGTGACCCGGGCCGGAATGCCGAACTTCTCCCGCTTGAAATCGATCCGCCGGTACTGCCGCTTGTGGCCCCCGCCCTTGTACCGCATGGTCACGTGGCCAAGGTTGTTGCGCCCGCCCGGCTTGTTGAGCGGCTCGAGCAGGCTCTTCTCGGGCGTGGTCCGCGTGATCTCGTCGAACCCGGAGACCGAGCGGAAGCGGGTGCCGGCGGTAACCGGCCGGAACTGACGGATGCTCATTTAGCCCTCGAACACGGCGATCGAGTCGCCTTCCTTCAGGGTCACGATCGCCTTCTTCCAGGCCGGCGTGGTCCCGCGGATCCGCCCCCGGGTCACCTCGTTCCGCCGCATCTGCATGGTGCGGACGCGCGTCACGGTGACCTCGAACAGCTCCTGGAGCGCCTGCCGGATCTGATGCTTGTTGGCCCCGGGATGGACCACGAAGGCGTACTCCTTCCGGGCCTGATAGGCCGCGGAGCTCTTCTCGGTGACCAGGGGCCGGACGATGATCTCGTGCAGGGCCGGCATTTACTTGCCGCCTTTCTTCTTCTTGGCCGCCGGCTTCTTGGCCTTGGCGGTCGCCTTGGCGGCGGGCTTCTTCTTGGGCTCGGCCTTGGCCTTGGCCGCCTTGGGGGCGGGCTTCTTGGCCGCAGGCGCAGGCGCCGGCTTTCTGGGCGGCGGCGCATGCTTGACCGGACCCTCGGGGTAGACCGGGGCCGCCGGCGCCTCGCCGCTGAAGGCACCCTCCTCGATCACCACCAGGTCCGACCAGAGCACGTCATACGCCGACGCGTCCAGGTAGGTCATAACCTTCACCGTGCCCACGTTGCGGCCGCTCAGGTAGACCGAGGGCTTGATCCCGTGGGTGAGCACCAGGGTCTTCCGCCCGTCGCCACCCAGCTTGCCGAGCAATTCGACCAGCCGCGCGGTCTTCGGCTCCGCGAACTCGAGCGGCTCGATCACGACCAACCCGCCGTCCGCGGCGCGCGCGTTGAGCGCCGACTGGCGGGCCAGCTGCTTCACCTTGCGGGGAATTTCGGTGCGGTAATCCCGAGGCAGGGGTCCGAAAACCTTACCGCCGCCCGGCCAGTTCGGAGCCCGGGTCGAGCCTTGCCGCGCCCGTCCGGTGCCCTTCTGGCGCCAGGGCTTCTGGTTCCCGCCGGAGACGAAGCTGCGGGTCTTGGTGGCGTGCGTCCCCTGCCGCTGGTTGCCCAGATAGGACTTGACCGCCTGGTGCAATACGTCGCGGTTGATCGTGCCGTCGAAGAAATCACCCGGCAGCGAGAAGCCGCCCTTCTTCTTGGCGCCGGCCGCCGAGTAGTGCGGAGCCTCAATCATGGCGACTCTTGCCCTTCTGCTTGGTGACCAGGAGGAGGCCATCCTTGGCCCCGGGCACGGCGCCCCTCACGAACAACAGGTTCCGCTCGGCGTCCACCCGGACCACCTTGAGGCCCAGCTCGGTATGCCGCTCCGCTCCCATGTGACCCGGCATCCGCTTGCCCTTGATCACGCGCGAAGGGTCGGTCCCGGGGCTGATCGACCCCGGCTTGCGGTGCCGCGTGTTGCCGTGCGTAGCCGGACCGCCGCCGAACCCGTGGCGATGCACCACGCCCTGGAAGCCCCGGCCCTTGGTGGTGCCGGTCACCTTGACCCGCTCGCCCACGGCGAAGAGGCCGACGGTGAGGGTATCGCCCAGGTTCGGAGCGGGATCGCCGGCGGCGAATTCCCGGAGGGCGACGGGGGCGGCGTCGAGGCCGGCCGCCTTGGCGTGGCCCAGCTCAGCCTTGGTGCTCCGCACCGCGCGCTTGGCGCCGAAGCCCAGCTGCACGCTGCCGTTTCCCACCCGTACCACCCGGCAGGGACCGGCCTCGATGACGGTCACCGGGACGGAATCGCCCTCCTCGGTGAACACCCGGGTCATGCCGAGCTTCCGGCCGATCAATCCATTCGACATGCCTACTCGACCTTGATCTCCACGTCCACGCCGGCCGGGAGGTCGATCTTGGTCAGCGCGTCCATGGTCTGGGGCCGCGAGTCATGAATGTCGAGCAGCCGTTTGTGAGTCCGGAGCTCGAACTGTTCGCGGCTCTTCTTGTCGATGTGCGGGCTCCGGAGCACGGTCCACCGCTCGATCTTGCAGGGGAGCGGGATGGGGCCCGAGACCTGGGCCCCGGTCTTTTCCGCCGTCCGGACGATGTCCACCGCGGCCTGGTCCAGGACGCTGTGGTCGAACCCCTTCAGACGGATGCGGATGCGCTGTGCCATGGGCCGGGTCCCGGTCGAAGCGTGATTACTTGAGGATCTTGGTGACCACGCCGGCGCCCACCGTGCGGCCGCCCTCGCGGATCGCGAACCGGAGACCCTCTTCCATCGCGATCGGCGAGATCAGCTCGATCGTCATCTGGATGTTGTCGCCGGGCATGACCATCTCGACGCCCTCCGGCAGCTCCACGCTCCCGGTCACGTCCGTGGTCCGGAAGTAGAACTGGGGCCGGTATCCCTTGAAGAACGGGGTGTGGCGCCCGCCCTCTTCCTTGGTCAACACGTAGACTTCCGCGTTGAACTTGGTGTGGGGCGTGATGGAGCCGGGCTTGGCCAGCACCATGCCGCGCTCGATCTCGTTCTTGTCCACGCCGCGGAGCAGCAGGCCGACGTTGTCGCCCGCCTGGCCGTCGTCCAGGAGCTTCCGGAACATCTCGACGCCGGTGACCACGGTCTTCTTGTTGGCGTTGAGCCCGACCAGCTCGACCTCCTCGTTCACCTTGACCTTGCCCCGGTCGATCCGGCCGGTGGCCACGGTGCCGCGGCCGGTGATGCTGAACACGTCCTCGACCGGCATCAGGAACGGCTTGTCGATGTCCCGCTTGGGCTCGGGGATGAAGGTGTCGAGCGCGTTGAACAGCTCCTCGATCTTGCCGACGTACTCCTTGTTCCCCTCGATCGCCTTCATGGCGGAGCCGCGGATCACGGGGATGTCGTCCCCGGGGAACTCGTACTTGCTGAGCAGCTCCCGCACCTCGAGCTCGACCAGGTCGAGCAGCTCGGCGTCGTCGACCAGGTCGCACTTGTTGAGGAAGACCACGATGTAGGGGACGTTCACCTGCCGGGCCAGGAGGATGTGCTCCCGGGTCTGCGGCATGGGGCCGTCCACCGCGCTCACCACCAGGATGGCGCCGTCCATCTGGGCCGCCCCGGTGATCATGTTCTTCACGTAGTCGGCATGACCCGGGCAGTCGACGTGGGCGTAGTGCCGCTTGGCCGTGCTGTACTCGACGTGGCTGGTGGCGATCGTGAGAATCTTGGTCGCGTCACGCCGCCCCTGCGACTCGGAGGCCTTGGCCACCTGGTCGTAGCTGACGTAGGTCCCCAGACCCTTGTCGGCCGATACCTTCGTGAGGGCCGCGGTCAGGGTGGTCTTCCCGTGATCCACGTGCCCAATGGTGCCCACGTTCACGTGCGGCTTGGTCCGCTCGAACTTCGCCTTCGCCATAGTGTCCTCTCGTCGTGGCGGTTGGTTGATTCCCTGGTCCTACCGCCGGGGCGCCACCCGCCTCCCCCGGCTTCTGCCTCAATGGATCAGGACTTCTTCTTGGTGATGATCGTTTCTGCGACGTTCTTCGGTACTTCCGCGTAGTGATCGAACTCCATGGTGTACACTGCGCGGCCCTGCGTCATGCTCCGGAGCGTGGTGGAATAGCCGAACATCTCGGCCAGCGGCACGTCGGCCGCCACCACCTGCGCATCACCCCGCTGAGTCATCCCCCCGATCTTCCCCCGCCGGCTGTTCAGATCTCCGACCACCGCCCCCAGGAAGTCCGATGGGGTCACCACTTCGACCTCCATGATCGGCTCCAGGAGGATCGGGCGGGCCGCCTTGGCGGCCTCCTTGAACGCCATCGACCCCGCGATCTTGAAGGCCATTTCGGAGCTGTCCACCTCGTGATAACTCCCGAAGGTCAGGGAGACCCGCACGTCCACCACCGGATAACCCGCCAGCACGCCGGTCTCCAGTGCTTCCCGAATCCCCGCCTCCACCGGCTTGATGAACTCCCGCGGGATCACGCCGCCCACGATCTTGTCCTCGAAGTGGAACCCGGAGCCCTTCTCCGCCGGCTCCAGATCGATCACCACGTGGCCGTACTGTCCCTTGCCGCCGGACTGGCGAACGAACCTCCCGGTGATGTCCGAGACCTTCCGGGTGACCGTCTCGCGGAAGGCCACCTGGGGCCGCCCCACGTTGGCCTCGACCTTGAACTCCCGGCGCATCCGGTCGACCAGGATCTCGAGGTGCAACTCCCCCATGCCGGCAATGATCGTCTGGCTGGTCTCGGCATCGGTCCGCACCTTGAACGTGGGATCCTCCTCCGAAAGCTTCTGGAGCGCAATGCTCAACTTGTCCTGGTCGGCCTTGGTCTTGGGCTCGATCGCGACGTCGATCACCGGGTTCGGGAACCGCATCGCCTCCAGGATGATCGGCTTCCCCTCGTCGCAGAGGGTGTCCCCGGTTCGGGTGTCCTTGAGTCCGATGGCGGCCGCAATGTCCCCCGCCAGGACCTCCTGGATCTCTTCCCGCTTGTTGGCGTGCATCTGCAGCAGGCGGCCCACCCGCTCCTTCCGGTCCTTCCCGCTGTTATACACGTAGCTCCCGGATTCGAGCCTGCCCGAGTAGACCCGGAAGTAGGTCAGCCGGCCCACGAAAGGGTCGGTCATGATCTTGAACGCCAGCGCGGCGAACGGCTCCTTGTCCTCCGGCTTGCGGGTGATGTGCTGGAAGTCGGGCAGCGACTGCCCCGCCACCGGCGGCATGTCGAGCGGCGACGGCAGGAAGTCCACCACCGCGTCGAGCAGACGCTGGACACCCTTGTTCTTGAACGCCGAGCCGCACAGCACCGGGTGAATCTCGCCCTTCAGCGTCCCGGCGCGCAGCGCGCGGCGCAGGTCGTCGGCGGTGTAGGGCTTCTCGTGCAGGTAGTTGTCCAGCAGCTGCTCGTCGAACTCCGCCACCGATTCGAGCAGGTGGAAGCGCGCCTGACTGGCCATGTCGACCAGGTCGCGTGGGATGTCCAGGACGTCGAAGGTCGTGCCCTGACTCTCCTCGTGATAGGTGATCGCCTTCATGTCGATGAGGTCGATCACGCCGAGGAACTGGTCGGCCAGGATCATCGGCACCACGATCGGCACCGGCTTGGCGCCGAGACGGTCCTTCATCATCTGGACCACGTTGTCGAAGTCGGCCCCCACGCGGTCCATCTTGTTGACGAACGCGATGCGCGGGACGTTGTACTTGTCGGCCTGACGCCACACGGTCTCGGACTGCGGCTCGACGCCGCCGACCGCGCAGAACACCGCGACTGCGCCGTCGAGGACGCGCAACGAGCGCTCGACCTCGACCGTGAAGTCGACGTGTCCGGGGGTGTCGATGATGTTGATGCGGTGATCGCGCCACATCGCGGTGGTGGCGGCGGAGGTGATGGTGATGCCGCGCTCACGCTCCTGCTCCATCCAGTCCATCGTGGCGGCGCCCTCGTGCACCTCGCCCACGCGGTGGATGCGACCCGTATAGAAGAGCACGCGCTCGGTCAAGGTGGTCTTGCCGGCGTCGATATGCGCCATGATCCCGATGTTTCGGTATCGGTCGAGCGGTGCTGGCCGGGGCATCTTCAGGCGTTCCTCTGCGGCTCAAGTCTCTTGCGGGTACACCACCTGCCTTTCCATCGTAGAAAGTGCGGTGATGGGCGATGTCGATCGTCCGCGTGTGTGGCGGTCGCGGCCGTGAAGGCCGCCGACCGAGACCGGCGCGTGGCCGGTCTTCACCGCGGACGGCTTACCAGCGGTAGTGCGCGAAGGCCTTGTTGGCCTCCGCCATCTTGTGCGTGTCCTCGCGCTTCTTGACCGCCCCGCCTTCGTTCCGCGAGGCCGCGAGCAGCTCGTTCGCGAACTTCTCGGTGAACGTGTGGTCGGTGCGCTGACGCGCGTAGGTGATCACCCAACGGATCGCGAGGGCGTTGCGCCGGTCGGGGCGGACCTCGACCGGAACCTGATAGTTGGCACCACCCACGCGACGCGACTTGACCTCGAGCGCCGGCTTGACGTTGGTCATCGCCTGCTTGAGCACGGTCATGGCGTCCTGACCGGACTTCTGCTCGATGATCGTCATCGCGCCGTAGAACTGGCCTTCGGCCAGCGAGCGCTTGCCACGCCCCATGATGGCGTTGATGAAGCGCGTCACCAGCACGTTGTCGAACTTCGGATCCCCCGGCATTTCGCGCCGCGGGACGTAACCCTTGCGAGGCATGCGACGACCTCTCGATGTCGGGACGCGAACACGCCCGGGACGCGCCATCGCGCGCCTCCCGGGGCTTCGGGCCCCACGATGTCTTGTGCGCGGAACCCCGGCGTCAGCCGCCGGCGTCCCGCGACGATGTCCCCTTACTTCGACTTGGTCCCGTACTTGGACCGGCTCTGCTTGCGGCCCTGCACGCCGCTCGCGTCGAGGGTGCCCCGAACGATGTGGTAGCGCACGCCCGGCAGATCCTTCACGCGTCCACCCCGAATGAGCACGATCGAGTGCTCCTGCAGGTTGTGGCCCTCACCGGGGATGTAGCAGGTGACCTCCATCCCGTTGGTGAGGCGAACACGCGCCACCTTGCGCAGCGCGGAGTTCGGCTTCTTGGGCGTGGTGGTGTACACACGGGTACACACCCCGCGCTTCTGGGGAGACCCCTTGAGCGCGGGCGCACCAGTCTTCGTCTTCACCCGCCGCCGCCCTTGGCGGACGAGCTGGTTCAGCGTGGGCACAAAGAACCTCCAGCCATCGGTCGAATAAGGGCTTGCGTGGTGTGTGGCAGGCCACGGCATCCGCGAAGGAACAACATGCGCCGTAACCACGCAGGCGGGGGAATCTAGTCCACCTCACGAGTCACTGTCAAATTGGCCCGGACCCGGCGACGGAGACGGAACCGGCCGGGTCCTGTGAGGACCCGGCCGGCCCGGTTTCAGGCGGTCTTCGCCCCCTCTTCCTCGACCGGCTCGAGCAGGGCCTCGGGGGCCTGCTTCTCGGCCTCCAGCCGCAGCTTGCGATAGTGCGACATGCCGGTTCCGGCGGGGATCAGGTGGCCGATGATGACGTTCTCCTTGAGGCCCCGGAGGTAGTCCACCTTGCCGTGGATCGCGGCCTCGGTGAGCACCCGGGTGGTCTCCTGGAAGGACGCCGCCGAGATGAAGCTCTCGGTCGACAGCGACGCCTTGGTGATGCCGAGGAGCAGGGGCTTGAAGGTGGCCGGCTGCTGACCCTCCTTCAGGATCCGCTCGTTCTCCTCGATCACCGACAGACGGTCCACCGCCTCGCCCTCGAGGAACACCGTGTCACCCGGGTCCTCGATCCGCACTTTCTGCAGCATCTGACGGACGATGGTCTCGATGTGCTTGTCGTCGATCCGCACGCCCTGGAGCCGGTAGACCTCCTGGATCTCGTTCACCAGGTATTCCTGCACCTCTTCGATGCCCTTGATGCCGAGCACGTCGTGCGGGTTGATCGGGCCCTCGGTCAGGCGGTCGCCCGCGCGCACCAGACTGCCCTCCTGCACGTGCAGGTGACGGCCCTGCGGGATCTGGTATTCGCGCGAGTCGGCGTCGTCGCTGCGGATGATCAGCTTCCGCATGCCACGCACGACGCCGCCGAACTCCACCCGGCCGTCGATCTCGGCGATGATCGCCGCGTCCTTCGGCCGCCGCGCCTCGAACAGCTCGGACACGCGCGGCAGACCACCGGTGATGTCGCGGGTCTTCGAGGCCTCACGACGGGTCTTGACGAGCGGATCACCCGCCACCACCGACTGGCCGTCACGCACCTCGAGACGGGCGCCGGTCGGGAGCGGATAGTGCGCGAGCTTGGCGCCGCTCGCCGGGTCGATGATGTCGATCGCCGGCTGCAGCTCCTTGTTGCGGTCCTCCATGATGACGAGCAGCTTCATGCCCGAGGTGTCGTCCACCTCGTCGCGCACCGTGACGCGCTCCTTGATGTCCACGAAGCGGACCAGACCGCTCTTCTCGCTGATGAGCGGCACGTTGTAGATGTCCCACTCGAACAGCGCCTGATCCGCCGCGACCGACGTGCCGTCGGTGACGAACAAGTGCGCGCCATACGGCACCGAGTAACGCTGCCGCACGCGGCCGCTCTCGCCGCGCTCGTGCAGCTCGATCTCGCCGGTGCGGCTCACGCACACCCAGACCTGGTCGCGATACTCGACGACCGCGAGGTCCTTGAAGCGGACCACCCCGGCCTCCTTGGACGCGGTCTTGGACTGCTCGACGATACGGCTCGCGGTGCCGCCGATGTGGAACGTGCGCAGCGTGAGCTGGGTGCCGGGCTCGCCGATCGACTGCGCGGCGATGACGCCCACGGCCTCGCCCAGATCCACCGGGCGACCGGTGGCCAGGTTGCGACCGTAGCACTTGGCGCACACCCCGCGACGCGCGTCGCAGGTGAGCACCGAGCGGATCTTGATCTTGTCGAGACCGGCCTTGGCGGCCTCCTCGATGCGTGAGGCGATCTCCTCGTCGATCAGCGTGCTGGCCTCGACGATGGTCTCGTTC
>DATIWD010000145.1:0-14533 GCA_035519565.1 Gemmatimonadales bacterium | reverse complement strand
CTCCAGGTGCTGGAGGACGCCAATCTGGTGGCCGCCATCATGCGGGGGCGGGAGAAGCATCACTACGTGAACCCGGTTCCGATCTACCAGGTGTTCGAACGCTGGATCCGGAAATTCGAGAAGCCGAGGCTCCGGGCATTGACCGACTTCAAGCGGGAGCTGGAAAGGAGCGGCAAGTGAAGCAGGCGACCTTCGTCTATGTCGTGTACATCGCCACCACCGCGGAGAAGGCGTGGGAGGCGTTGACTCAGGGGGATGTCACCAGAAAGTACTGGGGGTACAACAACGTGTCGGACTGGAAAGCGGGATCGAAATGGAATCACCAGACCCCCGACGGCTCCCAGACGCTGATCACCGGGAAGATCCTCGAGATCAAGCCGCCCCGGCGCCTGGTGCTGAGCTGGGCGGCTCCCGAGGACGGCTCCGACCCGTCCAAACACAGTCGGGTCAGCTTCGACCTCGAGCCGGTCGAGAAGATGATCCGCCTGACGGTGACTCACGACGAGTTGGTGGAGAGCTCCGAGATGCACCGGGGAATCGTGGAAGGCTGGCCCCGGGTGCTGTCGAGCCTCAAGAGCTTCCTTGAGACTGGAACGCCCCTCAATACCTGGGCCGGCAAGAACAAGTGAGTCCCGGACTACGAGGCGCTGTGCCCAATGCCGGTGACGTGCTGCAAAGCTTCTATCAGGCCGTAGTCCAGCGCGATTTCAAGAAGGCACGGACCTTTCTCAGGGACGACGTGGTCTTCGTCGGGCTGTTCGAGACCTATCCCAACGCCGACGCCTACTTGACCGCTCTGACCGGGCTGATGCAGATCACGGTCCGGCTGGAGCTCAAGGTGGTGATCGCCGAAGGGAAGAACGTGGCGGTCTTCTTCGAGCTGGTGACTAAAGAGCCCGCCAAGGCGACCACCCTGGTCGCGGAGTGGCACCAGGTCGATGGCGGCCAGATCGTGCACGCCCGATCCTGCTTCGACGGGCGGCCCTTCGCAGCCCTGTTCGTGGGGAAGCCGTAGCTACCGCTCGGCCATGACGCTGAGCCGCTCTGCGAACAGGTCGATGTAGACGATGCGCCAGCGCTGCTCGAAGTGGATCAGACGGAACTCGTCCTCTCCGCGCAGCGCTCCCTCGCAGCGCGCGACCGAGACCTCGGCCCAATCGCCATCGGTGGTGATGCGGGCCTGGTCGCCGGGAGGTGCGGAGCAATCGGCGGAGTCGTCCAGGAGTGCGGGCGATTCGGCCGCCGCGACCATGGCCTCGGGGGCGGGCCGATGTGCCACCACCTTGGCCGGTAGCACCTGGGAGGCGATCGCCTCCCAGTCATGATGAGCCAGGTTGAAGTAGAAGGCGCGGAGCGTGGTATGAATCGCCGAGGAGTCGGTCTCCTGCGCGCTCGCTCTTCCTGGTAACAACGCGAACGCGGCACATAGCGCCGCGGCCAGTCGCGAAAATCTCATCGACCCCTCACTCCGCATCGTGGAAGATGATTCCCACCGTATGCCGCCGCCCCGAGCGAATCCGGCTCACGCCATGCCGCAGGGTGACCCGATAGACCCCGCGGGTTCCCTGGACCGGCCGGTGCTGGACCGCGAACACCACCCCATCTCCCTGCCGTAGCGAGACCACCTCGGCCCGAGATTGCATCCGGGGCCGCTGCTCGGTCATCACGAACTCGCCGCCGGTGAAGTCCCGGCCCGGTTCCGACAGGACAATCGCCAGTTGGAGCGGGAAGACATGCTCGCCGTAGAGGTCCTGGTGGAGGCAGTTGTAGTCCTCGACCTCGTACTGAAGCAGCAAGGGCGTCGGCTTCTTCTGGCCGGCGGCGTGGCAGCGGGACAGAAAATCCTGGTGTGCCGCGGGATAGCGCACCGCGATTCCCAGCGCCTGGTTCCACCGGTTGGCGATTGGCGCCAGATGGGGATAGATCCCGGTCCGGAGCCGCGCGATGGTCTCGGGGAGGGGGTAGCGGAAGTACTTGTACTCGCCGCTCCCGAACCCATGGCGGCTCATCACGATTCGGCTGCGGAAGCGCAGGTCATTGGGATAAAGGGCCGCCAATTCCCGGCATTCCTCCGGCGGCAGCAGGTTCTCGAGGACGGCACTCCCTCGGGCATCCAGGTCACGCGCCAGGCGGGCCCAGTCGGCCACTATTTCCGGTCGCTCGGTCATCAGGGTCGCGGTGTTCATCGGGTCACCTCCGTCCCCTCGAGTCGGTCGGGGCGGCACCGCTTGCAGGGGCGGAAACCGGCCTGCTCGGCGTCTTCCCCGGACGCGTGGAACCGGACGTTTTCCGGGCGGGCGGGCCGAGCGGCGCAGGAGGGGCGGCAATAGACCCCGGTAGTCCGGACCGAATAGAAGAAACGGCCGTCGGATGGGGCCGACCGGGCCAGCACCAGGGCCCACCGGGGGTCGCGTTGTGTTTTCTTAGCCAGTGACAACTGCATGGCTGACCTGCGCATGTCGGCTCCTTCCCATGGCCGCCCTGTAACGATCCTGTTTCACCTGCGTCAATCTAGGCCTTGGGGACTGACTGGTCATTCCGATTCTTGCGATCGAGTGAAACAGACTGGTATCGGTCTCCCTTGCCTCCTTGCGTCGGGGGAGTCATGGCGGGCAGCTTAGGCATCATAGGCAAGGACGGCTTGCCTGCATCTATCAGAGAAGGGAGGGAGGTCTCTCATGAAATGGATTACCCGGGCCCGCCCCAAGATCGATCGGATCGCCTGCCCCTGGCTGATCAAGCGGTTCATCGATCGGGAGGCCGAGTTCATTTTCGTCTCGCCGCAGGACGTGGTCCGGCTGGCTGCTGAGCTGGATGCGATCCCCTTCGACGTGGAGGGGGTCGAGTTGAGCCATGACGGGCCGCTCTGCAGCTTCGATGCGCTACTCAAGAAGTATCGGCTGGTGGATCCCGCGCTCCTGGAGTTGGCGGTGATCGTGCGGGGAGCGGACACCGAACATCTCGAGCTGGCCCCCCAGGCGGCCGGCCTGCTGGCCATCTCCCTCGGCCTGTCTCGCAACTTCACCGACGATCACGAGCAGCTGAAGCGCGGGATGGTGATCTACGACGCGCTCTACGCCTGGTCCCGCTTCGTGCGGAGCGAGCGGCACACCTGGAACCCGCAGAAAGGCCCCAGCCCGGCGCCGGCCCGGGTCTGAGACTCCGAGGGCTCATGCTTCTGCCATCGGTTTGTCACGGATCACTTACGTGGGACCCATTGTCTTCTCCTATCGTGGACTCATCCCGGTCGGGGAGGTCCACATGTCTCGATTCGCCGTTCTTTCGGTTCTCGCGCTGGTTCCGGCTCTCGGCTGCACCCAGATCGCGGAGCCGGATCAGTTTTCCGAGGCGATGACTCCAGTTCCATCGCCAGTGGCGAGCGCAGGGATTGTGGGAGGCGAGGGGGTCGCCCCCGGACCAGTGTCCTGCGGGCTGGGACCACGTAACGATTTCACCATGGCCTCGTCGGATAGTGAACCCTCGCGTTCGGATTCGACGACCCATCAATGACCGGTTGCTCCTGCGATTCCACCGATCGTCAGTTCGACGCCGGCATCGCGCGGCGGGACCTCAAGCGCCTGCGCCGGCGGGGCCCTGACCTGGTGACCCGGCGCCTGCTCGACGCGGTGAAGTCGGTCCCGCTCCCGCCGGAGGCGACGTTGCTCGACGTGGGCGGCGGGGTCGGCGCCATCCATCACTTTCTTCTCGATCACGGCTTCTCGCGGGCCACTCAGGTAGATGCTTCCACCGCCTACCTCGAGGCCGCGGAGGAGGAGGCCGTGCGAGTGGGGCACGACGAGAGAGTCGAGTTCCGGTTCGGCGGTTTCCCGGCGGCGGCAGCCGGCGTGGCCCCCGCCGATGTGGTGACCATGGACCGGGTGGTCTGCTGCGATCCCGATTTCACCGGCTTGTTGGGATCCGCCGCGGACAAGACTCGCCGGCTGCTCGCCTTCAGCTACCCGCGTCCGCGCCGGCTGACCAGGATCGTCGTCGCCTCCGCCAATGCCCTCCGCCGGTTGTTCGGACAACCGTTTCGGGCCTACGTTCACTCACCGGAGGCGATGACCTCCGTGCTCGAGAGCCGGGGACTGCGGCGCCGATGGGCGGGCGGGACCTGGATCTGGGCCGTAGAATTGTTCGAACGCGCCGCCTGATCTCCCGGGATTCCATGCGGAGGCTCGCCGTGACGCTGGTGATGCTCTTCGCGATCTACGTGGGGTACCTGGGCCTCCTATGGCTGGTCCAGCGTTCCCTCGTCTTTCCGGCTCCGCCCCCCCGGGACGGGCCCGCTCCGGGAATGGCGGAGACCATCCGACTACCGATCCCGGGCGGATCGGTGGAGGCCTTCTACTTGGCCCCCAGGGCCGGCACCGGGCCGGCTCCACTCCTGATCTTCACCCATGGCAACGGCGAGTTGGCGGTCGACTGGGTCCCGGAGTTCGACGAGCCGAGGCGGTGGGGCTGGGGTGCGCTGCTGTTGGAGTATCCGGGGTACGGACATTCGGATGGGAAGCCAACCGAGGCGTCGATCACCGCGGCGATTCTCGCGGCGTATGATTGGGCCCGGGGCGATTCCCGGATCGACTCCAGCCGAATCGTTCCCTACGGCCGTTCACTCGGAGGAGGAGCGGTGACCCGTTTGACGGTGGAACGCCCGGTCCCGGCACTGATCCTCGAGTCGTGCTTCACCAGCGTCCGCGCCTTTGCCATCCGGTACCTGGCCCCGCCGATCGCCGTGAGGGATCCATTCGACAACCTGGCCAGGCTCAAGCGTTATCGGGGGCCGTTGCTGGTGATGCACGGGAGCCTGGACGGAATCGTTCCGGTGTCGCACGGACGGGCGTTGGCGGCCGCCGTGCCCGGGTCCGAGTTTCACGAGATTCCCTGCGGGCACAACGACTGTCCCCGGTCCTGGCCGCTGGTCCGCGCCTTTCTCGAGGCTCACGGCCTGCTGGCCCCGCCGGCCACGCCCGGGCGTTCATAGCCGGGCGGTTCCCCATCGATATATTCACGATATGCACGCTCTGGTCCAACCCAAGACCAGCTGACTCATGGAGCCCCGCCTCCTTTCATCCCGACTGACCTTCTTCAACAAGGTCTTCGTCCCGATCCTCTATATCATCGGATTCGCGGGCGGCACCCTGGCCATTTCTCTCAACCGGCGGAACCTGCCGCCGAATGCTCCCGGGCTCTACCCCCTGGTGTTCATCATCTGTCTCGGACTGGGTGGGGTGGCGATCTATTGGACCACCATGCGCCTCAAGTACGCGCGGATGGATGACCGCTTCCTCTACATCTCCAACGGGCTGCGGGAAATCGAAGTACCGCTCCGGGACGTGACCGGCGTCAGCTACAGCCGTTGGACTCGGACCCACCTGGTGACGGTGGAGTTCGCGCACGACACCGAGTTCGGCGAGAGTATCGTGTTCATGCCCTCGATCCGCGCCTTCGCCTTCTGGTCGGTCCATCCGGTCGTGGCCGACATCGAAGCAGCGGTCGCCATGGCGACGGGGCGAAGGCTGTCACCCGACTAGCCGATCGTGAAGATGCCGGCTCGCGCCTGGGGCCGGCGAGGCGTACCTTGAGCACCCCAGAACGCGGGCCTCACTCGCGTCCACCGACCCCGACCACCACTGCACCCCGAGGCACATATGGCACACCGAAACGAGATCGACACCTTCCGCGCCGTCTGGAACATGGAAGCCCAGAATACCATCAAGCTGCTGGAGACGTTGCCGGCCGATCAGTACGATTTTCGTCCCGATCCCAAGGGACGCTCGCTGGGCGAGCTGGCCTGGCACCTGAGCGAGATCGACGGCTACATCAGCCACGGCGCCGCCCAGGGCAAGGTCGACTTCGAGACCACCATCCCCGACATGAAGCGGCCGCGGGAGATCAAGCTGCTGGCGCCCGGCTACAAGAAGGTGCATGAGGCGGCGGTGGCGCGGCTCGAGAAGCTCAAGAACGAGGATCTGGATCGGAAGATCCCGTTCATGAACATGCAGATGACCATCCGGGACGTGCTCTGGGGCACGCTGCTCCACCACGCGATCCATCACCGGGGACAGCTCTCGCTGATGTGCCGGTTGGCGGGTGGCCGCCCCGCGGGGATCTACGGCCCCACTCGCGAGGACATGATGGCGATGCAGGCCAAGTGATCGCGCCACGAGTGGCGCTGAGGCTCGAGAGGGAGGGGCATGGCTGAGTCGAAGCGCCGCCTCCCAATTCTCGAGTGGCTCCAGGGATACCAGAAGCCCTGGCTCCAGCTCGATATCATCGCCGGCCTCACCGCCGCCGCGGTGGTCATCCCCAAGGCGATGGCCTATGCCACCATCGCCGGCCTGCCGGTGCAGGTGGGGCTCTACACCGCGCTGGTCCCGATGGTGATCTACGCCCTGCTGGGCACCTCCCGCCCGCTCAGCGTGAGCACCACCACCACCATCTCGATCCTGGTCGCCGCCGAAATGGCGGTCGTGGCCCCGGGCGGGGATCAGGCCGCCTTGCTGGGCGCGACTGCCACGCTGACTCTCCTGGTCGGCGCCGCGCTGCTAGTCGCTGGGCTTTTCCGGTTGGGCTTCGTCGCCAACTTCATCTCCGAGCCGGTGCTGATCGGGTTCAAGGCGGGAATCGGACTGGTCATCGTGCTGGATCAGGTCCCCAAACTCCTCGGCGTCCATTTTCCCAAGGGAACCTTCTTCCAGAACCTGGTCTCGCTGGTCCGCGCCATCCCCGACAGCTCGCTCCCCACGGTCGGGGTGGCGGTGTTCACCATCGTCCTGCTGCTGGCACTGGAGCACTTCGTCCCCAAGCTGCCCGCCCCGTTGATCGCGGTAGCGGCGGGGATCGCCGGAGTCAGCCTGTTCGGGTGGCAGGATCACGGCATCTCAGTGGTGGGAGAGATCCCGCGCGGCTTCCCGTCGTTCATCGCTCCGGATCTGTCGCTGGCGCTGGCGCTCTGGCCGGGAGCCCTGGGCATCGCCCTGATGAGCTTCACCGAGACCATCGCGGCGGGCCGCGCCTTTGCCAAAAGCGGCGAGCCGTTGCTCAAGCCCAACCGCGAGCTGTTCGCGACCGGCCTCGCCAACGCCGGCGGCGCGGTATTGGGCGCCATGCCCTCGGGCGGCGGTACCTCCCAGACCGCGGTTAATCGGCTGGCGGGGGCGCGGACTCAATTGGCCGAGCTGGTCACCGCCGGTGCCACGGTGCTCACCATGCTGTTCCTGGCGGGGCCGATGGGGAAAATGCCGCAGGCCACTCTCGCCGCCGTGGTGATCGTCTATTCGATCGGATTGATCCAGCCGCTCGCCTTCCTGGATATCCGCCGCGTGCGGGTGATGGAGTACCGCTGGGCGCTGGTCGCCTGTGCCGGCGTGGTGCTGCTTGGCACGCTCAAAGGGATCCTGGTGGCCATCATCGTCTCGCTGATCGGCCTGGCTCAGCAGGTGTTCGATCCGCCGGTTTACGTGCTGCGGCGGAAGCGGGGGACCAACGTCTTCCGGCCGGTGTCAGCAGAGAATCCCGACGACGAATCCATTCCGGGACTCCTGCTGCTCCGGGTCGAGGGCCGGGTCTTCTTCGCCAACGCGTTCCGGGTGGGCGAAAAGATCCTGCGACTGGTGAACGAGGCCAGGCCGAAGGTGATCGGGCTCGACATGGCCGGCGTCTTCGATCTGGAATACACCGCGCTCAAGGCGCTGACCGAATCCGAGCAGCGGATGCGGGAGGAAGGAGTGTCGATCTGGCTGATCGGACTCGCCCCTGAGGTCCTGCAGATGGTGCAGCGCTCGCCCCTGGGGAAGACGCTGGGGACGGAGCGGATGCATCAGAATCTGGAGATCGCGCTCCAGAGGTATCAGGCGACGGGGGGGGGTCGAGTCGGGAGCTAGGAGCGCGGCTCGGTCAGCAGGGCAGGAAAAGAGGAGGGGGGCGGACTTCCGCCCCCCTCCTGTGCAACCAACCGCGGGCTCTTACCGAGCCCGAGCGGTCTTACACACTCGCCCCGATCTTGTGGAAGGTCGAGTTGGACACCTCGTAGCTATCCACCTTGGGCGTGCCCTCGATCACCTTGTCCAGACTCTTCAACACCGTCGGATAGGTATCGCGGCTATACGCTTCAGCGCTCTCTTTCCGATCCCAGAAGCTGATCGACATCGCCTGGGCGCCATCCGACCCGACGATCGCGAGCTCGTCCTTGAAGCCGTTCTGCTTGCGGAGGAGGGGCAGGACGTCCTTTTCCAGCGTCTTGGTGAACTCACTGGCCGAATTGGCCTTGAGATGCAGCGTGACGTTGCGTGCGTACATGAGGCAAACTCCTTCGGTAACCGCCATGGAAATCTAGACTTACGAGTACTGTTGAACTGTCTGAAGTGCTGCAACATAGTAGACTTCACTAGATTTGTCAAGTATGTAGCCCATGCGTATAATTGGTACATCTCAATTGGTAAACCACGGAGGAAGGCATGGACGTCTCGCTTGCGATCCGCCAGCGACTCGAGGAGTTGGGATTGGAGCAAAAGGAGCTGGCCCGGTCGGCTGACATCACCGAGTCCTACGTCTCCCAGCTGCTGACGCGGAAGAAAGCCCCGCCGGCTCCCAACCGGACGGACATCTACCACAAGATGGACAAGTTCCTGAAGCTTCCGGCGGGGGAGCTGGCGAGGGTCGCCGAGGCCCAGCGCAGGCAGGAGCTGAAGCACGAGCTGGGTGAGGAGCCCCCGCCGCTGTTCCGGGAGGTCAGGGCGCTGGTCCTGCGCAAGTGCGCGCCCAAGAGCGTCGGGCAGGTTCGCGCCATCTTCGAGCGGCAGCCCTTCGGGGAGTTGGAGCGCCTGGTGACGGAGAAGCTGCTCGACGTGGTGAAGCGGGTGAGTCAGGAGCAACTGGAGAACGACGAGTGGCTGCGCAAAGTGGCCCGCCTCGGCGGTCGGAGCTACGAAGAGATGCGGGTCATCGTTCTTGAGTTTCTGGACACCGACGTCTTCCACGTGTCCGCCAAGCACTGCACGTCGTTCCTGGATCCGCTGATTGCCTCCTGGGACGTGGACCTGGCCACCCTGGGGCTGGAAATCATTCTGAACCACCAGGTGACCGCCGAGCAGTTACGGCGATTCGAGTTTGTCGAAGTGGACCCGGAGGGGCTGCCCGAACAACCGGGGTTTCGAGAATTCCTCAACGACTCCACCCTGAGCGGCACCGCAACCGGGGAGGAATTGGAGTGGTTGAAGCGGCTCAGATTCAAGGGGAAGCGGCCCACCGCTCTCTTCTACTACCGCGCGCTCCAGACACTCCGGGATCCGCTGCATTTCCGCCGCGGTTAGGGGCGCGGCAGCCGAGAGAAAGGCCCGTCCCTCAGCCCCTCGCTCCCGCCTCCTTGAGCTGGGTGCGAATCGGCAACCGTCGAATCCTGACCCCGGTCGCCGCGAAGATCGCGTTGCAGAGCGCCGGCGCCGCGGTGGGGAGGCCGATCTCTCCGGCGCCGGATGGAGTCTTGGTGCTCCTGACGATGTGGACCTCCACGTCGGGCGCCTGGGCGTTCTGGAGCAGGGGATAGTCGGGGAAGTTCTTCTCGACCACCTGACCGTCCTTGACCGTGATCTCGAGGTTGAGCGCGGTGCTGATCCCGTCGATGGTGCCGCTCATCATCTGGGCCTCGAGGCCCAACGGGTTGACCGGCTGACCCACGTCCACCGCGCAGATGCAGCGCAGGATCTTCAACTCACCCGCCTGGTCGACGCTCACCTCCATCGCGTGCGCGGCATAGCCGCCGAAGGTGAAGTGGCAAGCCAATCCGATTCCGTGACCGGGCTCGACCAGCCGGGGCCAGCCGATCCGGTCGGCGGCGATCTGGAGCACGTTCTTCAGGCGTCCGGTGTCGAAGATCGGTCCGCCGTGTTGCCCGTACTTCAACTCGCGCGCCTCGCCCAGCAGCTTGAGGCGGAGGTCGAGCGGGTTCTGACCGGTCGCATGCGCGACCTCGTCCACGAAGCTCTCGACCACGAAGGCGTTGGCGTTGTGGGCCGGCGCCCGCCAGGATCCCCGGATCATCCCCGATTCCACCGCCAGCCAGTCGTAGCGAAGATTGGGAATCAGCGCGGCCGGAAAGTCGTCCGGGTAGATCTCCGAGGTCCAGAGATCCTGCGGCTCCACGTCGGACCGGCGGTAGTACTTGGAGGCACTGGCCAGGCGGTGACTCCACCCGGTGACCGTCCCGCTGGCATCGACCCCCGCCGTGAGCTGGTGATGGCCGAACGGGCGATACCAGTCGTGGGCCATGTCATCCTCTCGAGTCCAGACCAGCTTGATCGGCTTGCCCGAGCGCTTGGAGAGGAGCACCGCTTCGGCCACGTAGTCGTTGCTGAGCCGGCGGCCGAAGCCGCCACCCACCCGGGTCATCTGCACATCGATCTGGAGCCGGTCCACCCCGGTGATGGCATTGGCCACCCGCGAGGCACTGCCCGGTTGCTGGGTGGGAGCGATGATCGACACCCGGCCCGGCCGCACGTCGGCAAAGCAGTTCTGGGGCTCCATCGGCGCGTGGGAGACGAAGGGCACCCGATAGGTCGCGGTGACCACTTTGGCCGCCGACTTGAGCGCCGCGTCGAGGTCTCCGTCGTCACGGGCCCGCTTGGTCACCTGCGTCCCGGCCAGTAACCGCTCGCACTGCCCATCCAGGTCTGCCGAGCTCTCGGCGGCGTGAGGGCCCTGCTTCCAGACGATCTCCAGTGCCTCGCGTCCCTTGAGCGCCGACCAGGTGTCATCCGCCAGCACCGCCACGCCGGCGGCCAGGTTGGCGGTGAGCGGTGCTCCCAGCGCAGGCCCGTCCATAGTCAGCACCTGGCGGACGCCCGGGACCTTCAGTGCCTTGCTGTCGTCGTAGCGTTCGATCGTGCCGTCGAAATAGGGGCAGCGGGCGATCACCGCGGTGAGCGCGCCCGGCACGTAGGTGTCGATCCCGTACTGCGCCCGTCCGGTCACGATCTCGCGGGCATCGATGACCCTGGTCGGGGTCCCGATGATCGTGAACTGGTCGGGAGACTTGAGGGGAGCGGGCTTCGATTCCGGAGTGAGCTTCGCCGCCGCGGCCGCGAGTTCGCCATAGCGGAGCTTCCGCCCGTCCGGGTGGATCACCTGGCCCGCCTTGGTGCTGAGCCGGTCGGGGTCGGTCTTCCAGCGAGCGGCCGCGGCTCTGACCAGCAAGCGCCGAGCGTCGGCCCCGGCCTGCCGGAGATCGTCCCAGCTCTCGGGGACGCTGGTGCTGCCGCCCGCGCCCTGAGGGCCGTACTTCCACCTGAGCCCCATGGGGCCGCTGTCCTTCTCGAGGCCCAGCGGCAACTGGGTCACGCTCACCTGTGACCAGGCTACGTCCAGCTCTTCGGCGATCAGCATGGGAAGGGAAGTCTTGACTCCCTGGCCGATCTCGGGGTCGCGGGCGCCGATGGTCACCCGGTCATTGGGCTCGATCCGGATGAAGACCCCGATGGGGATCGAGTCGGCCGCCTCCGCCATGGCCGAGGCGGCGCTGGCGGGCACCACCCGAGTCAGCAGCAAGCCGCCGGCTGCGGTGGCGCTGATGGCGAGGAAGCCACGCCGGTCCAGTGTCGGGGTCGCGGTCATCGGGTGCCTCCGGTGGCGGCGGCGCGGCGGATCGCCTTGCGAATCCGGGGGTAGGTGCCGCAGCGGCAGAGGTTGGTGAGACTGGCGATGTCGGCGTCGGTGGGGTTGGGATTCTGCTTGAGCAGGGCGATAGTGGCCATGATCTGGCCGACCTGGCAGTAGCCGCACTGGGGAACGTCTTCCGCGATCCAGGCGGCCTGGACCGGATGCAGGCGGTCGCCCTGGCTGATCCCCTCGATCGTGGTGATCCGGTGGCCGGCCACGGCACGGAGGGGAAGCGTGCAGGAACGGGCGGCGGCTCCGTCCAGGTGCACGGTACAGGCGCCGCAGGCCCCGACGCCGCAGCCGTACTTGGTGCCGGTGAGGTGAGCGTGGTCCCGGAGATACCAGAGCAACGGCATCTCCGGATCAACCTCCGTCCTGACCGTCTTCCCGTTGAGCTGAAATTCGAGGCTCATGGAGACGCGCTCCGCGCGGAGTGGTGCCGATTGGATTTTGGAGTTTCAGAATGGACAACGCAATGGATAGGGGCCCTACGGGTCGCGGAAGTGTGGGGTTTCCATGGGTGGTTGGGGTGGGGATCTGTGTTATCTGTGGACCCAATCTGTGAAACCTGCGGATCGTAACTGCGCACCACGGAGACACGGAGGAGACGGAGGTTCACGGAGGACTGCTTGAACTACCCCTCCCCCCCGATTCCTCGACTGGACCGCATGCAAGACTTTCGGACAAGAGATCTGAATTGCCCCCCACCCTACCCGAGAACGGGGGGCGGTGGGGCACCACAAGTCTTTCTCCGTTCTTCTCCGTGATTCTGTGTCTCCGTGGTAAAATGGGGCGGCGGAGGGGGGGAGAATCTGTGTGAATCTGTGTAATCTGTGGACCAATCTGGGCAGTCTGCGGGCGCGGACTGAACGGCCATGGGCACTCAGGCCAGGGGATCCATGAAGTCGGTTTCACCTTCGGACTGAGCGGTCAGGTCGGGCTCCCCTCTGTGCAAACCCGGCAATTTGTGTAGTCTCTATTCTGGTACCCCTTCATCGGTCTTGTTCAGGTATGAGACTCCGCATCGCCGTCCTCGCGGGCGTTCTTCTCGGCTGTAGCTCGACCACGGAGTCCGGCGTCGTCCCTGATATCCAAGGCGATTGGGGTGGGCCGGACGCGAACGTCACTCTGACCCCCACCGGTGGGAGCGTCGAGTACGGCTGCGGACTCGCGGTCCTCGACAAGTACTGGAGGGTCTCGCCGAGCGGCATCTTTACCGCAACGGCCAAGCACTTCACCGAAGGCGGCCCGGTGCCGCCGGGCGTCGCTCCATCGCATCCCGCCCGAATCACCGGGCAGGTTCAGGGCGATCTCCTGACCTTCACCGAGACCCTGACGGACCTGCATCAGACGCTTGGGCCGTTCACCGTAGAGCGGGGGAAGGTGGTTCAGTTGTTGAAGTGTCTGTAGAAGGGCGAACAGGGCGGACAAGTGGGACGGGGCGGACAAGTGGGACAGGTGACAACCTAACGAGTTTGTCATCCCGAGGGCCCCGAGCGAATGGACGGCCCCGAAGGATCCCAAGGGTCGAGGGCAGTGGAGTCTTGAGATCCCTCGCTGCGCTCGGGATGACAGCCCCTGCGACTTGCGACCTGTGACTTGCGACCCACTCAATACCAGTACCCAGTACTCAGTACTAGCTCAGGACTCAGGACTCCTCCTCACCCCCCATCCCCATCTGGATCCGCCTCCCCCTTCGCCTGGTGATAGGCCCGCGCCACCCCAGGCTGGACGAAGAAGGCGTCGAAGGCGCCCTGCTTGAGCTTGTCGTCTCCCGCCAGTTTCTGCTTCCAGTCGTCCATCGTCACTACCTGCTGGCACTCTTCGACCGTCTTCCCCTGGGCCACCGCCTCGCCCACCCGGCTGACCATGTCCTTCAACATGTCGCGCAGAGACAGGACGTAGCTCTCGTCCCGCTGGATCACGCCGTGGCCCAGGAAGATGGTGGTCGCGTCGATCTTGCTCAGCCGGTCCAGCGTCTCGGCCCAGTCAGAGTAGAAGGAGCCGATCCCGAACGGCGTGGGCCAGACCACCAGGTCGCCGGTGGCGAGGATCTTCTCCTTGGGGAGATAGACCACCACGTCTCCCCGGGTGTTGCCTAGGCCCAGGTAGTGCAGCTCGATGGTGCGAGAGCCGCGGTAGAGCGTGAGGCTGTCGGTGAAGGTGAGGTCAGGGAGGACCATCTTAACGGTGGGGATCTCCTTGACGTAGATCTCGAGTTCGGGGATCACGTATTCGCGCACCCGCTTGAGGCCCGCCGCTGAGGCCGGGGTACCGTCTGGCCGCTTCCCAGTCCTGGCGATTTCCTTGAACTGCTCCAGCTGTTCCCCGTTCTTCTTGACGCTGTTGGGAATCTCGCCGAAGGCCCGCCGCTCGGCGTCCACCCGGGTGTACTCGTGGGCGGCGAAGTGCACCCCGGGCCAGGTCTCCTTGAAGATGTAGTTGCCGAACACGTGATCGTCGTGCCAGTGGGTGTTGATCACGACGGAGACCGGCTTGGAGGTGAGCTTCTTGATCTCGCGGACCACGGTCCGGGCACTGGACGGCAGCTCCTCCGCATCTACCACCACCACGTCGCTGTCGTTGATGATGATCAGGACGTTGGGCTCGGGGCTGTCCATCGGTTCCTTCCACATCAGGGCGTAGACCCCGTCGGCCAGCTTGACCATCTCGTGTTTTCTGCCCGGCGGCTCCGCGGTGAGGGCGGTAGAGGAGAACAACAGGGCGGCAAGAATCAGGGACCGGCGTGAAGTGGAAGTCATTCGCCCCACCTGGGAAGAAGGTGTTCATTCAACTTCCCGGTGCGTACGGGGGTGGGGCGAGGAGGGTTTCGGTTCTGGGACGAACAGCAGTCCGCAGATTATGCAGATTGGTCCAC
>DATIWD010000144.1:0-4197 GCA_035519565.1 Gemmatimonadales bacterium | reverse complement strand
GAAGAGTTCCCCACTACTCTCCCGGGATGGCGCTGCCCTCGTTCCCCCTGCCAGCCTCGGATCTCCCGCGCGAGCGCCTCTGGAGCCTGGGTCCGGCCGCCCTCACGGGCGCGGAACTCCTGGCCATTTTGCTGGGTACCGGAGATGGACGGCGGAGCCCGATGGAGGTCGCCAGCGACCTCCTGGCGGTCAGCGGGGGGTCCCTCCGGGGGCTCGCGGCGAGGCCTTCGGCGGAGTTGCTTCGGATGCGCGGGGTGGGTCCGGCCAAGGCGGCCAGGTTGTTAGCCGCCTTTGAGTTAGCCACTCGGCTCACCCAGGAGAGCAGGCGGCCGATGCCCCGGATTCGGGAGCCCGCCGACGTCTCCCAACTGATGGGCCCCCGGCTCCGAGACCTGCCGGTTGAGGAGTTCCACCTCCTGGCCCTGGATAGCCAAAGTCAGGTCCTCCGGGACGTCCTGATCACCCGGGGTCTCCTGAACTCGTCCCTGGTGCATCCTCGTGAGGTATTCCGCGCGGCTATTGCGGAAGCCGCTGCGGGGATCATTGTTGTGCATAACCACCCCAGCGGTGACCCCACGCCATCGGCCGAGGACCGCGCAGTGACGCGACAGTTGGCCGAGGCTGGGCGACTGCTAGATTTACCTGTCTATGACCACGTCATCGTGGCAGGAGACCGTTTCGTGAGTTTCGCGAGCACGGGGCTGCTGTGACCGGCACCTTGCCCGAGCTGGCGCCCGAGTTCCGGAGCGTCCTGGAGCGGCACGCCGACAAGCTGGATCTGGAGCTGATCGAGCGGGCGCTTCGCTTCAGCGCGTCCGCCCACCGGGGCCAGAAGCGCATGTCGGGAGACGACTTCATCTCCCACAGCATTACGGTGGCCATGACGCTGGCCGAGCAGTTCCCGGACTCGACCTCGATCGCGGCGGCGCTGCTGCACGACGTGGTCGAAGACGCCGGGGTGCGCACCGAGGACATCGCCCGCGAGTTCGGGACCGAGGTGGCCGGCCTGGTGGATGGGCTCACCAAGATCGCCTCCCTCACCTTCCGCTCCACCGCCGAAGAACAGGTCGAGAACTACCGCAAGTTGCTGATGTCGGTCGCCAAGGATGCCCGGGTGATCATCATCAAGCTGGCCGACCGGCTGCACAACATGCGGACCCTGCAGCACCTGCCCCCCGACCGGCGGACCCGGATCGCGACCGAGACGCGGGAGATCTACGCGCCGCTGGCCCACCGCTTCGGTATGGCCGGGATCAAGGCGGAGCTCGAGGACCTGGCCTTCCAGTTCCTGGAACCGGAGGAGTTCAAGAGCCTGGCCCAGCAGGTGGCGGCCAAGAAGTCGGCCCGCGAGGCGATGATCAACAAGCTCAAGGTGCCGCTGGAGCAGGAGCTCAAGCGGGCCGGCATCGACTGGTTCGAAATCACCGGGCGGCCCAAGCATCTCTGGTCGATCTACCAGAAGATGAAGCGGCGCAACAAGCCGTTCGACGAGATCTACGACCTGATGGCCGTGCGGACGCTGGTCCGCAGCGTACCCGACTGCTATCACGTCCTGGGGATCATCCACCACGTGTGGACCCCGCTCCAGGAGCGGATCAAGGACTACATCGCGAGTCCCAAGTCGAACGCCTACCAGTCGCTGCACACCACCATCTTCGGCCCCGGCGGGCAGCTGTTCGAGGTGCAGATCCGCACCGTCGAGATGCACCGGACCGCCGAATACGGTATTGCCGCCCACTGGCTCTACAAGACCGACGGGAAGCGTGACGAGCTCGATCTGCACCTGGGCTGGTTCCGCCAGCTGCTCGAGCTGCAGCAGGACACGCACACGCCTGAGGAATTCCTCGAGTTCCTCAAGATCGACCTCTATCAGCACGAGATCTTCATCTTCACGCCCCAGGGGGACGTGAAGCGGCTGCCCAAGGGAGCGACCCCGATCGACTTCGCCTTTCTGGTGCACACCGAAGTGGGTCTCCGCTGCCAGGGCGCCAAGATCAACGGCCGTATCGCCCCGCTGCACCGCGAGCTCCGGAACGGAGACACGGTCGAAATCCTGACCAGCCCCACCGCCAAGCCCAGTCGGGACTGGTTGAGTCACGTGCAGACGGCGCGGGCCCGCCACAAGATCAAGCAGTGGATCCGGCACGAGGAGGAGCAGCTCAGCGTGGGCCTGGGCCAGGAGATACTGACCCGGGAGACCAAGCGACGCCGCCTCGATCCCCCGCCGCCGGAGGCTCTGGAGCGCGCCGCCGGCAGCCTCGGGCTCGCCGACGGAGCGGGGCTCACGGTCGCGCTCGGCCGGGGGGACGTCTCGGTCAATCAGGTGATTCGGGCCCTCTACCCCGATCTCCCCGCCGAAGAGCTGCAGGAGCCCAAGTCATCGGTGCTGGGCCGGGTGATCGATCGACTTCGCCTGGGGCGGGGGATCAAGATCCAGGGCGTCGACGGGCTGCTGATTCGTTATGCGCAGTGTTGCCAGCCGGTGCCCGGTGACCCGGTGGTGGGCTACGTGACCCAGGGGCGTGGGATCTCCATCCACCGTTCCGACTGCCCGAACCTGCTCACCCTGACTGGTGAAGGGCGCCGGGTGGAAATCGACTGGAAGGAAGTCCAGGGGGAGGCGTTTGCCGTGAGTCTGGCCGTGAGCGGTGAAGACCGTCGCGGGCTCTACCCCGACATCATGCAGGCGATCAGCCTGACCGGCACCAACATCAAGGGCGCCGATCTGCAGACCAAGGATGGCTCGGTATTCGGGACGGTATTCGTGGAGGTGGACAACCTTCATCACCTGGCCAAGGTCATCAAGGCGGTGCGTCGGGTGAAGGGAGTGGCCGAAGTGGAGCGTCGAGAGGCGGGGACCTAGATTTACCTTCCGTAACATGCCGAACTACTGGCTGCTGAAAACCGAGCCGTCCACTTTCTCTTTCGATCAACTCGAGCGCGACGGCAAGACCGTTTGGGACGGGGTCCGGAACAACCTGGCCCTGATGCATCTGCGCGCCATGAAGCCCAACGACCGGCTCCTGATCTATCACACGGGCGCCACCAAGGCCGTCGTGGGCATGGCGAAGGTGGTGAGCAAACCTTACCCGGATCCCAAGCAGCAGGACCCGCGATGGGTCGTCGTTGACGTGGCCCCCGATGGCCGTCTCGCCAAGCCCGTGACGCTGGCCGCCATCAAGGCCGACCCTGCCTTTGCCGATTTCCCGCTGGTTCGCATGTCCCGGCTGTCGGTCATGCCGGTCTCATCCGAGCATTGGAGCCGGCTCCTCAGCCTGGCCAAGTGATGCCGAAATTCGAGGTCAAGGCGCCCTTCGAGCCCGCCGGCGACCAGCCGCGAGCCATCGCCGAGCTGACCGCCGGACTCGCGCGGGGTGAGAAATACCAGACGCTGCTGGGGGTGACGGGCTCGGGGAAGACCATGACCCTGGCCCACACCATCGCCCGGCACGGCCGGCCCACGCTGGTCCTCTCCCACAACAAGACGCTGGCCGCCCAGCTCTATGGCGAGCTCCGGCAATTTCTGCCCGGGAACGCGGTCGAGTATTTCGTCTCCTACTACGACTACTACCAGCCCGAGGCCTACGTCCCGAGCACGGACGTCTACATCGAGAAGGACGCCTCGATCAACGAGGATATCGAGAGCCTCCGCCTGCGGGCCACCTCGAGCCTGATGGAGCGGGAGGACGTGGTCATCGTGGCCACGGTGAGCGCCATCTACGGCCTGGGTGATCCGGTCGAGTACCGTCGCCAGCTGCTGAACGTCGCCGTCGGCGAGCAGCGCGGCCGCGACGGGATCATCGAGGACCTCGTCCGTATCCAGTATTCCCGCAATGACACCGCCTTCGAGCAGGGCACCTTCCGCGTTCGCGGAGACACCATCGAGATCTTCCCGGCCTACGCCGAGCAGGCGATGCGCGTGGAGCTGTGGGGAGACCGGGTGGAGCGGATCAGCAAGATCGATCCGTTGACCGGCAAGACCCTGAAGCAGCTCGAGCGCGGCGCGGTGTATCCGGCCAAGCATTTCATCACGGCCCGCTCCACCATCGAGCGGGGCGTGAAGGCCATCCGGGCCGAGCTCGCCGAGCGGCTGGTCGAGCTGCGGGGTGCCGGCAAGCTGCTCGAGGCGCAGCGCCTCGAGTCACGCACCAACTTCGATGTCGAGATGCTGCTCGAGGCCGGCACCTGCGCCGGTAT
>DATIWD010000143.1:0-2425 GCA_035519565.1 Gemmatimonadales bacterium | reverse complement strand
ACCTCCACTCCTGAAGCCAAGCTCGAGCCCGAACGCCGCAAGGCGCTGAACCTCGCCATTTCCCAGATCGAAAAGCAGCTGGGGAAGGGCTCGATCATGCGGATGGGGGCCGAGACGCCCCGGGTCCGGGTCGCCGCGATTCCCACCGGCGCCATCAACCTCGACGCCGCCATCGGGATCGGCGGAGTGCCCCGGGGCCGGATCACCGAGATCTACGGCCCCGAGGCCTCGGGCAAGACCACCCTCACCCTCCATCTCGCGGCCAGCGTGCAGCGGTCCGGCGGGGTGGCCGCCTACGTCGACGCCGAGCACGCTCTCGACGTCGAGTACGCCAAGAAGCTGGGGGTAGACGTCGAGAACCTGCTGGTCTCTCAGCCCGACACCGGGGAGCAGGCCCTGGAGATCGTCGAGATCCTGGTGCGCTCCGGCGCGGTGGACCTGGTGGTAGTGGACTCGGTGGCGGCCCTGGTGCCCAAGGCGGAGATCGAAGGGGAAATGGGAGACAGCCACATGGGGCTCCAGGCCCGGCTCATGAGCCAGGCGCTCCGCAAGCTGGCCGGCGCCATCAACCGCTCCAACTGCGCCGTGGTGTTCATCAACCAGCTGCGCGAGAAGATCGGCGTCATGTTCGGCAACCCGGAGACCACCACCGGCGGCAAGGCGCTCAAGTTCTACGCCTCGCTCCGGCTCGACATCCGGCGGATCGGCCCGGTCAAGGAGCGGGAGGTGGTGATCGGCAATCACGTCCGGGTCAAAGTGGTCAAGAACAAGGTGGCTCCGCCTTTCAAGCAGGCGGAGTTCGACGTGATGTTCGACGAGGGCATCAGTCACACCGGTCTCCTGGTGGATCTGGCCTCGGAGGCCAACATCATCCAGAAATCGGGTGCCTGGTACTCCTACGGCGACCAGCGGATCGGCCAGGGCCGCGAGAACGCCAAGCTGTTCGTGAAGGACAACCCGGCCCTGATGGCGGAGCTGGAGACCAAGGTGAAGGAGGTCCTGGGGGTGAAGGGGGGGGTGGCGGTCGCGGCAGCGACAGAAGAGGCAGAGGAGTAGGACTGGCGGACAGGGCGGTAAGGGCGGACAGGATGGACATGCGGTAGAGGCGGTCAGGCGGACGAGGCGGTAGATGGGAACCCGGAACCCAGAACTCAGAACCCACACTCAGGACTACCCTCAGCCATTGCCGAGTGCCAATTGCCGAGTGCCGAGTGCCTAGTGCCCAATTCCAATGCCTAACGCCCCTCGCCTCACGGGCCTCCAGCCCGACCCCTTCCAACCCGGCGCCATCCGGCTGCTGGTTGACGGGAAGCCCTATTGCTCCGTCCCGGCCTCGAGCCAGGCAGCGGCCAGAGTCGAAGTGGGCCAGGTCATCGATCCCGAGACGCGGACCAGAATCGAGACCGCCGCGGACGCGGAGGCGGCCTACCGGACCGCCCTCGGCGCCCTCGAGCGGCGCCCCTTTTCGAGAGTAGAGCTGGAGCGCCGGCTTCTGCGGCGCGGTCACCCGCCCGATGCCGTCGAAGCGGCCGTCGCGCGCGCTACGGCGGCGGGACTGATCGATGACCGCCGGTTTGCGCTCCATTTCGTGCAGACCCGGGCCGCGCGCGGTCGAGGCCCGGCCCGGTTGCGGCGGGACCTTCGCGCGGTCGGGATCGAGAACCCGGTGATCGACGAGGCCCTCGCGGCTGGTTGGCCCGAGGACACCGACCCCGCGGCCGCGGCCGTCGCGCTGGCGTGCAAGCGCGCGGCACAGCTGGGCTCGCTTCCTGCCCAGGTCAAACGCCGCCGGCTCCTGGGCTATCTCGCCCGACGCGGCTACAGCGGCGCCCTCCGGGTCGAGGCCGTGCGCCGTGCGCTGGCCTCCGTCGAGCGGCGCGCGGAAGCGCGGAGCCGGTAGCGGCATTCAGTTCTGGGTTCTGGGTACTGAGTGGACCGCCCTGACCGCCTTTTCCGTCTTGTCCGCCCTGTTGCAACCGCCTCGCCCGCCCTGCGAGTCCTGGGTCAGTCCTGAGTACGGGTGCACACGCCTGTCGGCCCTCCGGGGCTGCCTTATATTCCCCACCCATGAAGTCGGCAACTATCCGACGCCTTTTTCTCGACTATTTCGTCGCCCAGGGGCACCGAGAGGTGCCTTCTTCGTCCCTGGTTCCCGCCGACGATCCCACCCTGCTGTTCACCAACGCCGGCATGGTGCAGTTCAAGCGGGTCTTCCTCGGCCAGGAACGGCGCGACTACGTCCGCGCGGCCACCTGCCAGAAGTGCGTGCGGGCCGGCGGCAAGCACAACGACCTGGAGCAGGTGGGCCACACCTCCCGGCATCACACCTTTTTCGAGATGCTGGGGAATTTCTCCTTCGGCGACTACTTCAAGCGGGACGCGATTCGCTTTGGCTGGGAGTTCGTCACCGATCCCCGATACCTCG
>DATIWD010000142.1:0-4160 GCA_035519565.1 Gemmatimonadales bacterium | reverse complement strand
CTGGCCATGAAATGGATCGCTGCCGCGAGCCAAGTGAGATGTAGCATAGAGCGTCACCTCCGAAAGGAGTGGATTGCCTCCAGGGAAGTGGTAGACCTCGCTATGGCCTACCGGACGCTCCGCTCAACTATCTGGTCCGCTTGTCTCCGCTCGACCTTGTACTGCCGACGAAGACTGGGGTCGCCTTCCTCCTTGCGTTATTGCTGCGTTTTTAGGGGTGACCCGCGCCTGGCCGGGCGCGGGATACTCTCTTTACTACCTGGTACCAAACGGGGCGGTGACCCAAATCACCGGCTCCCGAGGCGACGACGGGGCGGCCATTTTGGCCGCCCCGGATACCGCCGGCCGACTGCGGGACTATGAAGGCCGGCGCGCCTCCACCCAGCGGTTGGTCGCGTCCAGCACCGCGAACACGGCCGCCCGCTCCGCACTCTCCTTGATCTCCGCCGTCCCGATCAGCAGCAGCGCTTCGCGCCCCCCCAGCCCCTGTACCGCCACCATCGCGAACTGCCGGTCGAAGGCCTCGATGATCTTGGCCCCCTCGAGCGCCACCGAGTTGTCCAGCAGCAGCTTGTCCAGGGCGGTGACCGCCGCGCGGGCCGCCGCCTCGACCTTGCTCCTGGGCGTGTCGGCGCTCTCCTCTTCCGCCGACTCCACCTTGCCCATGAACGAGAGCGAGACGCTGAGCGCGATCCGGTGCGGGCGCCGGCCCGGGGCCACGGTCATGGTCTCGAACAGCGCGGCCCGGCTCATGGCGCGCTCCTTCACCAGGTCCCGCTCCACCGCCTCGATGGGGCGGACTTCCGCGGTCTGGGCCACGCTGATCTTCCGGTGATCGACTTTGAGGCCGAGCTGCGCCAGGAGGGCGGATTCGATGTTGCGGACCAGCTGCTTGGGAGAGAGGCCGGCCTGAGCCAGGACGTGGATCTCGCTGACTTCGCCGAGCGGGGTCGTGACCACCCGCGCGGAAAGCACCCCCTCCAGGCTGGTCAGGAGATTCTCGGCCCGGCGGACGCCCCAGGGATCGGGCGCCGACGGGCTTTCCAGGCCGGCGGGCCCGGAGCGCACGTGGCCGCCGGAGCCGGGAGGGCCGCCCTCGGGGGGCTTGGCGGAAGGAGAGCCTGTCACGAAACCCTATGCCTCATTGTTCGCGCTACCTCAGGCGATGACATTCCGGCCTGCTGCCTTGGCCTGGTACAACGCCCGGTCGGCCACCACGAGGAGATCCTCCGCTGGCGGACGGCGCACATCGTATTCGGTCACGCCAATACTGGCGGTCACCAATCCCATCGCATATCCCATCCGCCGTCCCACTCCCTCGATCCCGGCCCGGATCGCCTCCGCCACGCGGTTGGCGCCCTGAAGGTCGGTCCGGGTCAGAATCACCACGAACTCGTCGCCGCCGTAGCGGGCCGCGGTGTCCGACGCGCGGACCGCCGCTCGAATCTCGTTGGCCACGGCCCGGAGCACCTCGTTGCCCGCTTCGTGCCCGTGCCGATCGTTGACCTGCTTGAAGTTGTCCAGATCGATGAACAGCACTGCGAAGCCTTCATAGCTACGCTTGCTCCGCTCGATCTCGTGCGCCAGCTGGTCCCGCAACACCTTGTAGGTCCCCAGCCCGGTCAGGTCGTCCACCGCCGAGGCCTGCCGCGCCTCCTCCGCGCGCCGGGTCTGATACGGCGTGCATTGCCGGAGCGTCGCCCGACCCGCCGCCGCCGCTTCCGCGAACTTCCGACAGCTGGGAAACCCGCAGGCCCGGCAGTCCCACGGCTTGCCGTTGGGGCCCAGGCCGATCTGCTCCAGGATCTCGGTGACCAGTTCCTCGTCCACGGGCGGCCGGCGGGGCTGGATGTCGAAGGTCGCCCCGTAGCTGGCTACCACCGCCCGATCCACTACCGGATACCGACTGCGCGGAGGCTCGGTGCTTTCGACCAGGGCCCGCCGCCAGTACAGCTCCTCGGGCGGCCCCGAGAGCGGATGATCGAGCTCTCCCTCGTGGGAGAGGATGTCGACGAACCCCAGGTCGATCCGGTCCACTGCGATCGCGCGGGACAGCGCCTTGAGCTCGTCCAGCCCGCGCATCTTCTTGAAGCGGCGGCTGGCGTGCCGCACTTCCTCGAGCATCGCGAGCGGCAGTCCCCCGGCCGCACTCACATAGCGACGGCGCTCCTCGGGGACTCTCGCGAAATAGTCAGGCTGCGTCAGCGGGTTCACGCCGCGGAGCTTGAGCAGCTGCTCCAGGTCGCGGAACGTGATCGCCGCGTTCAACTCCGGCCGGCCTGCCGGGGGGCAGATGCCCGCGTAGACGATTTCCAGCTCGTCGCTGTAGAGCGCCCGAAGGTAACGGGCCTCGGCCACCGGTGGAACCGTAACAGGCGCCAGGAATGGCACCAGTTCGGGGTACTCACTCCGGATCGTATCGACGACAACAGGATCGGTAGAGCGAATCATCGTACCCCAGGAATCGTCTTCCCAGAGCTTGAGGTACTCCATGGCGACCAGCTCGTCGCCCAGTACCCCGCGGGTCACGCGCCCGAAGCCGGCCGCGTAACAGCCGTTCACCACCTGCTCGGGAGTGGCGGGATAGAAGTGCGCCGCCGCCTCCGCACTGAGAATCAGGACTCCCCCGCCTCGCGCCGCCACGTGCAGGGCACGTCCCAATTCCCCAGTGACATCGATGGCATCGTGCGGGCAGGCGGGAACGCACAGCCCGCAACGGATACAGGCTTCGTCGACGATCGATACCGCTCTGTCGGCCACCGCGACCGCACCGGTCGGGCAGACGCGCACGCATGCCAGACAGGAGACACAGCGCTCGGGATCGATCGAAAATCTCACCGGGCGTGACCCATAGGGGGTTGCCGCAGGGCCTTGACGAATATCTGAATTGGGCCCCTGGATGTCAATATGCCAAAATCCGCAAGGCTAGGTAGAATCCAGACTTAGGTGGCACCACCTAGCCTAGTTTATAAGCTTTGATCTTGCGGTAGAGGGTCCGCTCCCCAATCCCCAGGACTTCGGCGGCCCGGCGGCGGTTGCCCCGGAACTCTTCGAGCGCCGCCTGAATCGCGGCCTTTTCAACGTCCGCCATAGTCATGCCAGCTTTGTAGAGCACCGCGTGAGCCTCTGCCGGTTCCTCTTCGGGGACCACTTCCGCCTCGGCCTGGGCCTGGGGGATCTCGATGACCTGGACCCGCTGAGGGCGGTCTTCCATCCGCCGCCTGAGCTCCTCGACCTGCATCCGTAAGTCCATGATATTGCGTAAGATAAACTCCAGTTCCTGGGTCGGCATTTCCCGGCCCTGGCCGCTGATCCGCATCGGCAAGAGCCGCCCCGCCCCTTCCAGCACATCGGCCGGAATGTCCGAGGCCCGAATCTCCGACCCCGGCGCCAGCACCACCATCGATTCTATCAGATTGCGGAGCTGGCGCACATTGCCGGGCCAAGGCGCCTCAACCAGCCGTTGCATGGCCTCGGTCGTAATACCCCGGAAGTCCCGATCGTGGGCTTGTGCGAACTCACGTATGAACCGCCGGACCAGGAGCGGGATGTCACTCCGGCGCTCCCGGAGCGGGGGGAGATAGATGTTCAGGACGTTCAGCCGGTAGTAGAGGTCGTCCCGGAACTTGCCCAGCTCGACCAGCTCCCGCAGGGCCTGATTGGTGGCCCCTACCACGCGGACGTCCACCTTGATCGGCTGGACCCCGCCCACCCGGAAGAAGGCCCGGCTTTCCAGGACTCGAAGGAGCTTGACCTGGGTACTGGGCGGAATCTCTCCCACCTCGTCGAGGAAGATGGTCCCCGTGTCGGCCAGCTCGAAGCGGCCCAGCCGCCGCTCCGCTGCTCCGGTAAAGGCCCCCTTCTCGTGGCCGAACAGCTCGGACTCGAGGAGCGTCTCCGGCAGTGCCGCGCAATTGACCGCGATGAACGGCTTACCGCGCCGCGGAGAGAAATCGTGCAGCGCCTTGGCGACCAATTCCTTCCCGGTCCCCGATTCGCCCTGGATCAGGACAGTGCTGGAGACCGGCGCCATCTGCTCGATCTTGACCAGCAGCTCCTGAATCGCGGCACTCTCGCCAAAGATCCCGGTCCGCTCCTGGAGCCCGCGACGGTCGAGCAGACGCCGGACCGTGAGCAGCACGTCGTCCGGGCCCACCGGC
>DATIWD010000141.1:0-3483 GCA_035519565.1 Gemmatimonadales bacterium | reverse complement strand
CGGCCGCCCCGCGACACGACCGCGGCGATCGGTTGCGTTCCCTCCGCCGCGGCGACCAGCGCGGCGCCCGCGCCGGTGCTGGCTCCGAAATAGCCAATCGGCAGCTCGCTGATCTCGGGCTGGGTCTTCACCCAGTCGGTGGCAGCCTCGAGCCGCTCGGCCAGCAGCGGGATATCGAAGACATTGGCCCGGCTCCGGGTCTCCACTTCGGTGAGCAGATCGAACAGCAGGGTGCCGAGTCCGCCGCGCTGGAGATACTCGGCCACCATCTGGTTCCGGGGACTGAGCCGGCTGCTGCCACTGCCATGGGCGAAAATCACTAGCCCGTGACAGGGGCTCGGGACGGCCAGGTCGCCCGGGAGCCGATGTCGCCCGATCGGGATCTCGACACTTCGTGGTTGATTCATCGTGGTGGTCATTGGGCTATCTCCTTCCCCGCGACTGCGGTGCCGGTGTGTGCCTTGGCCAGGCACTCCATGACCTCCGCGTCGCTGGTGGCTGAAAAGTCATCGTACCAGAGGCTCACCGCCCGGAAGTCGTCCGGGATCTCGAGACAGACCACCTCGTCCGCCTCGGTTCGTAGGACTGCAACACTATCGGCCGCCCCGACCGGGGTGGCGAAGATGACGCGCCGGGGGTTCTGGCGTTTGATGGCACGTACCGCCGCGGTGGCGGTGGCCCCGGTGGCGAGGCCATCGTCGACAATGATCACGGTGCGAGCCGCCACGCTGACTGGTGGGCGGTTGCCCCGGTAGAGGGTGTTGCGCCGCTCCAGCTCCAGCATTTCCTGCTGAATCGTGCGGGCGAGGTGTGCCCTGGAGATGCCCAACTGGTCGATCACGGCGTCGTGTAACATGGTGACGCCCGCCGCGATGGCCCCGACCGCGAACTCGGCGTGGCCGGGGGCTCCGATTTTCCGCACTACCAGCACGTCGAGCGGCGCGTCGAGCGCCCGCGCCACCTCGAGCGCTACCGGGACGCCGCCCCGAGGCAGGCCCAGCACCACGGGCCGCTCCGCCCGGCAGTGCTGCAGGGCTTCCGCCAGGCGGCGCCCCGCTTCGGCACGATCCACGAAGCGCTTCATCGGGCCGTCTCCGGCGTTGTGTCAGAGAGACAATGAACCGCGAAGCCGCGCGCCCCGCGCGCGGCGGTCCTGCGGAAATACCGATTCAACACCCGGTCGCCCACACCCGCCTCCAACCTGTTACCTGCTTACTGCTCCCGCACCGGCGTTCGTACCTGGGTTCTCGGTCGCCCCAGGCCGGTCCGCCGGGGATCACTCAGGAAGATCTCGTGCGCCGGGCCGATCACCACCAGTCCGTGCACCTGCGCGTACGCCTCGAGTGCGTCATAGGCCGCCGTGACGGTCTGGTGCGGCCCCACGTGCAGGGTCTCGATCGCGCGGCCCTCACGCCACCGCAGCAACCAGACCGGGGCTGGCCCGGTTCCCCTGGGATCCTCGACCGCAATCCGCGCGGCATCGAGGGTCGCCTCGGTGACCGTATCGGGGACCCGGATCAGGAGCCGCCAATGCCATCGGTCACGCGGGGTCGAGGCGGCCTCATCCGGATCCCAGAGGCACTCCAAGGGGCCGGGATGGAACCCCTTTCCCCCCGCTCGGCGATAGGCACGCCGGAGTCGGGAAAGGACCGCGTAAATCCGCCGGACCCCTTCCCGGAACGCCGCGCCACCTGGCTCGCCCTCTCCCTTCAAGCAGAGAAACGCCGCTTCCCCCACCTCGACTTCGGTGATGGGCTGCTCGGCCACGCTCCGCCGTGACGATTCCACCATCTGGCTGCTCACCCGCCGGCTCCTGGACCAGGACCGCCGCTGACTCGGGGCCTCGCTCTTTCTGACCCCGGTCATCGCGGCCGCCCTCCGGCGGGCGGCCGCGTCATTTCCGCCCTTCAATCATTTCGATCACCTTTACAATGCTGCCCATGGGTCCCTGCCGACAAGTGGATCCCGCTCCGACTGCTCCAATTCTTCAATCCGGCACCTGAACTCAGGGTGAGGCCGTCGTGAAGGGTGCCCGAAAATGCGGATCTAGTCGTCGGTCGCTGAGGAGCCGCGGGGCGGAGTCCATCCCGCCCGGAGCTCGGCATGCCGGATCTGGGCCGGCCAAGGCGGTCCAATCGTCGAACTGCCCGCTCCCAATGGCGCGGAGAAACCATCCGGCGAACAGAGCGGCGGGAGCAGCGCGATCGCCAGGAGGTGGACCCTCGCGCTTACGACAATTCCGCCCGCCCGGCTACTTCCGCGTTTCCACCAGGAAGGAGACCTTCGCGTTCACCCGGAACTGACTGATCTTGTCTCCCTCTACTTTGGCGCTGAGGTTGTCCACCCAGACCGACTTGATGCCCTTGATCGTCTTGGCTGCTTCCTTCACCGCGGTACGAACCGCATCGTCGAAACCCTTCTCCGACTGCGCCACGATCTCGATGACCTTCACGACGCTCATATCTGACTCCTTCGGATGGTGCTTGAAGTGATAAGGTTGTCGGCCGGCCTTGAAGCAGGCTTGAGGCTGGTGTGAAGAAATGCCACAAGGGCCATTGAGCCCCGACTCGGTCGGCTCGATCCTAGGGCACGAGGGATCAAGGAGGCTGAAGGCAGGGCCCCGCCCGTCTCGGGCGTTCCTCTCGCTCTAGTCGTCCTTGAGGATCCGCCGCGGCGGGTCGTCCAAATCGTCGAATTGCCCGCTCCGTACCGCATAGATGAACAGTCCCGCGAACACTGCCCCCAGGATCAGGGCGATGGGCAGAAGAAACAGGATCGCGTTCACGTTTCCTCCCTCCGTACCCCGGCTTCGACCCGGGAAGCCCCCCAGATCACCAGCCCGCTGGACAGCGGCATCAGGACCGCGGCCACTAGGGGGTTGACCAACCCCGCGACAGCGGCCGAAACAGCCAGGATGTTGTAGACCAGGGAACGTTGGAGATTGATCGTGATCGCTCGACGGGCGGCGCGCGCGGCACGGCGGCCGGCCAGGAGCGGCCCCAGCGACTCGGTAGCGATCACACCATCCGCCACCAGCAGCGAGCTCGACGCGCCCTGACCCATGGCGATGCCCACATCGGCGGCGGCCAGTGCCGGGCCGTCGTTGATTCCGTCCCCGGCGAAAACGATGCGGTGCCCCTCGGCTCGACGGGCCATAATCCAGGCCGCCTTGGCCAGCGGGTCCTGCCGGGCCACGATCTCGTCAACCCCAGCCCCTTCACCGATCCGAGTAGCGGTTTCGGGGTGATCGCCGGTGAGGAGCGCGACGCGCAAGCCTTCGCTCTTGAGCGCCGCCACCGTTCTGGCCGCATCGGGACGCACGCGATCCGCCAACAGGATGGTCCTGGCCTCACCGCGCTCGTCCAGCAGCCGGATCTCCCCGGGTCCTCCACCGGTCAAGCGCCAGCGCTCGCCATCCAGCTCGCCACTGAGGCCGATGCCGGGGATTTCCTGTACCTGGGAGGCACGGGGTAGGGGAATGCC
>DATIWD010000140.1:0-2600 GCA_035519565.1 Gemmatimonadales bacterium | reverse complement strand
CCGCAGGGGATCGCGGGACTCGCGCTGGTCTCCTTGGGACTCGCGGCGATCGCCTTTGCCATCGACGTGCAGGCCCTCTGTGCCACCGCGGTCCTCGGAGCGTACTTCGCCCCGATCCTGCTGGGTCAGAACCAGTCCAATGCCGACGCGCTCCTCCTGTACCTCGGCTTCATGGCGCTCGCCCTCGGGTGGGTCGCGGCCTACAAGCGGTGGCGGCTCACGCTTGCCTTCATCGCCGCCGCGTTCTTCATCCTCGGTGTCGGTACCGATGCCGCCGAGCAGGCGCGCCCCTGGCTCGCGTTGGCATTCGGGGTCTTGGGCGGGAGTTGCGGCCTCTTCGTAGGGCTCCGGGAGAAGTGGTGGGAGACGCGATTCCTGGCCTTCACCGGCGGCTGGACCGTTGTCGCGATCGCCAGCGACCGGGCCCCACCCTGGGGTGTGCTCGTGGCCGGCGTGATCCTCGCCGTTCCGGTCTGGCAGCACGCGTTGACCGCGCTGTCGCACTGGCCCATTCGTCGCGCCGAAGGCGAGCAAGCCACTCCCTGGTCGGTCGGCGAGACCCTGTACTTCTACGCCACCCCGATCCTCCTCGGGTGGGCGGTACACGGGCTCAACCCGGAACTCTTCGATCGTCAGGCCGGGCTGGCCCCATTGATCGTCGCGGTGCCCTACCTCCTCGCCGGTTATGCCAAGGTCCGTCCCGAGTTTGCGCTGGTGGGGACCACGGCCGTCTCGATCGCGGCGCTGGTCCAGTGGAGCGGCCTCCAGGCCGTCTGGGCCCTGCTGGCCCTTTCGCTCTTCTGGACCCTGCTCGATCACGTGCTGGACCGCGACGACGGCCGCTGGTTCGGGCTGCTCGCGCTGGCCATGGGGCTGTCTCACCTGGTGCTGCGGGACCTGGCCGCTCGCTCGGACGTCACCCCGGCCTTCATCGACCGGTGGGCCCTGACCCTCTGGTTGGCGATCGCCTGCATCGTGGTCATGGCCCGGGGACTCTGGAAAACCGGTCCAGAGAGTCGAGGGGTAGTCGGCGCGCTCTGGACGCTGGCGGGAATCCTCTTGTTCGGCGGCGTGACTCAGGAACTGCCCAGGTTCTTTGGCGCCCAGGGCTACTCCACGGAGACCACCCGCTTGCTGCAGAACGAGTCGCAAGTGATCTGGTGGCTCTTCTTCTTCGCGACCCTGCTGGTGTTGGGGGTGCTGCGGACGCTTCCGCCCCTCCGGTTTCTGGCGGGGATGGGTCTCTTCCTCGCCGCGCTCTACCTGGCGGACGTGGCCTTCTTCTGGCGCGGCCATGAGGACCCGGCGTTCTGGGGACTCTGGGCCTGGGCGCTCTGGCTCTTCATCGCCACGCTGGCCGGGCTGGGGACGTGGGTGGCCCGCCGCGAACAGGAAGACGAAGGGCTGATCGTGGTTGCCTTATGGGTCGGCGCCGGAGCCTTACTGCTCTTCGGCGTGACCGGCGAGCTGTTTCGTTTCTTCACCCACCGGAATCTCGAGGGAGACACCGCGGCCCTCTGGACCGGGCTCTCGATCAGCGTCTGGTGGATTCTCTTCGCCTTCGGTCTGGTGCTGATCGGCTTCCGCCGGGGGATTCGGATCGTGCGGCAGGCCGGGCTCCTGGTGGCCGCGATGGCCGCGCTCAAGATCCTGCTTTACGATCTCTCTTCGCTCAACGCCCTTTATCGGGTAGGGTCGGTCTTCATGGCCGGCCTGGTCTCGCTGCTCCTGGCCTACCTCTACAACCGAAAGGCGAAAGAGGCCTAGGCTTCCAGCGCTTCGGGGAAGACATCTCCCCGGGCCACCAGGGTTACCCCTCCGGTGAGACGCACGTCGAGCTCCGGGGTCAACTTGACCTGGGCGACGCCGCCCGGCATTTCCACCGCGATCTCCAGGTCACACCGTCCCAGGCGGAAGGCGACTGCGGCCGCAGCGCAGCTGCTGCTCCCCGAGGCCAGGGTGTAGCCCGACCCGCGCTCCCAGATCTCCAGCTTGAGCCGATCCCGTCCCAGGATCTGGACGAACTGAACGTTGGTATGGCGGGGAAAGAGGTCGTGGCGTTCGATCAAGGGCCCCAGTCGCCGGGCCTCATCGGCCGAGACCCGGTCCCGGAAGATCACGCAATGCGGGTTGCCGATGGTGGCCGCCGAGTACTCCAGCTTCTCTCCCCCCACCCAGAGCGTCTCCTGAATGACTTCACGCGGCGGTCCGGCCACTGGAATCGCTTCGCTGTCGAAGCGGACGCGACCCATGTCCACGGAAACCTCGTGCCCCGCTTCCAGGACCCGGCAGGCCACCACACCGCCGGCGGTCATGACCGGGAAGGGCTCGCTCCCCACCGCTCCCTGATCCCAGAGGTAGCGCGCGAAGATCCGGAGGCCGTTCCCGCTCTTCTCCGCCTCGCTGCCGTCGGCGTTGAAGATCCGGAGCCGGTGTCCCGACGGATCGACTTCACGGAGCAGGACCCCGTCGGCGCCTACGCCCCGGTGGCGATCGCAGAGCCGCCGAATGACCTCCGGCGACGGGGGACCGTTCAGGTTCTCCCCGTCCAGCACCAGATAGTCGTTTCCCAGGGCGTGGTATTTCCAGAACTGCATGGG
>DATIWD010000139.1:0-2215 GCA_035519565.1 Gemmatimonadales bacterium | reverse complement strand
ACCGCCACGGCACTGGCCTGCGCCGCGAACGAGAAGTCGCCGTTCTTGAATCCCTCGATGGTGTTCTGTTGCTCGAAGAAGATGACTTCCGAGTAGGACTGCCCACCCAGCTGGAAGCCGACCGTCACCTGGGTCAGGGTGCACTTCCCGATCGCCTTGCCGCCCACGATCAGCTCACCACTCCCGTGGGCCCCGCCCACGCCGATGGCGCCTTTGCCGACCGAGGGGAACACGGCATAGCCGGGTGCGGAGTTGAAGAACTTTTCGATCCCCGGGTCGGCCTTCTTGAAGGTGGCGATGGTATTGGTAACCTTGGTATGCAGATCGTCTCCGGCCGGCCGGTCGGCGCCGAGCAGGAGGGGCAGCGCCGCCAGGGCCAGAATCAGCCGGCGTTTGATTGTCATGTCGTGGCTCCAGAATGAAGAGGTAACCTCTGGGCTTGAAGCATCGTAGTGATACCTGACGTCCAGAGAAGCTTATCTGACCATACTCACCTTCGGCAACCGGAGACGGGGACGTGACCTCGACGCTCAACCTTCAGTCACCAGTGCGGGTCTCCGACCTCGAATCCGCGGCCCAGCTGGTCTATCGGTATTTCCCGCCCACCGCGCAGATCACCTGGCCGTTGCTCTCAACGCGCGCCGGCTGCGAGGTCTGGGTCAAGCATGAGAACCACACGCCGGTCGGGGCGTTCAAGGTCCGGGGCGGCCTGGTCTACTGCGACGAGTTGCGCCGGACTCACCCCGAGGTGCGCGGGCTCATCACGCCCACTCGGGGGAACCACGGCCAGAGCATCGCCTATGGGGCGGCCCGGTTCGGTCTCACCGCCACCGTGGTGGTGCCGCACGGCAACAGCCGCGAGAAGAACGCCGCGATGCGGGCGCTGGGCGCCGAGCTGATCGAGGTCGGTCACGACTTCCAGGCGGCGGCTGAGCACTCGAGGCGCCTCGCCCAGGAAAAGGGGCTACACCTGGTGCCGTCCTATCACCCGGCCTTGGTCCGCGGAGTGGCGAGCTACGCGCTGGAATTATTCCGCGCCGTAAACGATCTGGACACGGTCTACGTCCCGATCGGTCAGGGCTCGGGGATCTGCGGCGTGATCGCCGCCCGCGATGCCCTCGGCAGCCGAACCAGAATTGTGGGTGTCGTCGCGGAACAGGCCGCGGCGTGGGCGCTTTCCATGGAGGCCGGGAAGCCGGTCGCGACCGAGACGGCCGAGACGATCGCCGATGGCGTGGCCTGCCGGGTCCCGGGGGATGACGCGTTCAGCGTGATCAGCAAAGGAACGGAGCGGGTGGTGACGGTGTCGGAGGCCGAGATCAGGGCCGCGATGCGGGCCTATTTCACCGACACCCACAACGCGGCCGAGGGTGCCGGAGCCACACCGCTGGCTGCACTGCTGAAGGAAAAGGGGCGAATGGCCGGGAAGAAGGTCGGCCTGGTACTCACCGGCGGGAACGTGGATCGGGAGGTCTACGGCCCCGCGCTGATGGAGTCTTGAAGAGCAAGCGGCCCGACCGGGCAGCGCCTGGAGGGCGCCACCCGGCCGGGTCTCGTGTTAGTGGAAGGTGATCCCCAGTCCGCCCTCGATCACGTTCTGCTTCCAGCCCGAAATCACCGTGGACCCGTTGGCCTTGATGTTTCCCGGCTGGCCGTACCAGTAGTTGACCACCGGGGTGATCGAAATGTTCTTCCCCACCCGGAGATCATACCCGATGCCGGCGGTCAGGCCCCACCCGGTGCCATCGAAATCCGGCAGGCCTCCGCCCGATGCAAAGAATTCGGAGACTCCGACCCCGCCTTTGAGAAACAGGCCGCCGGTGGCCTTGGGGTAGACGTAGACGACCCCGGCGACGCTGCCCAGCGTGTTCGACTGGCCACCCTCTTCCTTGTACCAGGAGTTCAACTCGCCACCCAGCAGGACATTCTTGCTGAGCGTTCCGCCCAGCTTGAGGAAGAAGCCGAAGGAATCCTCCCGATTGGTCGAGGGGCAACCATCGCAGGAGACGCCGGCGCTGCCGTAGGTGGGTCCGAAACCGATCCAGAATCCCTTGCGCACCTGCGCGTGCTGAGCGACCAGCGTGGTCGAGAGCCCCAGCAGCATGCCAAGGGTGAGCCAGCCTAGCTTCCATGTGCGCATATCCCCTCCTTTGAACGAGTCTCCCTCCCTAGGCCAATGAGCCCAAAGGGTCGGACTCGAGGGTGCGTGGCCCGG
>DATIWD010000138.1:0-21506 GCA_035519565.1 Gemmatimonadales bacterium | reverse complement strand
TGGTGGATCCGCTTGGTCAGCTCGGGTATGGCCGCCTCCAGCTTGATCTCGCCGCACAGCTCGGCCGCATTTCTCACCACGAACCAGTCGTCGTGGGTCAGCATGTGAACCAGGAGGCCGGTCCCCTCCGTCATCTGGGTCAAGGCGTTGAAGTAACCTCGACGCTCCGTGGCGGAAGTCGCCGTGGCCAGCTGGTGCAGCAGGACCTCGGTGGCATCGGCCCCCATCCGCTTGAGGATGGCGATCGCTTCCGCCCGGTGCGCCCCGCCAACGGCCAGCTTGGTGAGCGGCTCGATCGCCGACCGCGGGAGCAGCCGCCTGAGCGCGATGCCGTACGAGCGATGTTCCGCCGCAGGACCACCCTTCGCTTCCATCGCGATCAGCGCCGTCGCCGTCCGGAGCAGACCCTCGTAGTCCTTCTCCCGGGTGGCCTTGTCCCCCGCGATCACCAGCTCGTTGATGAGATCGGAAATGTCCTGCTTGGGCGACGCGGCCTCCAGCTTCTGGATCACCTGGTCGAGGCCGCTGGTCGCTTTCCGCTCGAGGGTGAGGAAGTGCATCATCCCCACCTTCTGTTCGCTCATGGCGTCCGGCCCCAGGTCTCCGAGTGTCTCGTCGGTCTGGGAGCGAGGGCCTGGCGTGGGACGCGCCGCCTGAGGAGGTGGCGACGGCGGGGGCGCGGGCGGCGGGGGTGCTGGCGGCTGGGGATCTGGTGCGGTGCGAACGGCCTCCGGCGCCGGGGCTGGGGGCGGAGCCGGGGGCGGGGGCGGGCCTCCACCCAGCTTGGGCGGTGCCACGCGAATCGTGTTGCCGCCGGCCGCGTCCAGCTTCGACACCAGGTGACCCACGTCGCCGTAGGTCTCCTCCGGTACCGCCAGCACCCGGATCAAGGCGAGCAGCGCCGCATTGCCCACCGCCGGAGGAATCCGGATCTCGCCCACATGATGGGCCCAGAACAGCCGGTGAAGTCCGTGGGTTCCCGGATAGTCGGCGGGGAGCGCGGTCTCGTTGAACCAGATCCCGTCCCGGTCCACGGAGATCACCACGCCCTGACTGGCCATGGAGGCGACCAGCAGGCGAAAGGCCGCGCGCTGCTCGTCCAGTGCGTCGGGTTTATCCCGAAGCACGAAGATGACGCGAGCCAGGTCGGAGGCGATCGCGAGAGTATTGGACATGTATAGGGCGTTCGAGTGAACGCCGATCCCAATGTAATAGCGTAGCCGACGATGCGGCAACGGGTTAACTTGTTCCCCCCATGCCAAGAAGAGCCGCTGTCGCCGCCGCGATACTCCTTGCCCTGATAGGTCGAACGTCACCCCTCCAGGGCCAGGCGGAGGCCAGCCCGGAGCGGGTGCTCAACGACGTGAAGTACCTCGCCTCCGATGCGCTCGAGGGTCGCTGGATCGGGGCGCCCGGTGCAGACAGCGCGGCGGCCTACCTGGCCCGGCGGTTCAAGGAGATCGGGCTCCAGGCCCCGGACAGCGGGTGGTTCCAGACCTTCACCATCTCACTCACCGCACCAGCCGCTCATGAGGCGGGGCTCGCCGGGGCCGAAGGCCGGAACGTGATCGGCGTGCTTCCCGGCAAGGACAAAGCGCTTCAGGAGGAAGTGGTGATCGTCGGCGCTCACTACGATCACCTGGGGACCAGCGGCTGGAACGTGCTCGATTCCGACAGCGCTCGGCGGATCCACAACGGCGCCGATGACAACGCGTCCGGCACCGCCGCCGTGCTGGCCATCGCGGCGCGACTCAAGAAACAGCGCCCCGCCTGCACCGTCGTGGTCATCGCGTTCAGCGGCGAGGAGGAAGGGCTGCTGGGCAGCGCCTGGTACGTGAAGCATCCGCTGTTCCCGCTGTCCCGCACCCGGGCCATGATCAACCTCGATATGGTGGGCCGGCTCCGGAACGATCGGCTGCTGATCATGGGAACCGAGACGGCGAAGGAGCTGAACGGACTGGTGGATTCGGTGAACGGGATCGCCGGATTCGATCTCCACAAGAAGGGGGACGGCTACGGTCCCAGTGACCAGTCCTCGTTCTACGCCGCCGGGATCCCGGTCCTCTACTTCTTCACCGACCTGCACGAGGATTACCATCGCGCCAGCGACGATTGGGAGAAGATCAACGCCCAGGGACTGGCCCGGGTCGCCGAATTTGCCGCGCAACTGACCGCGGCGGTGGCCAACCGCACCGAGCCACTGACCTTCGTGAATCTCCCGGCTCCGGTCACCGCATCGAAGCACGGAGAGCCGGCCCCGACTCCCGGGACCGGCGCCGCCTATCTCGGCACGGTGCCTGACATGGCGGAGAACCCCGGTGGCGTTCGTCTGTCGGGGGTACGTGCCGGCAGTCCCGCGGAAGCGGCCGGTCTCAAACCGGGCGATATCATTACCAGCATCGGCGGGATGGCCATTCCGGACCTGGAGTCGATGAGCGAGGCCCTCCGCCAGCATCAGCCCGGCGACACCGTAGACATCATCGCCCTGCGCGACGGCGCCGAGGTGCGTCTGCGTGCCATCCTGGGGAAGCGGAGCTAAGGCAACGAATGGCCGACTCGACTCGACCCCTGGTGCTCGACCCCGATCCGATTCTCGCCGGATTGCGCGGGATCTTCGCGCGGGACGCCGGGCGCCCACAGCTGCTGCAATACGCCGCCGACCGGATTCGGGCCGCCGGTCCCCCCTACACCTCGGTGTATCTGTACATGCTCCATGATGGAGAGCTCCGGCTCGAGGCATTCAGTGGCCGCGAGACCGAGCACACCACCATTCCGGTCGGCAAGGGGGTCTGCGGCACGGCGGTCGCCACCGGGAAGGACCAGAATGTCGGGGACGTGCGAGCGATATCGAATTATCTCGCCTGCAACACCTTCACCCGATCGGAGCTGGTGGTGCTGATTCGTCGTGGCGAGCTGATCCTGGGTCAGATCGACATCGACAGCGACGTGCCCGATCCGTTCGGTCCCGCCGAGGAATCGGCGGTGCGCCGGATCGCGGACGGCCTGGCGGTTCTGCTCTAGGCGTCTCCCGGTTCGAATGCCCGTAGAACAAGACCATTCCCGATGAGTCCGGGCCCGGAGTCCCCCCTGACACCTGTCACCGTACAACGCACGATCGGAGATGTGGTCCTCTTCGAGCGACGCATCGGCTCGGGGCCGCCGGTCGTGGTCCTGCACGGAGGGCCCGGCGCGCACCACGACTACCTCCTGCCGGGCTTCGATGCGCTGGCCCCCGGGCGCACCCTGATCTATTACGACCAGCGAGGAGGCGGCCGCTCTCCGGTGGCGCGCTCGGTGCCCGTCGGTTGGCGAGAGCATGTGGCCGACCTCCAGGGCCTTCGCGAAATCTGGGACCTGCCTCGGCTGACACTGGCCGGGTACTCGTGGGGTGGGCTCCTCGCCCTGTTGTACGCCGTCACCTATCCCGATCGGGTCGAGCGTCTGGCGCTGGTTTCCCCAGCTCCAGCCTGGAAGGAAGGACGCGACGAGTTCGAGCAGCGCTTCGCGGAGCGGAGTAACACCCCCGCGCTGCAAGCGGCCCGACGCACGCTTCGAGAGAGCGGCCTCCGCGAGCGCGATCCCGCGGCCCATCAACGCCGCCTCTTCGAATTGGCCGTGGCCGGGTACTTCCACGATCCCTCACAGGTCAGCCAGCTGACTCCGTTCCGGATCACCGACCGCACGCAGAAGGAGGTCTGGTCCAGTCTCGGCGATTACGACCTCCGGCCCGAGCTTCGCCGGTTGCAGGTCCCCGCGATCGTGATCCACGGGGAGGATGACCCCATCCCGGTCGAGACGGCGAAGGTGACGGCGGATTGTCTGCGGGCGCCGTTGCGAGTGCTCCCTCGCTGCGGCCACGTGCCCTACGTCGAAGCCCCTGAAGACTTCGTGCGGATCCTGGACGGCTTTCTCCCCCGCGAGGCCGAGAAGGCAATACGCCGGTGAGCGACCGGAGTCGCCCGACCCCCTTTGAACTGGTGTTCGCCGAGCTGGCCGAGGAGCGTTTCGGCGCCATTCGGGATTCGCTCGCCGCCGCGAAGCTGGATTCCCGCGACCTCGACGCCTTCGCCCTCGACCGGCAAGCGGTGCTCCTGCTTCGCGATCTGGTCCCCGACGACGCGCCCGAAGAAGCGGTGCGCGAGCATCTGTCCCTGCTGCATCAGGCATTCCTCACCTGGCAGGCCGGCGGCTGGTGTTTCCGTCTCGGCCGACGGTCGGCGATCGAGTTATTGAACGCTTCAGCCCCGCCGGAAGCCGCCACTGCCCCGACCCCGCAGGCCTACTACATTCAATTCCCCGCCCGGATGATCTGGGCCGAGCTGGCGGAGGGACACCCGCACGAGCCGCTGGATGGACTGTTCGTGCACTCGCCCGCGAATCGCTGGCAAGTGATGGGAATCTTCGGGTTACACCCGGACCGGGCGGGCTTCAGCGTCGTGACCGCCTCCGGCGCCCGGCCTGGGCGGCTGGAGCGGGATGACGGCTCGCCCGTTTTCGGAAGCATTCTGCCCGGAGGAGCGACCGCCCAGATCTACTCGGTGGTCGGAGCGGAAGAGATGATCGAGCTGGCGGCCCGCACGGCCCCGCTCGTTGCCAGGGCGGCCGCACCGCATCGCACCGCGCCGCCCGAGGGGATCTTCGTGGAATGATGGATCGCAAGGCCGTCGCTCGTGTGCTGGAGCAGATCGCTTCTTTCATGGAGCTCAAGGGGGAGAGCACCTTCCGGGTCCGCGCGTACAGCAGCGCCGCCCGGGCGATCGAGAGCCTGCCGGTCGAAGTCGACGTCGCCCTCGCCGACGGTTCGCTCGCGGAGACCAAGGGCGTCGGTCCCGCCACCCTGCAGATCGTCACCGAAGTGCTCCAGAGCGGCCGGTCCAGTCTCCTCGAGGAACTGCGCGAGCAGGTACCTCCGGGGCTGGTGGAGATGCTGCAGATCTCGGGATTGGGCGTGGCCAAGGTGCGGCAGATCCACGAGGCGCTGGACATCGACTCGCTCCCCGACCTCGAGGCCGCCGCCCGCGACGGCCGCCTGGCCAAGCTCCCCCGGTTCGGCGCCAAGACCGCCGACAACATTCTCAAGGGCATCGCGTTTCTCCGACAGGCCAGCGCCTACCGGTTCGCCCACCACGCCGCGGAGGAAGCGTCCCGCCTTCGGGAGGCGCTGGAGCGCCAGCCCGGTGTGCTCCAGGCGGTGACTGCGGGCGACGTGCGGCGCCGCAACGAAGTCGTCAGGGAGATCGTGATCGTGCTCGTCGCCGAAGCGGCGCCCGCCGAGATCTTCAAACGGTTGGCTCAGCTTCCAGGCGTTCACGAGTTCGCCGGCCAGGATGAGCGGCGGGTTACCCTCCGTTTCGCCACCGGTTCCAGCGCGCAGATCATCGTCACCACCCCGGTCAACGCCGGCGCGGTCCTGGTGCAGGCCACCGGGAGCGACGCTCATCTCGCGGCACTGGCCCGCCACGCCGCCGCCCGGGGGTTCGCCCTGAATGGCGCGGCGCTCTGGCGGGGCAGCGCCTTCGTCCCGACGCCCGACGAGGCCGCGTTCTACTCGGCGCTCGGACTCACGGAGATTCCACCCGAACTGAGAGAGGACCGGGGTGAAATCGAAGCGGCGGGGGAAGCGAAGCTGCCCACTCTCCTCGAGCGCGGGGACCTCCAAGGGCTGATCCACTGCCACTCCAACTACTCCGACGGCACCACCACGATCGAAGAGCTGGCCGTCGCGGCCCGTGAGGCGGGATACCGCTACGTCGGAGTCACCGATCACAGCACCTCTGCCGCCTATGCCGGCGGCTTGAGCACGGAAGACCTCGCGCGACAGAGTGAAGAAATCGATGGCCTGAACGCGAAGCTCAAGGGCATCCGGGTCCTCAAGGGCGTCGAGGCCGACATCCTGGCCGATGGGAAGCTCGACTACGACGACGCCACGCTGGCGCGTCTCGACTTCGTCATCGGCTCGATTCACACCCGGTTCAGTATGGGGGCCAAACAGATGACCGATCGGATGCTGGCCGCCATGGAGAACCCGCACCTGGCGATCATCGGTCACCCCACCGGCCGGCTCCTGCTCTCCCGGGAGCCGTATCCCCTGGACATCGAGGCCATCCTGACCCGGGCCGGAGAGGCGGGCGTCGCCATCGAGATCAACGCGGATCCCCACCGCCTGGATATCGACTGGCGGCACCTGCGACGCGCGGTGGAGCACGGTGTCACCATTTCGATCGGCGCCGATGCCCACAGCATCGCCGGGATGAGCAACGTGGATCTGGGAGTCGGGATCGCGCGGAAGGGATGGCTGGGACGCGAGCACGTCCTGAACGCCCGGCCGGTCGAGCAGTTTCTCGCGCATGTGGCCCGGCGCAGGAGCAAGTAGATGGCGGGACGAACGACCAGCCGGCCACGCGGGAAGTCGGCTACTCGGTCCCGGCCAAAGCCGGCAAAGGCCAGGACCCGGCAGACCAGGCGCGGGCGCGAGTCGGCCGAGGCGAGACGGGGCCGCGCGGTTGAAATTTTCCGCCGTCTGAGCAGGCAATATCCCGAAGCGGCGTGCGCGCTCGACCACAAGAACCCCTACCAGCTCCTGGTCGCGACCATCCTTTCAGCCCAATGCACCGACGCCCGGGTCAACCTGGTCACTCCGGTGTTGTTCGCCCGGTACCCCCGCCCAGTCGATCTCGCACGCGCGCGACACAGCGAGGTCGAGAAGATCATCCAGTCCACCGGCTTCTACCGGATGAAGACCCGGAGTCTGATCGCCATGGCGCAGGCGCTGGTGGCTGATCATGGCGGCGAGGTACCTCGCACCATGGACGAGCTGCGCCAGCTCCCCGGCGTCGGCCGCAAGACCGCGAATGTGGTTCTGGGAAATGCCTTCGGGATCAACGAGGGCGTGGTGGTCGATACCCACGTCGGCCGGCTCAGTCGGCTGCTCGGGTTGACGACGCAAGCGGACCCCGCCAAGGCCGAGCTGGATCTGATGACGCTGTTTCCGAGAGAGGACTGGGCTTTGTTGTCGCACTTGCTCATTTTTCATGGGCGGCAGATCTGTATTGCCCGCAGGCCGCGGTGCCCTGAGTGCGTCGTTGCAGACCTTTGCCCCTCAGCCCGTCTCCCATCCGCCTAGATCGCAGGTCATGAAGGTGCGGATTCTCCCAATCATCGCGCTGGGCGCGTGCATGGTCACCACCGCCCGGGCCCAGCATGCGGACACGATCGCCGTGGGGACCACGTTCCCGATTCGCTTCCTGCAACCGATCGTGAGCGGGAAGAACCCGGTCGGGGAGCGGCTGCTGGTCCAGACCCTGGCCGCCGTGGTGCGCGACAGCTGCGTCGAGTTGCCCGCCTACACCGAAGTGGTCGGCCGAATCACGGTTTCACAGGGAGGTAGCCGATTCGGACGCGGCGGTTCGTTGGGCCTGCGATTCGATTCGCTGCGCGTGGACCTCCAGCACTGGGTTCCCATCACGGGGCTGCTCGACAGCCTCGAATACGTCAACGCCCAGGCGCACGTCGACACCGGGACCATCCGCGCTCCGAACCGCAAGGTGCACGTGAAGACGGCGGTCCCCCTCGCGCTCGCGGCCGCGACCGAGGTGGCCGTGATCCCTGCCGCGATTCTGACCTCGTTCAACCTGACCCGACGAGGCCCCCGCGTGCGCATCATCGCCGGGGAGATCGGACGACTGGCCCTGGCCGCTCCGATGGTGCTCCCCCACCGGAACCACTGTCTCCTGGTCACCGCCTATCGCAGTCTTTACGAAGCTCCGGCCCTGCCCGACCTGATCCCCAGAACCGAGACCAAGAAGGGGCAACCGCTCGGCGATCCGATCAATCTCATCATCGAAGGTTCACCCGAGGACGTGGACGCGGCCTTCATCGCGGCGGGTTGGACGGCGCCTCACGCGCCGAGCTTCAAGGCCCTCAGCAAGGAAGCCGTGGCGGTCATCGTGGGGAAACCGGGCGGCGCGGCGCCGGTCAGCACGCAATACTTCGAAGGTCGCCCGCAGGACCTGAGCTACGAGCTCCCCGGTCCCAACGCCCGGATCCGCCATCATCTGAGAATGTGGTTGGTAGATACCGCCCGAGGGATCTGGGCCGGCGCGGCCAATCAGGACATCGGGATGCTGGTCAAGCTGCTCCGATTTCCCACGCACCGGATCTCCCCGCAGATCGATGACGAGCGCGACTTCATCGTGCGGGCCCTCGAGGCCGGCGGCTGTGCCGACCTGCTCGACTACGTCACCATCCCCGACGCGCCCCGGTCAGGGCGCAACGCGGCGGGACAGGTGTTCCACACCGACGGAAGGGCCGCGGTCATCCGCGCCCGGCCCTGCACCGCTCCCGAGGCGGTGAGCCACGACTCGCCGCCGACCTCGCCTCCCGGCTAGTCCTCCCGTTCCCGTCCGAGCAGCAGGTGGAGCTCGGGCAGATCTTCGTTCCTCGCCACCAGGTAGACGTAGTCCCCCGCCTGCAAGACGGTGCCGGGCTTGGGAGGAAGCAACTCATCGTTGCGGACCACGAAGGCAACCGCGGCATCCTCCGGCAGCGGCAGATCCTCGATCGTCGCTCCAACCACCGGGAGCGCCTCGTCGAGATAGAACCCGTGCAGGTCCCCCTTCAACGAGGCCCGCGCATCGAGCGCGACCACGCTCCCCGGCGGGGCCGGCTCTCGACTCTCCAGCCCCAGCCGCCGCGTGATCCAGGGAATGGTGGCTCCGGTGACCAGCGCGTTCACCACGACCACGAAGAAGACCACGTCGAAGATGATGTCCGCTCCGGGAGCACCCAGCAGGACCGGATAGGTGGAGAGGATGATGGGCACCGCGCCCCGGAGCCCGACCCAGGATATGTAGGTGATTTCTCGGCCAGGATACCGGAACGCGGCCAGGATCGGTGACACCGCCAGGGGACGTGCGATCACCGCCAGAAACGCGGCCAGGGCCAGCCCCTCGATGGCCACCGACGGGAGGTGCGACGGCGTTACCAGGATCCCCAGCACCAGGAACATGGTGACCTGACTCAGCCACGCGAGCGCATCGTGGAACCGATAGAGGCCCGCCCGGTACGGAAGCGGGGTGCTGCCCAGCATCAGGGAAGCGACGTACACCGAGAGGAAGCCGCTCCCGTGGAACACGGTCGGGAGCCCGTACGCGAGGAAGGCGAGCGCCACGGTGAGCGCCGGATAGAGGCCACCCACCGGGAGCCGCACTCGCCTGAACAGAGCGCGCCCGGCCCATCCAACCACGTAGCCGAAGGCGAGGCCCACGGCCAACTCCCGGACCACGGACACGACGATCGCCGTGCCGCTCAGCGCCCCCGGCTCGAGTAGGTTCTCCGTGGCGAGCACAGTGAGGATCACCGCCATCGGGTCGTTGATCCCCGACTCCAGCTCCAGCGTGGCTCCCACGCGCCGCTTGAGGTGGAGCCCGCTCCCGCGCAGCACGGCGAACACGGCGGCCGCGTCGGTCGAGGAAACGACCGCCCCGATCAGCAGGGCGGCCGGCCAACTGAATCCCAGCAGCCGTCCGCCAGCCGCCACCAGGAGCGCCGTACCCAGGACGCCGGTGGTGGCCAGCACGGCGGCAGGCCGGATGTAGCGAACCACCGCCGAATAGGGAGTGTTCAGCCCGCCATCGAAGAGGATTAGGACCAAGGCGACGATGCCCAGCCGGTAGGCGACCTGGTAATTCTCGAAGACGATGCCGCCGAGGCCCTCTTCCCCCGCCAGCATCCCGATCCCGAGGAAGATGAGGGCAAGCGGGACGCTGAACCGCTCGGTCGCGCGGCTGAAGACGGCACTGATCGCCAGCAACAGGCCGAACGTGGTAAGCAGGAGTGCGGTGGCGAGCGGCTCGGTCCCCGGCATCCGGGGAATATGACTCCGCCCGGGCGACCTGCCCACCACCCGGAGGGTCTATGCGACTGAGGAAACGGCGGGACTACGGAACTTCGGCCTGATAGACCTCGGTGCCGGTGGGCCGGAACCCACGGCTCAGATAGTTGGGCAATGCCGCTGGATGGTCGAGGGTGCAGGTGTGGAGCCAGACTCGATTCGCCCCCAGCGCCCACGACTCCTCGGTGGCCCGGGTCAACAGATACTTCCCTCGGCCACGCCCCACGAACTCGGGCAGCAGACCGAAATAGGCGATCTCCACCGAGCCGTCCTGGCAGCGTTTGAGCTCGAAGAATCCGGCCGGGGAGCCGCGCTCGTATCCGACCCAGAGCGTCATCGGGCCTTGGAGATGCGCCCGAATCTGGTCATCAGTCCAGCCGAGACGATCGGTCCACCGGTGCGGTCGCCCGACCTCCGCGTAGAGATAGCGATAGAAGGAAGGAGGACAGCGCTCGACCTGCTCGACGTGAAGGTCCGGAACCGGCGGTGCCGCACGCAACTCGCCCGGGTCGGTCATTTCCAGATAAGTGCGGGTGACGTCGATGCTGGGCACGAGGGCTCCGTCCAACGGTCAGGGCCAAATGCTAACACGGGTTGGCCACTCTCGCTTCTCCGCCACCTGTGCCCGGTTTCGCCCTTTGTTCACCCTCTATGTCCCTGTGAATCCCGCCGCTGTGCAAGTCCCCTCGCTCCACGCATCCCCCAGCACCCTCAAGCATGGAGCATCCGATGTACCGGTACTTGACACTGGTGGCGGTGTTGCTGACCGCCTCGATAAAGCCCGCGTGGGCACAGGGTTGGGTGGAGATCGAGACCCCTCGTCAGCCCGGCCTGGCGACTACGGTGACCCGAGTTTCTTCCCAAGTCCGTACCACCATTGATGGCCGAGTGGCGAGGTTCGAAGTCGAGGAGCAGTTCCGGAACACCGGCGGTGCCATCGCGGAGGGCAGCTACCTCTACCCGCTCCCCGGCGAAGCGGTCTTCCAGAATTTCTCGCTCTGGATGGGCAACCAGGAAGTCAGAGGGGAAATGATGAACGCAGAACAGGCACGGGGAATCTATGAGACCATCGTGCGGAAGCTTCGCGACCCCGCCCTGCTCACCCTGGCCGGCCACGGCCTGGTCCGAGCGCAGGTATTCCCGATTCAACCCGGGGAGACTCGCAAAGTCGTGCTGCGATACACCCAGCTGCTCGATCGGAGTGGTGACGCCCTGCGCCTGCGCTATGCCACGGGACAGCGTGGATCGTCCAGTCTGTCGTTTCGTGTCGCGGTTTCCCGTCCCGACGACTACGGCGTTCCCTTCTCTCCCACCCATCACCTCAACACCCAGCGGGTCAACGATCGCCTCGAAATCACCCTCGACCCCGACGCTTCGGGGGATCTGGAGCTGTTTCTCCCTCTGCGGCAAGGGCTGGTCGGGACCAGCGTCGTGAGTCACGCGCCGGCCGGCGAGGATGGCTACTTCATGCTGTTGCTTTCCCCGCCCCAGACCGAGCAGACGGCGGTGGTCCCCCGCGACCTGTCGTTCGTGATCGACGTGTCCGGCTCCATGTCGGGCGAGAAGCTGGACCAGGCCAAGACCGCGCTGCTGCAGGCGCTGGGGACGTTGCGGCCCGAGGATCGCTTCCGGTTGATTGCCTTCTCCAACTGGGTGCGCCCGTTCCGGAACGGCTTCACCGCCGCGACACCCGAGAATCTCCAGGCCGCGCGGGAGTTCGTGAACCAGCTGGTGGCCGAAGGCGGGACCAACATCGCGGGTGCCCTGGACGCGGTCCTGGGAGCGACGGTGTCCGAGGAGAGACTCCCCATCGTTCTCTTCCTGACCGACGGGCTCCCCTCAGTCGGTGAGCAGGCTCCCGACCGCATTGCGGCGAACGCTTCCGCCCGGATCGGCCGAGCCCGGATCTTCACGGTGGGCCTCGGTCACGACGTCAACACCTATCTACTCGACCGCCTGGCCCAGGAAGGGCATGGCACGGCCGAATACGTGGCTCCCGGTGCCAACGTCGAGGTCGCCATCGGCAACCTGGTCGGGAAGATTCGCCGGCCGGCGCTGGTCAACCTGAGAATCACCAGCGCCCCGGTGGATCTGCGGGATAACTACCCCGCTACATTGCCGGACCTGTTCTATGGCGAAGAGCTGGTAGTCTTTGGACGCTATCGGGGCCACGGGACCGGGCAAGTCGTCATCGAAGGAGAGCGGAATGGGCGCCGGGAACGGTTCACCGCCAGCGCCGATTTCCCCGAGAGCGAGAACTCCAATGACTTCGTGCCGCGTCTGTGGGCCTCGCGTCGGATCGGCGAATTGACGCGACAGATCCGTCTCGAAGGCGCCTCCCAGAACCTGATCGACCAGGTGAGAGAGCTGGGACTCCGCTACGGGATTCTGACCGAATACACCTCGTACCTGGTCCAGGAGCCCACGCTGGCGGTGCGGCCCGAGATGCGGGAAGACCAGCTCCGTGGCGGCCCGGCCGCCGCCCCGGCCCAGACCGGGATGAAGGCGTTCGAGAGTGCCAAGACCAGCTCCCAGCTCTCTGGGACCACCAATCTCGCCGCCGCCGATGCCATCGCCGATCGGCGGCTGAACGAACTGGAGTCAAAGGACAGTGGAGTGCCGCTGCGTCGTGTCGGTGGGCGGTTGTTCGCCCAGCGGGGCACCGTCTGGACGGACGCGGCGCACCGGGATAGTCTGCCGGTGGTAACGGTAGCCCCCTTCAGCGACGCCTACTTCGCCCTGGCCCGGGCGCTGCCGGAGGTGGTTCCCTGCCTCACGGCCGGAGATGAAGTGCTGATCGCGGGCAAGAAGGTCAGTATCAAGATCACCGCGGCCGGCGCTCGAACCATGCCGGCGTCCGACCTGGCTTCCCTGGTCCGGAGTTTCCGCGGCGCATGAGCCAACGAGTCACCCAGCTGTACCACGAATACCACGCGTCGCTGGTTCGGATGCTGTACCGCCGGACCGGCGACGCGGACCGGGCCGAAGATCTCGCGCACGAGGTCTTCGCCCGGGCGCTTGCCGCACCCCCGGAAAACCCCCGTCCCTGGCTCTTCGCCGTCGCCCTCAACCTGGTCCGTGACGACGGGCGTCGCGCGGTTCGGCAGGGCCGGCGGCTGGAGTTGCTGAAGGCGGAGGGCCCCTCCAGTTCTCCGGCCCCGGATCAGGAGCTGGATCGGGTCGAGCAGGTGGCCACTGTACGCGAGGCGCTGGATTCGCTGGCGCCCCGGGATCGCGAGGTCCTGCTCCTCAAGGCCGAGGGGTTCAACTACGATGAGATCGCCGCCACCCTGGGCCTGGCCAAGGGAGCGATCGGTACGACATTGGCGCGCGCGCGCCGCCGTCTGGTCGAGGCCTACCACGCGCGGGAGAAACGGAAGCATGCCGCATCTTGAGGATGGACAGATTCACGCGCTGCTCGATGGCGAGCTCGACTCCGCGGAGGTGCGCGAGATCGAGCAGCACCTGGCCACCTGCGAGGAGTGTGTCCGGCGGGTCGAGGAAGCGCGTGGGTTACTCGGGGAATCCGACCAGCTGATCACCATGCTGGACCCTCCCAACCAGGACACCCGGAGTGGAACGGGACGCTCCCCTCTGGTCCGGCGTCTCTCGGTGTATACCCGGCTGGCCTGGGCCGCTTCGATCGTCCTGGCGGCGGGGCTCGGCTACTATGGCGCGATCCAGCGGCGGACCCAGGCGACAACCTCGGCACTCGAAGACCAGACTCCGGTCGCATCCGTCCCGGGCACTCCTCCGCTCGACCGGGAATCGACCTCGACGCCGGCGGCGGCCAGCGAGGATGGTCCCCGGCGAGAACTGCAAGCGAAGCCTCCCAAGTCCGGCCTCAAGGAGTCCAAGCCCGCTCAGCCGGCGGAACCGGCGCTCACGAGACGCGATCAATCCGCGAACGTGGTCACCGATTCGGTCAGCCGGGCCAACGAGACCACCATGGACGCGAAGAAGGCCATGGCTCCACCCCCGGCGGCTCGAGCCGGCGCGGTGACCGGTGCCGTCAGCCCTGCGGCGCCTCAGGCGACCGGTCAGGCGATGGGGCTCCGCAGCAAGCTGAACAAGGACGAGGAATTTCAGCCGACCACCATGGAAGAGGCGGTTCACCGGCTCTCGGGAACCATTCGCCTCATCGATGGCCTTCAGCTCTCGCGGATACTGACCAATGCTGCACCGGTTGCCGCGGAGGGAGACGCGACGGCCGGAACCATGGTCCGGGTGGTGTACCCGGACGAGCCCGGCCGCGAGATCTGGCTGGATCAGCAGCGCCTGGCCTCGACAAATCGCCTGGGCATGTTGCCGGGAGACACTCTTTCGAGCCAGACCGCCGATGGTATCGCGACCGTCCGCTGGCTCGATCCGGCCGGCTTCCTTCTCACCCTGACCGGCCATGTTGGAGTAGATTCCCTCAAGGTCCTGGCTCGAAACGTCCGGTGAGTTAGGTCACCGCGAACCGGACGTCAAAGCCCGATCTTCTATCCTCAGACAGCGACGAGCAGGCCGTGGGCCACCTGGATCAGCGCATTCTGGATGCGCTCCTGAATCACCGGCTGTCACCTGCCGATATCAGCAAACTCAAGGAGCACGTTGCCGCCTGCCGCGAATGCAGCCGGCAGATCGAGGAATGGCGTGATCGGTTTCCTGCGGTGGAATCCGTGATTCCCACCGTCGAGCGTTCAACCATCAATCCCCCTCACCGTTCCGGATCAGTCCAGATCCTATTGCCCTGGCACGACCGGAGAAGGATGGGGAGAGACCTGACCCGCTACCTCCTGCCGCTGGGGATCGTCATCGCAATGGCAGTGGTCTTCGTCGCCCGGCGCATGAGGGCCCCGGCGCCGACGGGCCCGGCCGGCCTTCATTTCACCGAAAAGAACAACACGCCGGGGATCTCCGCTCCGCCGCCTGAAACGCCGAAGCCGATCGCCGCGGCTCCCGCTCCCAAGGCTCTCCCTCCCACCCCACCGGCAGACCGGCCGGCCCAATCCAAGTCCCGGACCGATCCCAAGGCCAGTGCCTCGGCCGAACACCCGGTCGCGAAGCCCGAGCCTCCTGCGCCCCGGCCCTTTACCGAAACTCCCAAGCCTCAGGTGGTTTCCTCGGCCCCCGGATTTCGACCGGTGGACGTCGCGCAGGCAGAGAGGGCCCTGGATGGCCCCGTGCGGATGGTGGACGGGTGGACCCCCGTGCGGATCGAACTGGGCAACGGCGCCACCGTTCCGGGAGCGGATACCGCTCAGCCGGTCGTCCGCGTCGTGTACCTGGACGGCCGGGTCCTGCTCGATCAGCAGGTCTCGACCGCTCCCCCTGCCGATACCCTCGCCGGCAGTACGCCGCGCGGCGTGACCGTCCTGCGCTGGACCAACAACCGCCGCTGGCTCTCGCTCGCCGGCGTCCTCAGTCGGGACTCGCTGGAAGCCATACTGCGCCGCGTGCACTGAGCACCCTCGGTAACGCGGAGGCTCGGCGCGGGTCGCTCGAGCGACCGGTGCAATATCCGAGATCAGACATGTGGTCGCTTCACCGGTTCCCGATCCCCCGCGACGACGCTTCCATTCACCCGCTCAGCAGTCTCGCGATCGGCTCACCCCACCGCCGGTCACTCATGATCGCGCAGACTATATTGGCCGCATGAGCAGCGAGAACCTGCTCGGTTCCGCGCAATCCGCGTACCTCCGCTCCGCCGCGCACCAGCCGGTTCACTGGCACCCGTGGTCGGAAGCCGCCTTCGCACGGGCGCGCGCGGAAGACAAGCCGGTACTCCTCGATATCGGCGCGGTCTGGTGCCATTGGTGCCATGTCATGGACCGTGAATCCTACGAGGACGCCTCACTCGCCGAGTTCCTGAACCAGCATTTTGTCTGCGTCAAAGTCGATCGGGACGAGCGCCCGGACGTGGATGTACGCTACCAGAGAGCGGTCCAGGCCTTCACCGGACAGGGGGGGTGGCCGCTTACCGCCTTTCTCACGCCGGGCGGTGAGGCGTTCTACGGAGGCACCTACTTCCCACCCGATGGCAAGTATGGACGCCCGGGATTCCGATCGGCCCTGGCCCAGGTACTCGAGGTCTACCGCAACCAGCCGGACAAGGTCGGAAGTCAGGCTGGCGCGGTCCGGCAGCTGCTGGCAGAAGACCTGAATGAGGCGCTGGCCGGGGAGGTCACTCCTGACCTCCTCGCCGGCGGCGTGGCCGGCATGGCCCGCCTCTTCGATCCGCGAAACGGCGGATTCGGCAATCAGCCCAAGTTCCCGCACCCGGCGGCCATGACCGTCCTCCTCAATGCCTGGTACCGAGAGCCCGCGCCGGAAATCCGGGCGATGATCGATCTCACCCTGTCGGGGATGGCCCGGGGCGGCATCCACGATCAACTGGGTGGAGGCTTTCATCGCTACAGCGTGGACGCGCGCTGGATCGTGCCTCACTTCGAAAAGATGTCCTACGACAACGCGGGGCTGTTGCGCGCCTATCTCGACGCCTATGGAGCCTTCGCGAACGAGGAGTACGCCGAGGTGGCGCGAGGGATCGTCCGGTGGGTGCGGGAGGTCCTGGCCGATCCGGCCGGTGGGTATGCCGCCAGCCAGGACGCCGACGTGGGCCTCGACGACGACGGAGACTATTTCACCTGGACGCTCGAGGAGGCCGCTGCGGTCCTGCCGCCGGAAGAGCTGGAGGTGGCGGCGGCGTACTACGACATCGGGACCGCCGGGGAGATGAACCACGACCCCTCCAGGAACGTGCTCTTCATCGCGGATACCATCGAGCGGATCGCGGAGCGACAGGACCGGCCGGTGGAGCAGGCGAAGGCGCTGCTGGCCCAGGCGATCGGCCGGTTGAGGCAAGCCCGCGGGAAGCGCACGGCACCGTTCGTGGACCGCACTCGCTACAGCAACTGGAACGCGATGCTGGCGGGAGCGCTGCTCCGGGCGGGCCCGGTCCTGGGCGATCGATGGCCCACGGATCACGCGCTGCTGACGCTGCAGCGGATACAACGCGAGAGTGACGCTCCCGACGCGGTGGCCCACTCGCCCGGCGGGATGGCGGGCCTCCTCGAGGATCAGGTGCAGGTGGTACTGGCAGCGCTCGACGCGTACGAGGCCACGGGGGACTCGGCCTGGCTGGAATGGAGCGAGCGGATCATGACCCGGGTCTGGAGCGAGTACTGGGACCCGGCAGCCGGAGGCTTCTACGACACCGCCAATGACCGGGGCGAAGGTCTGCTGCCGACCCGCGCCAAGCCGGTTCAGGACGCACCCACCCCCTCGGGCAACGGCGCGGCCGGAGTGGCCCTGGCCCGCCTTCACGAGCTGACCGGGCAGTCGATCTGGCGGGAACGGCTCGAGGCGCTCCTGGCCGCCTTTGCCGGTCGAGTCCCAGAGCTGGGCCTCTATGGCGCGACGTTCCTGATCGCCGCGGACTGGGGTCTCAATCCCGCTACCCACCTCGTTGTGGTGGAAGCGGTCGGCATGGAAGAGCAGGCGGATCGGCTGCACCAGCGGGCCCTGGCCAGGTTCCTTCCCCGCAAGGTGGTTCAGCGAGTCAGAACGGACGCCCCGACTGGCTCGCTCCCACCGGCGGTGCAGGGCATGCTTGCGGCGGGCGGCGGGACTCGGGCCTTTGCCTGCATCGGTGCCCGGTGTCTGGCGCCGGCCGCGGACGAGGAAGAGTGGAGTGCACGCCTGACAGAGGCGGCGGGCAGGTGAGCGGCCGCACTCCGATTGCGCCGAGCCGGGGCCGTCGGCAACTTACCGGTCAACCAGGCCCCTAGTGAGGAGTGGAAATGAAGACTGCCACCATCGACACCGAACGCGGCACCATCACCGTCGAGCTGTTCGACGCCGAGGTCCCCAAGACCTTCGCCAACTTTGAGAAGCTCGCCAACGACAAGTTCTACGATGGAACTCGATTCCATCGAGTGATCAAGAATTTCATGGTCCAGGGCGGGGACCCGCTCTCCCGCGATGCCGCCAATCCCCGGGTCGGTACCGGGGGTCCCGGTTACACCATCAAGTGCGAGACCCACCTCAACAAGCACAAGCACGTGGCCGGCACCCTCTCGATGGCGCACGCGGGCAAGGACACCGGCGGCAGCCAGTTTTTCATCTGCCACTCGCCTCAGCCACATCTCGACGGTGTCCACACGGTATTCGGCCAAGTCACCGGGGGGATGGACGTGGTGAACGCGATCCAGAAGAACGACGTGATCCGCTCCATCCGGGTGACCTGAGCTGTATCTCGACTTCGCCGTCCTCGCGGACTACGCCCTGATCGATCAGCAGGGGAAGCTGTCCGTGCTCGGACTGTTCCAGCACGTCTGGGTCCCCCGCTTTCCGGCGGTGCACCCGCGAACGCACCTGGTGCTCCGGGTGCGGGGGAAACGCACCGAGATCGGGCTTCACGCCATCCGCATCCGGTTCGTGGACGCCGCGGGCACCGAGCTCCTCGGCGGTGAAGGCACCGTGCAGTTCGGGGAGCCCCCCGCCGGCGTCACCGATGTCGAGGCGGGTGCCGTGCTGGTCTTCGACATCCCGTTACCGCAGGCGGGGAGTTACGCCTTCGAGATCGTCCTGGATGGCGGAGAGATCGTTCGGGTCCCCCTCACGGCGTCGCAAATCGAGGCCGCCCCACCCACGCTGCATTAAGAATTTCATGAAGTAATTCCGAAACCCCCGTATGTCCTTTGACAGGTGCGGATTCGGGAAGTACACTATCCCACCCCGTACCCACAACTGGCCCATGCAGTCCCCGAAAAAACGGAGTGCAACTATGCGGCACCCACCTCTTTGGTCGGCCGTTGGTGCACTGGTCGCCCTGATCGTCGCACACGATGCCCTGGCTCAGGGCTACAGTGTGAACGAGCACAGCACCTGCGCCATGGGCCGAGCCGGCACCGCGGTCGCATCGCCGTGCCCTGACGGCTCGGCGATGTTCTACAACCCCGCCGGTCTTGCGTTGACCCGGAAGGGACACGGGGTGCTGACCGTGGGGGGCACCTTCATCGCGCCCACAGGCAGCTTCACCAACGACCAGACCGGGCTCGTGAGCGACCTGAACTCCAAGGTCTACCCGGTACCCCACGTCTACGCCAGCTATGGCGTCACCGACCGGTTCACGGTGGGCTTGGGATTCTTCGCCCCCTACGGACTCACCACCGATTGGCCGACCACCGCCGAAGGCCGCTACGCCGGCTACAAGAGCGTGATCCGGGCCATGTACCTGCAGCCCTCGGTCGCCGTGAAGCTCACCGACCAGATCATGGTGGGCGGCGGCTTCGATCTCGCCTTCTCGCACGTCGAACTGCACCAGCGGGCCGACCTGTCGAGCGCTCCGCTTCCCCCACCGGCGCCTGCGGGCATCACGCTGGGCAATCTGGGAATTCCGGCCGGGACCGACTTCGCCGATATCAACCTGCACGCGAACGCCACCTCTCCCGGGTTCCACCTCGGCGTGCTGCTCAAGGCGACCGACCGCCTCTCCTTCGGCGCCCGCTATCTCTCGCGCCAGAAGGTCACGCTCAACGACGGCACCGTCGACATCAGCCAGGTGATGACCGGTCTGGTGTTGCCCCCGGGCAATCCGATCGCCGCCAACCTCGGGAATCCAGCCCTCCCCATCGACATCGACCAGCTGGTCGGAGGCCTGTTCACCGGGACCGGCGCGCTCACCAACCAGACCGGCTCTACCTCCCTCCACTACCCCGAGCAGTGGAGCTTCGGGGCGGCGGGCGATGTGACCAGCAGTCTCAAGCTGCTGTTCGATGTGCAGCTCACCAACTGGTCGGTCTTCGATACGCTCAAGATCAAGTTTCAGCGGCTGGATCCCCTGGGGAACGGCAGCAACACCGTCGCCTATCCCGAGAACTTCGATTGGACCACGGCCTACCGTTTCGGCGCCCAATACGCCCTGGGGCCGGGGACGGTGATCCGGCTGGGCTACCTCTTTCATGACGGCGCTTCACCCGACCAGAGCGTGACGCCCAACCTGCCGGAAGGAAACCGGAACGAATTCACCGCCGGCTTCGGCACCAACCTGGTGAAGAAGCTGCACCTGGACCTGGGCTACATGTACATCAATCAGGCTGACCGTCGAGGCCGAAGCTTCCCGATATTGGCAGGCGCGCCCGCACCACCGGCGACCACCAACGGCCTCTATCACTTCTCCGCGAACCTCTTCGCGGCGACCCTCACCTACGCCTTCTGACGCGGAGACTCGGACCATGAAGCTCGCCAAAGTCGCCGCTGCGCTGGCCGTCGGACTTCCCGCTCTGGCTGGCTGCTATTCGGACCAATCGCTCAATCCTCCGGTGCTGAATAACCCGATGTTCCGACGTTACATCGCCATCGGAACCAGCATCTCCGCCGGCTTCCAGTCCCTCGGCTGGAACGACAGCACCCAGAAACGGGCGTTTCCGGTGCTGTTTGCCGCCGCCGCCGGAGCGCCATTCGCCTACCCGCAGTTCGCGGGCAGGGGGTGCCCGCCTCCGCTCGTCACCAACGCGCCCCTTAGCCGGCCCCCGGGCACGGACGCCACCACCTGCGATCTCCGCGCGACCCCGGTTCCCCAGTACCTCAATAGCCTTGCGGTTCCGGGGGTGACGGTGATCGGCGCTCTCGACAACGATTCAACGTCGCTAGCCACCGACCCGACCTACCTGGCCCTGACCACCTTCGTGCTCGGCGGCAGCACCGAGATCAATCGGATGCGGCAGGCGCAGCCGACCTTCGTGTCGGTCGAGCTGGGAGCCGACGATGTGCTCGGGGCCCTGATCGACACCACTAATCCCGGCAACGTCCTCCAGATCACCGATACTACCGTGTTCAAGGCCCGGTACGACCGGATCCTCGACAGCGTGGACGCCACCGGAGCCGCGGCCGTGCTCAGCACCGTGCCGGACGTCACCAATCTCGGGTTCGCCTCTTTCGGCAGCATCTACTGGTGCCTCAAGAACGCCCCGGCCTGCGGTTTCAGTCCGCCGGCCCCGTTCCCGGCCAACTTCACCGTCACCGTCGCCTGCGCTCCTCAGGTCGCGGTTCCGACTTCCAGGGGAGACTCGATCCTGGTTCCCTGGAGCGTCGGCATCAGGAAGCTCCTCACTGCCGCTCAGGGCCTGGCCCAAACCCTAGATTGCGGTGATGACCTCGAGGTCGTTACGCCGACGGAGTTCGCCGCCATGCGAACAGCTACCGCCTCCTTCAATAACCACATCCAGGCCCAGGCCACGGCCCGCGGTTATGCGGTGGTGGATGCCAATCAAGTCCTCGGCGGCCTGGTGGCGACGGGGGCGATTCTCCCCTTCCCGGACCTGAGCGCGGTAGCGACCAGCGGCTTGGTCAATTTCGGCACGGCGCTCAGCCTCGACGGGTTTCACCCCAGCAGCTTGACTCATAGGATCATCGCCGATTCGATCGCTTCGGCGGTCAACCGGAAGTACGGAACCAGCGTGGTCGGGCCCTGAAGCTTCTGGATTGCGTGAGTGAAAGATGAGGGGAGAGTCGCTCGACTCTCCCCTCGCTCTTTTGTGCCGATTGCGCCTCGACCACCGGGGTGTACCCTTCCCTCAATCACTGCGATCGTATCGCCGGAGGAGACCATGACCTGGACTCGCGA
>DATIWD010000137.1:0-3386 GCA_035519565.1 Gemmatimonadales bacterium | reverse complement strand
CCGTTGCCGGGGTAGAGGCGCATCATGCAGTGAAACCCGCCGCCTCCGCCTTCCTTATAGAAATAGCTTCCACTTGACCCAGTGCCCACGTGCCAACCGAGGGTCATGGGAATCAGGGTGTGCGAAGCGACCTGTTGCGGGGTATAGAACAGGGCGCGGGTCGCCTCATCCAGCAACCGCGAGCGATGGCGCAGTTGATCCTGGAGAAAGGTCGCGAACCCCCGGGCTGTTCCCACCAACCCGCCGAAGGCCGGGCCATTGACGTAGTGACTGCGAATCCGGAGCCAACGCCTTTCGTAGTCGCCAATCAGCGTCGGATCCACCAGAAAACCCTTCAAGAGATTGATCCAGGAGTACTTCTCGAGGTATCCGGCCGCATGTCGAGCCGGGTCGGGAATCATGTAGCCGAGGTCATCCGGTGACAGGCGAAGATCTTCGCGCAGGTGCCGATCCACGTAGGCCGTGAACGGCGCACCGCTGGCGCGCGCGATGACGCTCCCCAGCAACCAGTAGCCGATGTTGGAATAGGCGTATCGGGTGCCGGGCCGGGAAGCCAGTCGGGCATACTGGCGAAGCACCCTGGCCAGTGCCTCAGGCTCATCGAACGGGGTGGCGTCGGCCGGATGGACCCAACGTAGCGGAATCGGATTGGGAATCCCTGAGGTGTGGGAGATCAGTTGGCGAACGGTAACGGCCGGGCCGTAGGGACTGCCTTCCACGTAGTCATCGATCGGCCGGTCGAGATCGAGGCACCGCTCCTGCACCAGGGTCAACGCCGCGACTGCGGTGATGGTCTTGCTCATCGAGTACGCCATCAGCGTGGTGTCGGGCCGCATCGGAATCCGGTTTCCGAGATCGGCCCATCCTCCATCGTACTCGAACAGGGTACGTGCCGAGTCGACGACGACGTACTGGATGCCCGGAGTCTTCCCCCGGGTGATGAGAGCGTTGAGTGCGGCTCGGGCCTGTTCCGATCGGTCTCCCCTGGGCTGGATTCCACGGTCGCTCATGGGCGTTCCGTGACGGGCTCCTTCCCGGGGCCCGGGAGTGTGGGCCAGGTCCCTCCGCCGCGCTCGGACTCGAGCAGCTCTTCGGACGTTGGGTAGCGATACACCACCAGCGCGCCGTTGGCCGGGAGGCCACCGGTATCGGCGGTCGGACCATAGGTCGAGTAGAGCACCCGTCCAAGGAGCCGCAGGTGGGTGGTCAATTGGCCACGATGGTGCGCCGAGTGGGCGATTCGCCGGACCAGCACCCAGGCCCGGGACCGGGGCTCGGCAAAGAAGGTGGCGCCTTCCTCGAACCAGGCGGCCGGCATGGCCCGGAGTCGCTGGAGCCGCCGGTTCGAGGCTTCGGCGTAGTGGTCGAGGAATGCCATCCGAGTCTCCTGGGCGGGGAGCTTGGGCCACTCCACATCGATGCCCAGTACCTGGGAGAACCAGCCGTCCTCGGAGAGACACTGGTGCACCATCTGCTCCCGCGGCGTGCGGGCCTTGTCGGCAGGACGGAGGTCGAGATCGGCCTCCTGGAAGTGGGACCAGACCGAGAGGGTCTTGAGCCGCTCGGTGGCGTAGGTCTCGATCAGGAAGTCGAAGGTCACACGGCGGCTCCGCGCTCCCACTCCCGGAGCGGGCCGGGAATGATCCGGAAGAGCGGATGAGCCTGAGGCTGGCGAAGCCGCCGCAGCTCGCGATACCGGCCCGGCGAGCGGCGCCGGAGTTTGCGCAGCAGGTGCTTCCACTCGTAGTCCAGCTGTCCCGCCGTTTCGCGCATGGGGATCGGCCGGCGGGGTCCGGCGATCTTGCGCCGGTCGAAGCGATACCCTCGCCGCTCCGCCTCGAGATAGATCTCCATCAGGTACTGGTTGACCGACGCCACGGGCGCGCGCGTCTGCTGGAAGCGGAAGAGTTGCGGGTGGCGGCGGTATCCCCGGGTCCGACCCCGCAGGACCGCGCGAGCCAGCAGTCCCTCCCGCCACACGGCGACCAGCCCCGCGGCATCGAGGTAGCGGGGATGCAGCGTCCAGAGTCGCATGAGATGCTCGAGTAGGGCCGCTCCGCGGGGTCGCTTCAGGCCCGTTTAATGAGTCGAATCACATACAAGAAGGCCATGGCGCCGACCAGAGCCGTCACCAGGCTTCCGATCAGCCCCCAGGCTGCGATGTGGAGGAGGCCGAAGATCCATCCGCCGACCACCGCCCCGATCACACCGACGACCAGGTCTCCCAGCAACCCGAACCCTCCGCCACGCATGATCTTTCCGGCCAACCATCCGGCCAGGATGCCGATGATCAGGAACCAGAACAGCGATCTCATGACTGATCCTCCCGTGAAGAACGAGGCGCCGAGCTAGTGTCCGGCGTCGCCGGTACCCCCGTGCATATGGGTCGGCGAGTGGTGCTCGGTACGTTGAAAGGCCAGAAACTCGTGAATCGCCCCTACCGCAACCGAATCCGTGGTCGTGATCCGGACCTGCCCGCCGCGAGGCAGCGTATCGGCGACGTAGCGGATCCTGGCCGCATGGGCCGCCATCACCGCGGTGCCGGGGACGGTTTGGGCATGGACGAAGCCGGGGATGCTGAAGTCCCCCTTCTGGAACCGGGTCGCGATGTCCTGAAGATGGGCCCGGATGATGGCGGTGCCCGCCGAGTCGATGGAGTCGCGCTGAAGAACGATACGGCCGCCATCGGGGAGCGGCTCGAAGACGTGCGAGGAGGTGTATTGATCCACACCCATGCCGACTGCGCCGCGCCGCTGCAGCTCGGCAAAGGCGGAATCACTACTGCTGGTCTGGGAGCGGGCGCTGTGCCCGCCGCAGCTTGCCGTCAGTACCAGGGCAAGAAGCCCCCATTCGCTTACGACAAGCCGGTTGCTCACCCCTTGGGTCCTCCGTTGGCCTGATTCCTCTCGACCTCCGCCATCACCCAATCCGCCGGTAGTACGCCTTCCGCGTATTCAAGCACCACGTCGGCGGCCTGGACTCGGATGACGATTCCCTCGAGGGTCAGGGGTGGCCGGGGGTCGGGGAACTCCAGCGTGCCGCTCAGGTGGGAGCCCAGCTCGGGGCGGACCGGCTCCATGTGACGAATGCGAAGGCCGTGCAGCGACACGTCGAGCACGGGGTGACGGCCATCGGAGAGAACCAGGTGGGGACGGCGATTGGGGGCGAAACTGGCCCGGAGGCTGCGGCGCTTTCTGGAGTAGACAGGCTCCGGCGTCGGAGAGGATCCGGCCATGGTGGAGAATGGGTCCGAAGGGGCCTCGGACGCAACCCGATCAGGAACCGAGACCGAGCTCAGTCTCCAGAAACTGGGGGGTGCCGTCGGGTCCGGTCAGGCGGAGCCAGCAGGGACCGTTGTCGGGTGCCACGGTCAGCTCGAAATGGAG
>DATIWD010000136.1:0-70331 GCA_035519565.1 Gemmatimonadales bacterium | reverse complement strand
CGGACAGCGCCAACGCGTCGCCATCGCTCGCGCCCTGGTCAATCATCCCAGCATTCTTCTCGCCGACGAGCCGACCGGGAACCTCGACTCGGCGACGGGTGAGGAGATCATGGCCCTGTTTGAAGCGCTCCATCAACAGGGACAAACCATCGTCCTGGTGACTCACGAGGCGGACATCGCGGCCCATGCGCTGCGGCAAGTCCACTTGCTGGACGGCAAGATCGCCCGCGACGTGAGTACAGTGCCCGGGGGCTGAGGCCATCGCCGGGTGCGAAGCGCGGCACGTCTCAATCCTCTCTCCTTTCTCGGTCCTCGTCGGCTAGGCGTCCCCGTTCTCTTTAGCGTCGCCATTATCGTGGCGGCGCTTTTCCCTACCCCGGCCCTCAGCAACCCCACCGGCCAGGAAGTCCCTCCGGGGATTCACCTGGTCGCTCCTTCTCTTTATCTGCTCGCTGGACCCCTGTTCAGCTCCTGGGACGCGATTTCCATGTTGAGCACCAGCCGCATGCACGGGTTCGTGAGCGGCCTGGGCATGCTGTACATCCTCTGGCGTTTGGTGGCCGGGATTCGCTGGCCTGCCCGAACCTGGGGCGCTCAGCTCCTGCGCGAGCTGCTGGTCGCGTGCGCAGCCTTCCTGGGGTTGATCCTCTACTTGTTGGTGGGAGCGCTCTGGCATCGGCCCATGATTCGCCTCGCCGGGGTGCCGTCCAACGTCGCCGTGGTTGACTATCACTCCCACACCAACGCCTCTCACGACGTCCGCGGGACCCTGGTTTCGGGATTCGACGCCGAGGCCAATCGCCGGTGGCACGCGAGAGCGGGGTTCGACGCCACGTTCATCACCGACCACAACACGACGACCGGTTGGGCCGGCCATCTCGGCGGCCACCCGGAGCTCTGTCCCGGGATCGAGGTCAGCGCCTCTGGAGCGCACACCGTCCTGCTGGGAGACACCGTTCCGGTCCAGCAGTCCCGCTATGATGGCTCTCTCGATTCCCTGCTGGCCCTGATGAAGGAGAGCGAGTCGCTCTACGGCTCCATCGCCATCGCCTCCATCCCGGAATACGCGACCAACCACTGGGGAGACCTTACACGCTTCGTAGATGCCGGGCTTGGAGGGTTCGAGGTCGTCAACACGGCTCCCAAGGCCAACGAGCTCTCGCGGAGCCAGCGGGATTCCGTCATCGCCCTGGCCCGGAGCCAGAATCGCCTGATCCTGGGCGTTAGCGATGAGCATGGCTGGGGGGCGACCAACATGGCCTGGAGCCTGACTGAGCTCCCCGGCTGGGAGCGCGGACAGCCGGTTTGTAACGACCTCCTGGATCACCTCCGACACTCAGGATTCGGGGCGGTTCAAGTCCTCGAGCGCCCGCGCCTCCGCCCGGATGACTGGTGGCCGATGTGGCTGACCCCGGTCGGCACCATTTGGGTGCTCTGGCGCTCCATGGGGTGGCCACTAACGCTGAGCTGGCTGGCCTGGCTCTGGGGCCCCCTGCTCATTGCCGAGGCGTGGAGCCGGCAAAGGGCCTCCCAACGACCCGCGCCCTGAGGCGCGGCTCCTCAACGTTCCCACCGCTCCGTGCGTATTTCCCAGGAAACCGATACCAGCTTGGTGACCCTTGCCACGGCGGGTGACGCCGAGGCCTTTGGGCACCTGCTGGAGCGCTATGCGCCGGCGGTGCGAAGGGTCACCCGCGCGGTCCTCGAGAATCCGGACGACGCGGATGACGCCGCCCAGGAGGCATTTCTCTCGGCGTGGCGCCATCTCGGGCGGTACGATGCGCGACGCCCATTCGGCCCCTGGCTGATGCGGATCGCGCTCAACGCGGCGTACGACGCCAGGCGCCGCCGGAGCGTGCGGGCCACCGAACCGCTGCAGGACCAGGCCGCCGCAGCTGGCGCCACGCCCGAGGTGGTTACGGATCGTGCCCTGCTTCGGGATCGGGTGCGTGCCGCGCTCCATGAATTGCCCGAGCGGCGGCGACTCGCCCTGGTGCTGTATGACGCGGAGGGATACAGCCACCGCGAAATCGGGGAGCTGTTGAGCATTCCGGAAGGGACCGTGCGATCGGAGGTCTTTCACGCCCGCCGGGCCCTGCGTCAGACCCTCAAGGCTCATGGGGAGGATATCGACGATGCACTCTGACCTGCCCGATCAAGCAGCCCCAGACGAAGTGCTGGGACGCCTGCTCAGAGATTCCCTCGAGGCGGAGAACCCCGGTGGCTTCGTGGCCCGGGTACGGCAGGCAATGCAACAGGAGCGCCGCGACAGCGCTATCGAGGTCCTGGCCCGGTGGACCCGGCCGGGCCTGGCCGCCGCCGCGCTGGTGGCGATGGCCGTCGGACTATGGATGGGGATCGCGATCGGTCGGCAGACCGCGGCGCTCAACGATGACCTGTTGCCCGAACCGGACCTGGTGGTCGCGGCACTGGTCGACAGCCGCTAAGAGGAGAACACCTTGATCAAGTCAACCTGGCGCGCCGCCCTGCTCCTGGGAGCGGTCTTCCTCGGCGGAGTGCTGGCCGGCAGCGGAGGCCTGGTGCTGGCGCATCGAGCCGGCCTGGTCGCGGCACCGGGCGGCCGGCGGTCAACGGAGGCCTACCTCCATCGGCTCACCGGGGATCTCAAGCTCACTGCCCAGCAACAGGACAGCGTCCGGGGCATTCTCGAGCGGTACCGCCCGGCCATGGATTCCCTGCGCCAGGATGTCGATGCCCGATTCTCCGCCCTTCGGGCATCGATCCGCGGCGAGATCAAGGGCGTCCTCACTCCCGAGCAGCAGCAGCGCTACGACGAACTGACCCAACGCATGGACGCCGAACGCAAGCGGACGGGAAGGTAACGTGCGCCGATCATTCCACTCGCGCGCCGATTGGGCCCTCGTCACGGCGCTGGTATCCACCCTGGCTGCCGGCAACGCCTCGGCCCAACAGCCGACGATTACGCTGGCCGATGCCATCGCCATGGCGCAGAAGGTTCAGCCCACCACGGTTCAGGCCCAGGGCGCCATCAGCAACGCCAACTCCCAGACGCTGACCGCCAAGGGGGCATTTCTCCCCAACCTGAACGCGTTTTCGTCATACGGTCCCAGCTTCTCCTCGGGCCCCGCCCGGACCAACCCGGTCACGGGTGAGTTGACCAGCGGGAACACCAAGGTGACCAGCTTGAGCACGGGGCTGAGCGCCAGCATCGACCTGTTCACCGGCCTTCGGCGCAATGCCGATCTCAAGACGGCCCATGCCAATCAGGATGCGGCGCAGGCTGGAATGGTGCAGGCCTCGTTTCAAGTCGCCTTGGTCACCACGCAGACCTTCCTCGACGCGCTAGCCGCGAGCCAGCTGCTCCGAGTCCGTCAGGTGGAGGTCACGCGGGCTACCGAGCAACTCAACGTTTCGATCGCCAAACTCAAGGCCGGCAGCGCCACCCGGTCCGACTCTCTCCGCTCGCTGGTCACTCTGGGCAACGCCCGGCTCGACTCGGTCGCTGCCTCGACCCAGCTGGCCACCGCGGAGGCCACCCTGGGGCAGCTGATCGGGGCCAGGGGGCGAGTCACCGCGGCGGATGACTCGGCCTTCTACCGGGTCGCGGCCGAGATCGATTCCGTGGCCCTGGAGCAGGAGGCGGAGGATCAATCGCCGGCGGTGCGGAACGCCGCAGCCTTGGCCAAGGCCGCCCATGCCTCGGTCGGCTCGGCGAAGGCGGCCTACTGGCCCACCTTGACGCTCTCGGGCAGCGCGAGCTGGAACGGAAGCAGCACCAACGACTATACGCTGTTCAACCAGCGGCAGCTCAACCTCGGCCTGAGCTGGCCCCTCTTCAGCCGCTTCAGTCGAGAGCAGACGATCAACACGCGCGACAACGCGGCGGAGTTGGCCGACGCCGTGGCGGCCGACGCAACCCGGCAGGTCAGCTCCTCACTGACCGCCCAACTGGCCAACCTGCGGGCGGCCGAGGTTCGCATGCAGATCACGGCCACCAGCGTTCAGGCGGCCCAGGAGGACCTGCGAGTGCAGCAGGACCGGTATCGGGTCGGTTCCTCGACGATCGTGGATGTCCTGCTCTCACAGGAGGCGCTGACCCAGGCCGAGGTCGATGTGGTGAACGCGCGATTCGACTATCTCCGCGCCAAGGCCCAGATCGAGGCGCTGATTGGAAGACCCCTATGACCCGGAAAACCGTCGCCTTCATCGCGCTGGCCCTCGCGGGCGCCTGTCACAAGGAAGCGCCGCCGCCGCCCTACCTCGTGGTGCCCGCCGAGCGACGCGACATCATCGTGTCGGCCCAGGCGGCCGGCACCATCCAGCCCGATACCACCGTCGAGGTGAAGTCCAAGGCCTCGGGTGAGATTCTCGAGATCAGGGTGTCGCTGGGAGACCTGGTCAAGCGGGGTAGTCTCATGGTCAAGGTCGATCCACGTCAGCCCAAGAACGACGTGGACCAGGCCCAGGCTCAGCTGGACGTGGCCAAGGCCAAGCTGGCCAACGCTACCGCCCAGAAGCGGCGGGCCGACGAGCTGTTCGCTTCACGGTCGATTACCGAAACCGAGCACGACTCGGCCATGCTGGACTTCGCCAACGCGAAGTCGGATGTGGTGAGCGCCGAGGTCACGCTGGAGAACGCCAAGATTCAGCTCGAGGATACCGAGGTGCTGTCCCCCATCACCGGCACCGTGATCGAGAGCGACGTCTCCCGCGGGCAGGTGATTTCCTCGCCGACCAAGGACGTGGGCGGCGGCACCGTGCTGCTCAAGATGGCCGATCTCAACCTGGTGCAGGTGCGCACCCTGGTGGACGAGACCGACATCGGAAAGATCAGTCCGGGGTTACCTGCCTCGATCACGGTCGATGCCTATCCCAACCGACCGTTCCAGGGCAGCGTCCTCAAGATCGAGCCCCAGGCCACGATCCAGCAGAACGTCACCATGTTCGGCGTCATCGTCCGGATCGAGAACCGGGAGGGTCTGCTTCGGCCGGGCATGAACACCGAGGTCGAGATCCACGTCGGTCGGCGCGACAGCGTGCTGGCCGTCCCCAACGCTGCGCTGCGCACCCAGAAGGACGTCTCCTCCGCCGCCGACGTGCTGGGCCTCTCCCTCGAAGACGTCCAGATGCAGTTGGCGGCCCAGCAGCCCCACCCGGACACCACTCGCCGCGAGCAGGCTGCGGCCGATTCGCAGGGGCGCGGGAAGCGAGGCAAGCCCGATACCACTCAGCGAACCGAGAGCGCCGGCGGGGCGAGCGGCGGCGGCACGATGACCACTCCGGATGGCCGAACCATTCAACTGCCCAAGGGCGTTACCGAGGAACAGGTTCGGGCCATCTTCGCCAAGTTCCGTTCGGGCCAGACCCCAACGCCCGAGGAGCGAGCCATCCTTCAGAAGATCCGGTCTCAGAGCGGCTTCACGAGTGGCAACCGGCAGCGCACCCGGACTACGTACGGAGCGGGCGCGTCCTACATCGTCTTCGTGCTGCGCGGCGGCAAACCCACCCCGGTGGCGATTCGCACCGGACTCACCGATCTCGACTACAGCGAGGTGCTGAGCGGCTTGTCGGAAGGGGACTCGGTGTTGATCCTGCCGAGCGCCAGTCTGGTCAAGGCACAACAGGACTTCCAGAGCCGGATCGGCCGCCTCACTGGAGGCGGATTGCCCGGCCTCCGCCAGCAGTCCGGCAGCCAGGGAACCTCGCGAGGGCAGTGATATGATGATCGACGAAACGGTCCGGGTCGCCATCGATTCGATCCAGGCCAACAAGCTCCGCGCCACGTTGACCGCGCTCGGCATCATCATCGGGGTCGCGGCGGTGATTACCATGGTGGCCCTGGGCAGCGGGGCCCAGAAGGCGGTCGAAGAGCAGATCGCCAACCTAGGCGCGAACGTTCTCTACCTGTACCCGGGACAGTCCTTCCAGCAGGGGGTCGCGTCCGGCACCCGGGTCTCGCTGACCACGGACGACGCAGACTCGCTCCGGAACGCGGCGCAGCTGTTGAGCGCGGTGGTGCCGGAGATGGTGTCACAGCAGCAGGTGAAATACGGGGACCAGAACATCAACACCACGATCTCGGGGACCACCGCCGAGTACATGGCGGTGAAGAACTTCAAGATCCAGTTCGGTCGCAGCTTTTCCGCCGGCGAGGATGAGGCCCGCCAGCGGTACGCCGTGCTGGGGGCAGACATTCCGACACTCCTCAATGCCAATCCGGCCGCGATGATTCATCAGACCGTCCTGATTCGCGGCGTCCCCTTCGAGATCATCGGGGTCCTGCAGCGAAAAGGCTCTCAGGGATCCTTCGCCAATCAGGACGAGCAGGTCGTGATCCCCCTGGAAACCGCCCGCTACCGGCTCTTCGGAACCAACCGGGTGCGCAGTATCGCGGTGCAAATCAGTGATGGGATTCCGGTCCAGCAGGGCATGGTAGACATCGAGCGGGTGGTCCGGCGACTGCACAAGATCCGGCCCGGCGGAGACAACGATTTCCAGATCCGCAATCAGCAGGACATTCTCTCCACTCAACAGGCAGCGACCCAGATCTTCACGACGCTCCTGGCCAGCATCGCGGCCGTGAGCCTCGTGGTCGGCGGCATCGGGATCATGAACATCATGCTGGTCTCGGTCACCGAGCGTACCCGCGAAATCGGGGTGCGTAAGGCGTTGGGCGCCACCCGGATGGACATCCTGCTCCAGTTCCTGGTGGAGGCGCTGGTGCTCTGCCTGACTGGCGGCGCCCTCGGAATTCTGCTGGGCGTCGGAGCGACTACGTTGCTCTCCAGATCGGCCGGTTGGAATACCCTCATCTCCACCCAGGCGGTGCTGGTGGCCTTCGCGTTCAGCGCCGCGATCGGACTGTTCTTCGGCATCTGGCCTGCCCGTCGGGCGGCCCGGCTGGACCCCATCGCGGCCCTGCGCTACGAGTAGCCGGCTCGTCGTCGGGTAACCGACGCGCCCGGGCCATTCGCGCCGGGCGCTCGCCGTTCTTGCCCCAAACACTCCGAGTCGCCAAGATAGGGGCCGACTCCTCCTCCCGGCTCCTACATGCATCGCACGCAGATACTCGCCACCGGCTTTGCCGTGCCCGAGCGGGTGGTGTCCAACGACGAGCTGGCCAAGGTCATGGACACGTCGGACGAATGGATTCGGACCCGGACCGGAATCCAGGAACGGCACTGGGTAAGGGAAGGAGAGACCGGCGCCGAGCTGGCAGGCCAGGCGACGATGAAAGCCCTGGAAATGGCCGGGCTCCAGGTGAGCGACCTGGATGCCATCATCTATGCGACGTCGACACCCGATCACTTCATCCCGGGCGGCGGCGTTTTTCTGCAGCGGCTGCTCAAGGCGCCCGGGATACCGGCACTCGACATCCGCACCCAGTGCAGCGGATTCATCTACGGCCTCTCGATTGCCCAGGCCTGGATCCGCACCGGGGAGTATCGGCGGGTCTTGCTGGTCGGCGCGGAGGTGCAGTCGACCGGGATGGACGTCTCGACCAAGGGCCGAAACACGGCGGTCATCTTCGCCGATGGAGCCGGCGCCGTGATCCTGGCACCGGCCGACCAGGAGGGCCAGGGAATTCTCGCGACGGACCTGCGATCTGACGGAGACGGGATCGAATTTCTCTGGGTCGACGGCCCCGGCTCGCGCTACCACCCCAGGGTTTCGGTGGAGCACCTGGAACAGGGGCGCTACTTCCTTCAGATGGATGGAAAGGAAGTCTTCCGGCACGCCGTAACCCGGATGCCGGAATCGGTGCGGACGGTTCTGGAAAAGGCGGGACTGACCCTCGGCGACGTGGATCTCCTGATCCCGCACCAGGCCAATCTCCGGATCTCGGAGGCGGTCCAAAAGCATCTCGGACTCCGAGACGACCAGGTCTACAACAACATCCAGCGGTACGGGAACACCACGGCGGCCACCATCCCGATCGCCCTGGACGAGTGCGTCCGGAGCGGCCGCCTGAAACGGGGCCAGCTCCTGGTGGTGACGGCGTTTGGCTCCGGGTTCCTCTGGGGCAGCGCCGTCGTCCGTTGGTAGACCGGAATGCCGGGGCTGAATCCAATGACGGCCTTGTTCCGTATTGAAACAGCCGGGCAATCCCGCCCTGCCCTTACTCCGAGTCCTTTATGACGCTTCTCCCGGTCCTGGCGATCGTCGCCGCTACCGTTATCGGGTTCGCCGTGGCGAGGCGCTTCGTGCGCACGCGGCTGCGGTTCGTGGATGCCGTCTATCGTCCCACCACCCCGTGGATCGTGGGTGCCGTGACGGCCCTGGTGGCCTGGCCCCTGGGCCTTCTACCCTTAATCACGCACACGGCGACCACGCTGCTCGGCGTTGGGGCCGGGCTGGGAACGGCCAGTGGCGTCAAAGCCCTGAAACGAGGGGACTGAACCGAGAACATGCCGACGATTACCTGCACCCGCTGCGGCCAGGAGCGTGATCAGCTGCCGTTCCCGCCCTTCCAGAACGAAATCGGCAAGCGGGTCTTCGGTGAGATCTGCGCGGTCTGTTGGGGAGAGTGGCTCAAAATGCAGCAGCAGCTGATCAATCACCACGGGCTTAACGTCCTGGATCCAGGCGCCAAGCAGTTTCTTTACGCCAACCTGGAGCAGTTCCTCTTTCAGGGGAGCCGGACCTAGGGCTCACCGGTGTTACCTCCCCGGCCGTAGCGTCCCCTCATCTCCTCCTCCGCCTCTTTCCGCCGTTCTCCGCGCCACTTGTCGTAGTCCTTCCACTGATCCTTGGTCAGCAGGTGTTTCAGTGAGTCGTCGAACTTCTTCTGCCGGTTCTCGAGGTCCTTGGTGAGCGTGCGCAGCGTGTGCATCGGCTGCTCGGCCCCCTCGCGATCTCCGGACTGAAACGCCTCGCGGATTTCCTGCCGGGCCGCTGCCACGCTGTCCCGCTCGTCGGCCGTGGAATCCATGAGGCTGTGATACAGGCTGTCATAGCCGGCCCGTTGCGAGTCGGCCAGCTGGAACATGGCCGCAAAATCGTCCGGCTTGGGCGGGCCCTCGATAATTACCGGATCCGGCGCTGCATGCTGGCTGCCGCCACCCTGCCCCCCGTGACCACCGCCCCAACCTCCATGGTGCCCTCCGTGCCCGCCAGGCATCCCCCAACCCCCACCTCCGCCACCGGGTCCCTGCGCCGATAGCGGTGTTCCAGAGAGTCCCAACAGTACGAGCCCGACCAGCGGGGCCCCGCGAACGATTCGAACCATGATCTGATCCCGATGTGAGTAAGACTGAGAAGCCGCTACAACAGGGACTACGCGGGGATCCGTTCGGTCGTTGGGATCAGTTCGGACCCAACACTCTGTGGAGTTGAGGCGTATTCCAGGGTGGAACGGAACACTCAATGGGATCATCACACAATCATCGCAGCGCATCGAGGCACATGCTCCTCGCTTCCTCCGAGGAACGGCAAGGCAGCGACTCCGCCCTCGGCGAAGGAGCCGCCGAGGAGGAGGCCCTGATCCGTCGAGTCCAGGCAGGGGAGCTCGACGCGTTCGATGGCCTGGTACGCCGGCACCTCAATCGAGTCTACTCGGTCGCGTTTCGGGTGCTGTGGGATCGCGCGGATGCGGAAGATGCGGTACAGGAGAGCTTTCTTTCCGCGCTGGACCACATCGGCTCCTTCGAGGCGGGGCATCCGTTTGGCCCCTGGGTCTACCGCATCGCGATGAACCGGGCTCTGAGTATGAGACGATCCCGGGGCCGTCGCCGGACGGACACGATTCCCGGGCAAATCGCTTCCTCGGAACCCTCCCCGCTCCTGGCCGTGGTGCAGGCCGACGTATTTGCGCAGCTCCGCGCCGCGTTGGCCGAGTTACCAGAGCGGCAACGGGTTTCGTTCGAATTGCATGAGCTGGACGGCTTCTCGGTGGATGAAGTGGCCCGGATGTTCGGGGTGAACGCCGGCACGGTGCGCTGGCACATCCACCAGGCCCGGCATCGGCTCCGCCAGGCAATGCAGAGCGTCAGGAATGACGCAGGAGCAGGATATGGGTAATGACAGCCTCAATCGCTGGACGCTGACCGCGGCGCTGCGGCACAGTCGGAGCATCCCGGTGCTGAGTCAGGCGGAGTTCGACGGAATCGCCGAACGAATCGCCACCGCGGCGGCCCACCGCCTGGCCCGGCGCAACAGGACCCGTGACCTGATGGAGGGGTTGGCCCGCTGGACGCCGTGGGCGTTCCGGGTCGCCATCGCGGCCGGGATCGTGGGCGCCGTACTGCTTACCCGACCGGAGTCCGATGGGGCTCCGGAGGACACCGGCGCCGATTCAACGGCCACCGCAGCCTTCTTCGACGCGGTCGCCGGATCGGCGGCGAGGGATCAGGTAGTCGCGGCCGTGGTTGGGCCGCTCGACGGTAGTTGGGCCTTAGACGAGGAAACTTCTCCATGACCGGAACTCAACCAGGCGAACTCACCGCACGTCGCTTCCCCTTGTGGGCGCTGGTAGCGACCGTGCTCGTACTGCAGGCACTGCTCGGCGTCGTCGCGGGAATTGTGATCGATCGCTATGCCTTCCACCGGCACCACCATCCGGCCTATGCCATGCGCGAGGGCTGGGGGCGAGGCTTCCCACAGGGCCACCGAGGCTGGGGCGGCCCCGGCGGGGGGCGGCGCATGGATGGCGGGCGGCGCATGGATGGCGGGCGGCCCATGGGCGGCCCACACATGGGTGGGCGCGATGGCGAGTTCGGCATGCGGCGGAACATGGTGGACCGCCTGAGCAGGGAGCTGGCGCTGTCCCCCTCCCAGCGGACCAAGCTGGACTCGGTGATGGAGCGCCAGGCCACAGCCTTCAAGAAGATCCGCGAAGAGACCCAGCCCAGGATCAAGGCCCTGGTGGACAGCTCCCGCGCCCAGATCGATCAGCTCCTCACCCCGGATCAGCGCGCCAAGTACGCCAAGATCCGGGAGCACAATGAAGAACGATTCAAGCCCCGCGATCAGTAGGCGGTCGCTTGACAAGGATCCCTGGTTCGGGGTAGCGTAGAGGCATGAACACCTTCCAGGCTTTCGGGTTCTTTACCTGCCCCGGCGCGGCTCGTATCGCGTCCGGGTCGGGAAACGCGTGAAGTAACCCGACCGCACGGACCGATTCGACGCCCCGCCGGAATCAGCCGGCGGGGCGTTTTTCTTTGGCTCGAACCAGGAGTAGCGAATGCGCGTGGCCATCCAGGGAACTCACGGAGCCTTCAGCGAAGCGGCCGCCCGGCTGCGCTGGCCCGATCTCACCATCGTCCCCTGCCACGAGGTGGCGGACGTGGTGACGGCCGTGCGGGAAGGACGGGCCGATGGTGGGTGTCTGGCCATCGAAAACTCACTGATCGGCTCGGTCACGCCCACCTATGATCTGCTGCACCAGGCCTTCGGCGATGGCGCGCTTCAGCTGCTGCACGAGGTGCTGCTGCCGGTCCACCATGCGGTGATGGGCCTGCCGGAAGCGAAGCTGGCGAATGTGCGCCGGGTGCTCTCGCACCCGGTGGCCCTGGGCCAGTGCAAGATCTGGCTGGGACGCCACCTCTCCAACGCCGAACAGGTGAGCGCCTGGGACACCGCCGGGAGCGCCGAGCTGGTGGCCGCCGCCAAGGATCCATCACAGGTCGCGATCGGACCGGCCCACGCCGCCGGGATCTACGGGCTGAGCGTGATCGAGGAACGCATCGAAGACGATCCCACCAACCAGACCCGTTTTCTGACCTTCGCGCGGGGCTCGACCACCGAGCCCCTGGAGGAAGGACCCCGCAAGACCTCACTGATCGTCTGGCTCGACCACCGGCCGGGGATGCTGGCCGCGGTGCTTCAGGCGTTCGCGGCCCGGGGAATCAATCTTACTTCCCTGCAATCGCGGCCCGAGCGCTCCGCGCCGTGGACCTACCGGTTCTACTTCGACGTCGAGGGCGCCAGCACCGATCCGCGGTTGGCCGAGGCGCTGGAGGCCATCGAGGCATTGGCGGCCCGAATCGTCGTGTTGGGCAGCTACCTGGCCTGGACCGGCGATGGAGCCGTGCTCGCAACTCCGACTCCCGCGGCACCTCAGCACCGCCCCAAGCCGGACGTTCCCCTGTTCGACCGACGGCAGCGTCCGGAAGGCACGGTGGTCGAGGTGGGCGGTGTCCCGATCGGGGGGCCGCGTCCGGTCATCATCGCGGGGCCCTGCTCGGTGGAAAACGAGGCCATGATCATGGAGACGGCGATCGCGGTCGCCCAGGCGGGAGCCGATCTGCTGCGAGGCGGGGCCTTCAAGCCCCGCACGTCGCCGTACGACTTCCAGGGCCTCGGAGTCCGTGGGCTCAAGTTCCTGGCGGAAGCCCGGGAGCGGACCGGCCTGCCGATCGTGACCGAGGTCCTGAGTTGGGAGGAGGTGCCGGTGGTGGCGCGGTACGCCGACATGCTTCAGATCGGCGCCCGCAACATGCAGAACTTCGCGCTGCTACGCGCCGCCGGTCGCAGCGGCAAGCCAATCCTGCTCAAGCGCGGCGCCGGGGCGACCATCGAGGAATGGCTCCATGCGGCCGAGTACGTCCTGGCCCATGGCAACGAAAACGTGGTGCTCTGCGAGCGGGGGATTCGAACCTTCGAGCGCGCGACCCGGCACACCCTGGATCTCAACGCGGTGGCCCTGGTGCGGGAGCGGACCCACCTGCCGGTGATCGCCGACCCGAGTCACGCCGCCGGCCTGCGATCGATCGTGGCCCCCTTGACGCACGCGGCTCTGGCGGCCGGCGCGCACGGGGTGATCGTGGAGGTGCATCCTTCTCCCGATCACGCGGTGAGCGACGGCCCCCAGAGCCTGGATCTGCCGTCCTTCGTGGAGCTGGTGGAGCGGCTCCGCAGCGAGCGTCCGCTGGAGACCGCCCGGCGAGGTTGAGCTACTCCTCGCCGTCGTCCTTGTCCTTGTCCCCGCTATCGGCGAGCCGACCGGTCACCGATTCCTTCTTCTTCATGCGCATCACGTCCATCTTGAACTGCTCGCCCGGCTCGTAGCTCCGCAGGATCCGCAGCAGATGGGTGGGGTTGCTGGGAACCCGGCCATCCACGGACAACACCACGTCACCCGGCTTGAGATTCAACTTGGAATCGGCCGGGACGCTGATGACCAGGATCCCCTCGCTCACCCCGAAGTACTTGCCGAGCTCGGGATTGATGGGGGCCAGCTCGAGGTCGGCCAGGGGGCTGCCGAAGGTGATCAGGACGCGCCCAGCCGGACCGCCCATGCGGTCGAGCCGGGTCCGCATCATCTCGACGTTGCCGGGGACATCCTCCATCCCCTTCCGCATGGCCTCCGCCATCTCGGGCGTGATCGCGAAGTCGAGCTCCGGATCCACCAGGGCGCGGATGGTCAGGTCAGGCTCCGGTGAAGCGACGACCTTCACCGTCCGGGTTTCCCCGGCGCGCCGGAATTCCACCGCGACGGTATCGTCGGGCTCCAGCTTGGCCGCCAACTCGATCAGGCGAATCCCGGGTGCCGACGTGCCTTCCTTGACCTTGGCGTCCCGGTCCAGCAGCGCCTTGCCGTCGAGGCGGGTGATGATGTCACCGGAGCGAACCCCGGCCCGAGCCGCGGGTCCCCCGGGGGTGACGCCGTTGATGTAGGCGCCGATGGAGTCGCTCGCGCGCGCGCGCAGGCTGACCGAAATCCCCAGCCGGGCCCGGCGATGGGTCGAGAGCAGTAGGCCGTCATCCTTGGGAGCGGTCGCCTTCGGCTTCGACGACGGAGGCGTCTTGGGAGCCGGCTTATCCTGCGCACCAGCCGTGAGGACCAGGGTGGCCATCAGGGCCGGGAAGATTCCGAGAATTCGATGAGACTTCATGGACATACAACCTCCAGAACGACGCTCAAAGCCCGATACGACTGGCGCGGGTCAGATGGACGTCCACCAGCGCATCCAGCAACCCGACCCGTTCCCGCCAGAGGCGGAGGAGGGCAGTTTCGCTGGACTCGGGGTCCATCAGCTGAGCCATTTCGAGTTGCCGGTCGACCAGGGCGATCCGGTCTTCCAGCTCTCCTGCCATCCGGTCGGTCCAGCCATCGGTCACCCGCTGATCCGACTTGAAACTGTCGAGTGTTCGCTCGAGCTCGTGGGAGCGGGCGATCGCCGAAGAGAGCTCGCTGCCGGCGACGCTGGCCGGGTGCGCCAGATCGCGCACCATCAATAGCAGGGCGATCGACGCCGCGAGGCCCAAGCCGCCTACTGAGGCGAAGCGCAGGAGGCGCCGGCGGGCATGCGCCGCCAGCCGGGCGCGCACGGCGGGCCAGCGATTGTGCCCTGGGCGCAGTGCCGGGAGCGCCCGGAGCCGTGCCACCCGCTGATGCAACCGGTCCAACTCGGCGCGGCACTGCGGGCACGCCTCGACGTGCTCCCGTGCGGCGGCGCCACCCGGCTCCAGGCCGGGCTCCCGCAACTGCAGCAACTGCTCCATTCCCAGGTGTGTCATCCCGCGGTCTCCTCGCCCAGCCAGCGGCGGAGCCGGGTGTGGGCGCGTGCCAACTGCGATTTCGAGAAACTCACCGTCTTCCCCATCATCCCCGCGATCTCTTCGTGGGTGTAGCCCTCGACATCGTGGAGCCAGACCACGGCGCGGGAGAGGGGCGGAAGCCGTTCGAACGCGGCTTCGAGGTCCATCCGGAGGTGTTGATCGGCCCGGGGACCGACGTGGAGATCGTCTTCAAGCGCTTCGGTCTCCCGATACCGGTTGCGACGGAGGCGCATCAGCGCCTTGCTCGCGGCGATGGTCCGGATCCACCCCCAGAGGGACCCTTCGCCCCGGTAGTGCTTCAGGCTGCGGCAAACCTCGAAGAAGGTCTCCTGCAGCACATCTTCGGCGTCCTCGGCGGTCCGGCAGAACCGGCGCGCCAGGTTATACACGGGCGTCTCGAACGCCCGATACAACTCTTCGAGCGCCGTCTGATCTCCGGCTCGCGCCCGCGCGAGCAACGGCTCGGCGTCAGCGAGGAGGTAGGTGTCTGCCATGGCTGTGCTAAAGATGCGGGAGGAGGAACCACGGTTGCAGGGGGGCGCATTAAGATCGGGGCCCGGCGCATTAAGAACCGGGCCCCGGGCATTAAGATACGGGAATCCGGGGCATTAAGACGTGGGACCAGGGCACTAGGACGCGGGCCCGGTCCTTCATGAACCGGGCCCGCTCGATAAGACTGCTACCAGGTCGCGTTACACCGTGCTTCCCTGGGTACGTCGACCCGCCCGTGCCCGAAGAAGACCGCGGGACCAATATTGTCGGCCCCGATTTCCAGGCAGGCGCCCAGGAGACCCGGGCGCTGGTCACGGCGATAGTTGGATTCGATCACCGCGGCGGCGCCGGCCGCATGGGGGGCGGAAAAACTGGTCCCATCGGCGAAGACATAGAAGTCCACGTCTCCGCAGACGAATTCACTGCAGGCGGACATGATCAGGTCCTCGAGTACGGTCTGGTTCTCGATGTACTCGCCGCCAGGTGCCACGATGTCCACCCCGGTCCGGCCATAGTTGGAGTAGCTGGCCAGCCGGTCGAAGTTCTGCTGGTTGATGGGCCCGGTGGCGCCGACCGAGACTACGTTGTCCAGCTGAGAGGGCACGTTCTTGGTCCTGCCCGAGCGGTCGAGATTGAGCCCGTCGTTCCCGGCCGCGGCCACGATGAGTACGCCGCGGCGATTCACGAAATTCGCCACCCGGTTCAAAGCCTGAAACAGCGCCCGCTGGTCGGGATCGCTCAGATCCAGCAGGGCACCCAGGCTCATGTTGATCACGTCCACGCCCAGCTCGGCCGCGTACAGCATCCCCGCGACCATATCGCCAAAGGAGCCTGAACCGGTCTGGTCCAGCACCTTGACCATGCAGAGAGTCGCTCCGGGCGCCACCGAGGCAATCCCCAATCCATTCGAGCTGATCAGGGTGGAGACGAAGGTCCCGTGGAAGTCCAGGTCTTCGATAAACGGCTCCGACTCCACGAAAGAAGTGCTGTGCTCGAGATCCACCCGGCCCTGGAGGTCGATGTGGCCCGGGTCGATGCCGGTATCCAGGACGCAGACCTCGACGCCCAGACCGGCGGGCGTCCTAGCCCAGCCTTCCGGGGCCCTGATCTTCTTCATGTTCCACTGGTAGTGATCGAAGAAGTAGGCGCCACTCTGATCGAACTGGCCGCTGCCCGGTGCGCGGTGGCCCGTCAATTGGATCCGACCACGTTCCGCCTGTGGCAGGGTGGGGACCCATTGGACCTTGAGATCGGGCCCGATGTGCTCGACGTCAGCACGGGCCGCGAGGGCGGCCACGCCAGCGGACGAGAGCCCGGTGATGGTGACGGCGTTGATCTCGGGGTGCCGGCGCTCGATGGTGCCACCGGCCGCCTTGACCGCCTGTTCGAAGGCGGGCTGCATGGGGCCGGTAAGATTCACCCAACTGCGCGGAGCCCCGTGTTGCCCGGTGGCGAGCGAGAGGATCGGTGTTCTGACCGGCGATGCCTTGGCCTGATTGGAGGCGAGTGGGAGAGGCTGATCAGACGTACAGCCGCTCAGCAGAGCCAGCGTGGCCAGCAGCGATGCTGCACCGACGTAGCGCGGCATGAAGACCTCCGAGTCCTGTTGAGTTGTTGGATTGCGTGAGGTTGCGCCACGAACAGGGGGCTGTCAAGTCGCCTTTCCCTGAGGGTCCGTAGGATACCCGAAACCAGATATATTTTCGTTCCATGACTGCAACGGCTCCCTCCTTGGCTCCCGCACCCAAACTCTGGCTCCACCACCTCGAGGACGAGGCGGACGCAGCATTCCTCTATAGAGAACTGGCACGGGCCGAGCCTGATCGGGATCGCGCGGCCATCTATGAAAAACTGGCGGAAGTCGAGGACCGCCATGTCGAGATGTGGCAGCGACTGCTCACCGAAAACGGGCACCGGGTTCCGGCCGTGCGTCCCTCGTTCCGGGCGCGATCGATGGCCTGGCTGGCGCGCCGTTTCGGGAGTCGACTGCTGCTACCATTGCTGCTTGAGGAAGAGGGGCGCGAGGTCAAGAGCTATCTGAACCTCTACCGTTCGGGACCCGACGCCCCCACTGGTTCCACCGCGCTGACCCTGGCCCAGGAGTCGGCGGCGCACGCCGAATCGCTGGCCGGGTTGAGCGGCGCCGGGGCCGAGCCCTGGCACAAGACCGGGGCCGGCGGCTTGCTCCGAAACCTGGTCTACGGCTTCAACGACGGGCTCACGGCCAATTTCGGCCTGGTGGCGGGAATGATCGGGGCCCAGACCAATCTCAACATCGCGGGCCACGCGGTGATCGTCGCCGGTGTCGCGGGCACCGTGGCCGACGCACTCTCCATGGGAGCGTCGGGTTACCTCGCGGCCAAGAGCGAGCGCGAGGTCCAGGAACACGAGATCGCGATGGAGAAGGAAGAGATCCGGCTGATGCCGGATCTCGAGCGCGAAGAGCTGGCGCTCCTCTACCAGGCCAAGGGGATTCCTGCCGACCAGGCCAAGGAGATCGCGGCCCAGGTGATGAGCGACCCGGAACGGGCGCTCTCCGAGAAGGTCAAAGAGGAGCTCAAGTTCGGCGAGGCCAGCAGCACGCCACTGCAGGAAGCCTGGATCACCGGCTCGGCCACCGCCATCGGCGCCCTGATCCCGGTGGCACCGTTCCTCCTCCTGAGCGGTCCCGCCGCGATCTGGACCTCGTTCTCGATTTCGATGCTATCGCACTTCGGGGTGGGCGCAGCGCGAAGCTTCTTTACCGGCCGCGGGGTGATTCGCAGCGGCTTCGACATGTTCGTGGTCGGCCTCGGCGTCGCCGCAGCCGGCTACATCGTGGGAGAGTGGGTGACCCGCCTGCTCTAGCGCCTACTGCACTACCAGGTTCAGTAGCCGGTTGGGGACCAGAACCCGTTTCCGGACCGCTTTTCCCGCCATGAATCGCTGCACCGCGTCGTCCCGTTCGGCCGCCGCCACCACCGTGGACTCGTCAGCATCCCGGGGTACCCGCACCCGGGATCGGGTTTTCCCGTTGACCTGAACCACTACCTCGACCTCGTCTTCCACCACCAGGTCGGGATCCCAGCTGGGCCACTCGGCGTCGAACACCGAGGTGTGATGGCCCAGGCGCTCCCAGCACTCCTCGGCGAAATGGGGAGCGAAGGGCGCGATCATGATCACCAGGTCCCGCACGATTTCCCGCGAGCTGCAGTTCTCCTCGCGCAGCGTGTTCAGCAACTCCATCATCGCGGCGATCGCCGTGTTGTACTTGAGACCGGCCGTGTCCTCGGTGACCTTGCGCTTGGTCTGGTGCCATTTGACCTGGATATGCCGGTGAATTTCCTCGCCGGGCGCGCACCTGGCCGCATCCCCCACCAGGCTCCAGACCTTGTCGAGGAAACGCCGCGGCCCGCTGATTCCCGCATCGCGGAAGTCTCCCCCCTCCTGGAAGGGGCCCAGCGACATGAGATACATCCGGAAGGTGTCGGCGCCCCACTTGGCGATGTAGTCGTCGGGAATCACCACGTTGCCCTTCGACTTGGACATCTTGGCCCCGTCTTTAATGATCAGCCCATGAGCCCGAAACCGGGTGAACGGCTCCTCGAAGTGAAGGTGCCCGAGATCCTGGAGCGCCATGCAGATGAATCTCGAATAGAGCAGGTGCAGCACCGCATGCTCGTTGCCCCCGATATACGTCGTTACCGGCAGCCACTTCTTCGTCCGGGCCGGGTCGAAGGGCCGGTCTGCGAACTCGGTGCTGGGATAGCGGAGGAAGTACCAGGCCGAATCGAGGAAGGTGTCGGAGACGTCGGTCTCGCGACGGGCCCGGCGACCGCACTGCGGGCAAGGGACATAATACCACTCCTCATGCCGCGCGAGCGGTGAGACGCCGGTGTCGTCCGGGCGGAAGTCGGGAATGTTGGGCAGCAGGACCGGAAGATCCTTTTCCGGCACCGGTACTGTACCGCAGGCCTCGCAGTAAATGATCGGAATCGGCGGGCCCCAATACCGCTGGCGCGAGATGCACCAGTCGTGGAGCCGGTACTGGACCACGCCTTTTCCCGCCCCTCGGCTCTCCAGCCACCGGGTGATGGCGCTCTTCGCTTCCAAGGCGGGCTGGCCGTCGAACTGACCCGAATTCACCAGCCGGCCTTCGATGTTGTCGATGTAGGCTTCCTGGAGCGGCGTCTTCGCGTCCTCCCCCGCGCCGGCCACCACCCGGACGATGGGAAGACCGTGAAGAGTCGCGAAGGCGAAGTCCCGCTCGTCATGGCCCGGCACCGCCATGATGGCCCCGGTGCCGTACTCCATGAGCACGTAGTCCGCGATCCAGACCGGAATCGCCTCACCGGTGGCCGGGTTGCGCGCGTAGGCGCCGGTGAACACCCCGGTCTTGTCCTCTTCTCCGATCTTCCGGGAGACGAGATCGCGGCTCGCGGCCGCGCGCACATACGCCTCCACGTCGTAGCGGCGCTCCCCCGTGGTAATCTCCCGCACCAGGGGGTGCTCGGGAGCCAGGACCATGAAGGTGGCACCAAACAAGGTGTCGGGCCGGGTGGTGAACACCCGGATCGCTCCGCCGGCGGGAAGCTCGAAGGCGATCTCCGCCCCCTCGGAGCGGCCCAACCAGTTGCGCTGAGCGGTGGCCGTGGTTTCCGACCAGTCGAGCCGATCGAGATTCTGGAGCAACCGCTCGGCGTAGTCGGTGATCCGGAAGAACCACTGGTCGAGGATCCGCTGCTCCACCGGCGTATTGCAGCGCTCGCAGCGCCCGGCGATCACCTGCTCGTTGGCCAGCACCGTCTTGTCGAAGGGGCACCAGTTCACGGCCGCGGGCCGCTTGTAAGCCTTCCCGGCCCGGTAGAGCTGGAGAAAGAGCCATTGGGTCCACTTGTAGTAGGCCGGATCGGTGGTTGCCAGCTCGTGCCGCCAGTCGAACATCCCGCCGATCCGCTCCAACTGGCGCCGGAAGTTCACGATGTTCCGGGGAATCAGCTCGCCGGGGTGGACCCCGATCTTGATCGCGTAGTTTTCGCTGTGGATGCCGAAGGCGTCGAAGCCGATCGGCTCGAAGACGTCGTGACCCTGGAGGCGCTGGAACCGGCCGAACACGTCGCTCCCGGTAAACGCGAACAGGTTCCCCACATGCAATCCCTCGGCAGAGGGGTAGGGGAACATCATGAGGTTGTAGAAGGGGCGCTCCGCCTTATCCAGATCGGGCTGGTTGGTGCCCCGCTCGGCCCAGCGGGCGCGCCACTTGGCCTCGACCTGCGTCGGGTCGTATCCCTGCTCGGTAGACGTACCGGTCATGGCGGGAATTTAGGCGACGAAAGACGCTGGGGGCAGGCCGCAGTCCCCCTCCCTTTTCCCTTCACATTCCCATAACTTCCGGTCCCCGAGACGCCTCTCCGGAGCCGAATGGGCGCCAGGACGTACAAGCTCGCCAATATCGTTTATGTACTCGGCGTCAGCGCGGCGTTGGTCTTCGCCACTCTGGCCGTGCTGCTGACCGCCTGGAGTGCGCTCGGGCTGTTCCAGCAGCAATCCGCCGCCTATCTCGAAGAAGTCTCCCACCGGACCGCCGAAACCATCGACCGCCAGTTCCGGGAGCGGCGCCGCGAAGTCGAGCTGATCGCCGCGACGCCCGACTTGAGCCGGTTGCTCGAGGCCAAGCCACGTCCGGAAGACCGGACCCGGGCTCAGCAGTATGTGACTCAGCTGGCCCGCCGTCCCGACATCCGCGGGCTCACGGTGGTGGACCGGCAGGGCAACGCAATCATTTCCGCGCGCCAGCGGCCCGGCGCCGGGAGCGACGACGCGGCATGGTGGCGTGGCCCGCTGAACGGGCAGGCGTACGTCAGCGCTCCCCGGATCGAGAACACCACCGGGAAGACCGTCGTGGACGTGTCGGTCCCCATGCCCGCCTCGGGCCAGGACGCGACACCGGGCGTGGTGGGCGTGGTCTATCTCCTGGATGATCTGGTCCAGAGCCTCCGCGGACGAACGTTTCTCGGCGATCCCCTGACGCTGGCCCTGGTGGGGGACGACAACACCGTGTTCCTCTCCAACGACGCCAAGCTGCCGCCCGGGAAGCCGATCGCCGCCAAGCAACTGCAGGCGTCGGGCACCGTCACCGTGGCATTGCCACAGTCCTCACTGCGTCTCGTGGTCCAGGAGCCGCCCAACAGCGTGTTCCAGGTGGTGGGGAAGATCGCCAAGGGGCTGTTGCGGGTCGGGATCTGGCTGGTGTTGTTCGTCGCAGTGGTGGTGGCCCTGATCGTCCAGCGGCTCAAGCGTCAGCTGGTGGAGCCGATGACCGGACTCGAGGGGGTGGCGACCCGGGTGGCCGAGGGGGATCTCTCGACGCCTGAGCTGGTGGTCCCCAAGGCCAGCCAGGAGGTCACCAATCTGGTCGGCGCGATCGGCCTGATGGTGCAACAGCTGCGCACGTTGGTCGGCACCATTCGCAGCAACGCCAGCGAGGCGGCTTCGATGGCGACCCAGATCTCCTCCTCGACTCAGGAGATGAGCGCCTCCACCCAGGAGGTCTCGGGCACCTGTACCGATCTCACCGAACGGGCCACGCGGCAGGCGACACTGGTGCGGGCGACCGCGGAGGACGCGGCCAAGATCCTGGCCATTGCCGAGCAGCTCGCCACCAGCGCCATCGAATCGGCCACCCGCAATGCCGCGGTGGCCCGCCTGGCCCGGGAGCACCGCGAGCAGCTGGATGCCAGCTCCGCCGAGTTGAGCCGGCTGGCCGAGGAGATCGAGCGTGGGGCCAGCGAGGCCGAGGCACTGGAGGCGGCCTCGACCGAGATCGGGAAATTCGTCATCCAGACCAAGGCGATCGCGCGGCAGACCCACATGCTGGCGCTCAACGCGGGGATCGAGGCGGCCCGGGCCGGGGCGGAGGGAAGGGGCTTCGCGGTAGTGGCGGAAGAGGTGCGCAAGCTGGCCGGTCAGGCCTCCCAGGCGGCGACCTCGACCAACGAGACGGTGCAGAACGTCCAGCAGCGGGTCCGGACCGCGCGGGACCGGCTGCTCCGTCTGGCTCGCGGCGGCGACGCAGCCCGGGAGGCGGCCCACCTGGCCGCGGCCGGACTTAGTCGCGTCGCCGACGAAGCCCACCAGAACGACGCCTGGACTCAGCAAATTTCGCAGAGTGCCAGCGAAGTGCGCGAGGTGATGGGCGGGATCGCGGGACGAATGACCGACGTGTCGGCCGGCACCGAGGAGGTCGCCGCCGCGGCCGAGCAGATCGCCGCCTCGGCCCAGGAGTTGAGCGCCTCGACGGCCGAGATCGCCGCCTCAGCCGAGCACCTGGCCCGGGCCTCTCAGGGCCTGGATGAAGCGGTCAGCAAATTCAAGATCAAGTAGAACGAGATGCGCGACTAGAGAGGTAGGGCTCCAGGATGCCGTCTTCGACCACTTCTTCGGTCTTGACCAGCCTGACCCCTTCGTCTCCCCAGTCCCGCAGCAGCTGTTCCCCCACCTCATACCGGATCGCCTTGGTGGCGTCCGTCACCAGATAGAGCTTGGTCTGGGGCCGATGAACCAGCAGGCCCTCGATCGCGTACTTGTTGCACACGTCCAGGGCCACGCCGTAGAGCACGATCACCTCGGGGTCCAGCACCCGGAGCACGCTGTCCACGTTGGCATTGGTGAAGACGTCGAACCAGTGCTTGTTGAAGAGAATGTCGCCCCGGTGGGCGCGGACCTTGTTCACCAGCGCCTCGGGATCCTGGGGAGCGGGCTCGATGACCAGGGGATCCTTCAGCCGGGACTCGGGGACCTTGGCCTGGCCGGGGGTCCCGTGCATGCAGTGGGGGGGATAGGTGGTCTCGAAGTCGGGAGTGTCGCTCAGCTCCCGGTGGCCGAGTTGATGGTCGTCGGCGCTGGCGATGATCCGGATCCCCTTGGCGTGCGCGAAGTCGGTCAACGCCTTGAGCCGGGGGAGAATGGCCTCGGCCCGGGGGACGTAGAGCTTCCCGTCGGGATGGATGAAGTCGTACTGGGTGTCCACGTCCCAGAAGAGCACTCGAGCCATGTGGATTTCCGTTGAATGAGGGACGAAGGCCGCTGGACCGATCGCAACTGGTTGGCCGCTCCTAAACTTCCATCCCGATTGGGCAATCGGCAATGACCTCTCCCCTGGGCCGGATCGCCCTCAAGACCACCGAGCTGTCGGAGCGCTGGCTGCCGGACGCGTTCATCTTCGCGCTGGGGGCCACCGCCATCGCCGTGGTGGGCGGCCTCACGGTGGGTGGCGCCAATCTCGCCACGGTAGTGAAGGCCTGGGGCAACGGGTTCTGGACCCTGATCCCATTCACCATGCAGATGGCACTGATCGTGATCACCGGGACGGTGGCGGCGACGGCGCCCCCGATTCGTCGAGCGATCGAGGCTCTGGCCAGCCTGCCCCGGAGCAACCGGAGCGCGGTGGTGTTCGTGGGCGTGGCGGGGATGATCGCCTCCTGGTTCAACTGGGGATTCGGGCTGGTCTTCGCGGCGGTGCTGGCCCGCGCGGTGGCGCGGAAGGTGGAAGGGGTCGACTACCGCACGCTGGCCGCGACTACGCTGTTCGGGACCGGAAGCGTCTGGGCGCAGGGGCTGAGCGGTTCGGCCACGCTATACATGGCGACGCCGGGAATCCCCGCCTCGATCCGGGATGTGGTGGCCCACGGAGGCGGGGCCGAGGTGGTGGTCGCCGACGGGCTGATCCCGCTGCAATCCACGATGTTTCTGTGGCAGTCGTTCGCGTCGGTGCTGGTCGAGATCGTGGTGGTGGCGGTGGCGGTCTACTTCATCGTCCCGACCGGCGCCGCCGTCCGCACCGCAAGAGACCTTGGCGTAGACGTGGGAGAGTCCGACGCAGCATCCCAGAACCCAGAACCCAGAACCCCGGGTGAATGGCTGGAGCATCGCGCCTGGGTCAACTGGTTCGTGGTAGCCCTGGCGGGAGGATACCTGGGACTCTCGCTCTACCGGGCGCCCAATCTGGCGGCGGCGATCAACCTCAACACCCTGAATCTGGCCTTCCTGGCGCTGGGGTTCGCACTCCATGGGACCCCAGCCCGGCTGATGCGCGCCTTTCGTGACGCGACGCCCGCCACCTGGGGACTCCTGCTCCAGTTTCCTTTCTATGCGGGGATCGCCGGGATCATCACCGACACCGGGGTCAGCGCCAGAATCGCGGGACTGTTCACGGCCATGGCGACTCCGTTCAGCTACCCAGCGGTGATCGCGGTCTATAGTGCGGTCCTGGGGCTGTTCGTGCCGTCGGGGGGATCCAAGTGGGTGATCGAGGCGCCCTACGTGATGCAGGCCGCGCACCAGCTCAAGGTCCACCTGGGGTGGACGGTGGCGTCCTACAACCTGGGCGAGGCGCTGGCCAACCTGATCCAGCCGTTCTGGATGCTCCCGGTGCTGGGGCTCCTGGGGCTCCGGGCCCGGGACATCATGGGGGTGACCTTCGCGATCTTCCTGGTGCTGGTACCGGTGGTGTTGGTGCTGGTCACGGTGCTGGGGGCGACGTTGGCGTATCCGTTGTAGGCGATGGTGATTGAGGGTTCGGAGAGTGGTACGCGTGGTGTAAGGTCACATGGCTCAACACGAAATCCCTTGGTTCCCGGGGGAGTCTGCGGTAGAGGCTGGAGAGCTCCACGCGTTGACGCGCGCGCGGAGAAAATGCCGATGGCGATCGATCGCAACCAATCTGGTTCCAAGCGGCTATATCGCGGGTTGTCTAACCCTCGATGCCCCACGCCCGTCAATTCCTCCGACACCTCCTTGTGAACAGCTGCTTCTAGCGGTCGCCTGCCAGGCTGCTCATTAATTGGGTTCCGGCCTCAAACTCTGTTACTTACACAACGAGCTCAGCTATTTCCTCCGGCCGGGAGGGTTTTCTTCGTCGTAGAATGCAATGCCCAAGGGTAAGCCAAGGAGCAACGCAGATCCTACGATCGTTGGCAAACCCGGAAAGATCCACTCGCTCCTCGGTACCATGAAGGGTATGATCGCCGCGAATACCGGGAGCCCGACAAGAAATCCAAGCAGTGCCGCCGTGAGCCGCCCCCGTACGAAGCGCCGAAGGAGGCCGAAGACAGCCCCCCCACTTATCCCCCCCACCACATAGGAAAGTACAACCTCCCAGTAGGTCATTTCGATCTTCTGAAATGGAGCCTCTCCCGCGAAAAGTCGTAATAACGTTGCCCACACGATCAACGCACTAGCGAACCACGCTCCCCAAGCCAAGCCGCGCTTCAATTCGTGCCGAAGGTCCATTTGTCTCACGGTGTTGTCAAGGTAATTCTTGCGCTAAAGGCCGAAGAGGAATGAGCAATCCTTTAATGCCACTTCCAGGTTGGGGACCTTTGCGCAGAAGATAGCAAGAGCGCTAGCGGTACCTCACACTTCAGGACGGATAATTGAGGACGCTATTTAAGTCTTGATCTTTCGTCGAACCAAGCCTCCAGGAGAGTTACAACGAAATAGGCAACGGCGCTCCCGATGGCCCAAATAATGGCGAACACGAGAAGCGCCCATGGTGGCTGCCACAAGTAGAACGGAGAAAACCCAACAACTGCCGCCAGGAGGGACACCGCACACCAGATCCTAGCCGATCTGAGGCGCGCCACGCGCGGATCTCTTGATGTATTGATGGACGAATGGGCATTGTGCTTGCCGCGAACCAGGGTGATCAGGCTCCATAGCCCGTAGACTGCGAGCACAAACTGGATCAAAGGGATATCAGACATTCAAGTTCAGCGAATCCCGAAACATCGGGTACCTCCCACTGTCAACAAGCGCTTGCCCTCAATGACAGTGGTCAGATCTAGAATGCTCCCGGTGCTGGGACTGCTGGGTCTCCGGGCCCGGGACATCATGGGGGTGACCTTCGCGATCTTCCTGGTGCTGGTACCGGTGGTGTTGGTGCTGGTCACGGTGCTGGGGGGCGACGTTGGGGTATCCGCTGTAGTCGATCCTCCGATCGCGTCCGGCCTTATCGCGTAAGCCACGTTAGATCACTTGGGCTTCCGAACCCGGCCATCCACATTCCCCGCGCCCACATCCAGCGGAGCAGACAACTCATTTGCGAACTCCGAAGAAGCGAGCCATCCACCCTCCCCACATATTGGCTCCTCCCCAGAGGGCGATGGGAGCAGAAATCGCTAGCGTGAATAAGGAGTGATACAAGAATGCCTCGACAAACGGCATTTCAGGTTGTTCAAGTGCGGCTTGATGGGCGCCAGTTTCGAGCGAGAAAAGAATCGCAAACAGACCACCAAATACTAGCCCCCCTATGTAACGAACGACATGATCCTGGCTGTTCGCTGGAGGCAAAGAATATTTCCGCCAGAGCCTGATCCCGAACCATGAAAAAACTGAGACTGTGACGAAGACCACGAGAGCCGCCCCAGTCGGGCTCGAGATCACCCCCTCTCGCAAGCGAGGGCTCCCAAGGACAAATCGGATATACGTCCAGAGCCCTAGCCCGGCCCCCACAATCATGGAGGAAGCCAACTGATAGGCTGACTGTCTTGTCATGACTTGCCTACCAAAACCCTGTTGGAAAAATCAACTTACCTTAGTCATAAGGCCAACATGTGAATAGACCACTACCCCCGACGCTCGCTGTGCCATATGACCAGCGCCGCACCACCCCCGACAAACGCTGCCACGACGAGCCCTCCGATCAGCCCCAACAGAAGCCAGTGGGTGCGAGGTGCCCTCATGAATGACAGGGCCAATGTGCTTGGGAACAAGGCCACGGTACCAACCAGGAAGGCTCCAATCGATCGCTTGGTAAGCGGAAATAGTGCGCCGGCCAGGATGCCACCGAGCGGAAACGCGGTCGCAAGGACCACTATCATCTGGGCGAGGGTGAAGCCGCGCCTGGCCCAGGCCGCTTCGGAACTAAGCAGGTAGGCAACCGAGGCCATGACAATCGAAAGCAGTGCGAAGCCGAGCCCGCACAGTGCACCGGCACCTAGCCGTTTCCTCAAACCGCTCATTGCACCTCGCCGAACCGCTGCTGCTTGAGGGATCGGAGCACCTTTCGCATCTGGCGGACCCGTCGCGAAGTGGGATACTCATCGATCAGACGTCGCAGCTCCACCATGGCTCGGCCGGGATCGTTGAGCCGGCGCTCGAAGATGTCGGCCAGGGCCAGTCCGACCCGGAGATCGTCGGCCGGAGGGAGGCGCTTCCCCGCGCGCCGAGTCTCCAGCTCGCTCACGGCCAGTTCCGGGGTGCCAAGCGGACCGGCCAGCAAGTGAGCCCGCCGGACCAGCGCCTCGACGTCGTCCTGCTCGGTGACCCGCTCGAGGTAGGCGTCGGCTGCCGCCGGATACTGACCCTGGGCCACCAATGATTCCGCCTGCGAGTAGCCGCCGTCCGCCCGGGTCAGCCCCACGTTCTGAAAGGCCGTGACCAGGGCGTCGGTGGCCGGTTCGAGCAACCCGTCGATCAGGCCGATGATCAGCCCATAGAGCGCCCAGAACACCCCGGCCAGCACCAGGGCCCGGGGCTCGACCCCGGTGAGTCCCAGCACCAGGGCGAATCCGGTCGCCACCAGCAGCAGTCCGCTTACCGCGAGCCGGAGGAGGGCGTACGGATCTTCCGTGTCGAGACTCATGATGGTGTTCGCGTGGAGATCGGCGAGAGGCCAGCGGTAGTCTAGGGGGCCGGTCGGTGGGCGGCAAGTTGACAATGGCCCCCCGATGGGCCTAAATCCCGGACGCACTTACCCTTCGCTCATGATTCTTACGATGCCTTCTCGTCTCGGGATCGCCCGGGTGGTCCTGATCGGCCTGGTCGTCGCTGTCGCCCCACTCAGGGCTCAGGGCAACGATCAGCCCTGGAAGGATTCCTACTTTCCTTATATCAGCAGCGCTCCCAACGATTTTCCGATGTTGTACGGGCATTTCTCCCTCTTCAAGCGGGCGGAGTACGAGGATCGCTCCATCTTCGCCGGCGTGCTGAACGTCGACGGTGGCGTCGGAATCCATGGCAGCTGGGCGGTCACCACCACCTTCAACGCGCCATCGCTCTGGCTCCATTGGCGGCTCGCCAGCCGGGTCGGCATCTACCGCCAGGGCCGGCTGGGCTACTACGGCCTCGGCAACAGCACCAAGATCGACAACGCGATCCAGGATAGCGCCTCCGACTACTACCGCGTCAGCCGAACCCGCATCTGGGTGCAGACCGAGATTTCCCGGGAGATCGTGCATCGACTCTATCTGGCCGTGAACGGCGCCTATCTGCCCAGCTACTTCACGGCGGTTTCGGGGTCATCCCTGTTCAGGAGCCAGTACGGCAATGCGGTCAACGACCAGGACCTGCGGGGCGGGGTGCGCCTGGTCTACGATGGCCGGAACAACGAGTACGACCCGCGATCCGGGATCTACGCCGAGGCGGGGGCCTTTGCCGGGAGCGGGGGAGACGGCTATCAGCGTTACGAGAGCGTGGTGGCCGGCTGGGTTCCGATTCCGGTTACAGAGGGTACCGTCCTCGCCGGCTGGGTGGGTGGATCCAACCTGAACGGCTCGCCTCCCTTGAACGCGCGATTCGAGGTCCCGATCTGGGAGGCCGAGATCCCGGTGCTGGGCGGAGCGCAGTCGAACCGTGGTCTCCCCTCGCAACGGTATGTGGGCCGAGGGGTGCTGGCCGCCCGGCTGGAGGCGCGGCAGGACATCATCAACGCCGGAGATTTCGGCGCCCTGATCGTTTTCATCTTCGCCGACGCGGGCCGCGTGTTCGAGAACGAAGCCTTCAAGATCACCACCGAGGACATGAAGCTCGGCGGTGGTGGCGGCGTGGCGATTCGGCTGCTCCGGAGCACGATCATCACCTTCAACTTCGCGGGCGGTCCCGAAGGATTTCAATTCTCCGCTGGCGCCAACTGGCCCTTTTGATCTTTTCCTTCCAGTCAGTTTCCTGCCGAGTGAGTGCTCAAGGACGAGACGCTATCTAATTCTCGTACAGCGGAGCGCTCACCCTCGACTTCGTCCGGAAACAAGCCCGAAAGTGTGATCCAGGTCTCAGCGCCATCTCACTAGAGCCCCTACTGTGGTGCCCTGGTGATGAACGGGGCGCTGCCCCCCACCTCGGCAGCACCGTGACTGAAATCTCGTCGCGTTACTCGTGGATCAGACCTGGGCGGGCAGGGCCCTCCACCCACTGAATCCGTCGAGCTTCACCTCCGCCGTTCGGCCAATTGGAGAACGCAAGTCAGAGGAAACCGGTGCCGAGTGAGCGCTTGCTCTCCGGTGCCGCGCTCGACCGTGACTCATCCTCCAGGGCGCCCCCATAGCCTGGAGCACGATCGAGGCTTCCTCAAAGGAGGCCACATGCATCGATCATTACCCGCCGTGCTCACGTTGTTCGCCGTCACTACCGCCTGTACCCCGGACCAGAAGACTCCCACCGAGGAAGCGCCGATCATCCAGGACGATCAGACCTCGGAACTGTTCCAACGGATCATCGCCGGCAAGCCGGGCGACCCGGTCCCCAATCTCGCGCCCGACGAGCTGCGGTTGTTCAACCAGGGGATGGCGGTCTTCGCCACCGTGTTCTCGCCGGCCACCGGCCTGGGGCCGCTCTTCAACTCCACGTCCTGCGCAGAGTGTCATAACGATCCGACCCTGGGTGGTTACGGTGACTCGGTGGAGATCCACACGACCGCGTATCATCCCGGCGCCGTGTGTCAGACGCTCGACGCGAACGGCGGCCCGGTGGTCCAGCAGCACGCGACCCCGGCTCTCCAGGACGCTCTCCACATCACCTCGGAGCCCATGCCAGCCGGCGGCACCGGGATCGGCCACCGCACCACACCAGTGATCTTCGGACTGGGGCTGCTCGACGCGGTGAGCGACTACACCATCAAGGGATTGGCCCGGGTCCGTCGGCCCTTTGGGGTTCGGGGCCGCGCGGCGGTGCTGGCCAACGGGAGTGTCGGCCGTTTCGGCCGGAAGGCCGCGGTGTCCTCCCTCGACGAATTCAACGCGGGCGCCTTCTTCAACGAGATGGGCATCACCAATACGCTCAATCCGGTCGAAGGCACGGTGGCGGGGACCCCGTTGCCCAAGGGAGTCGATCCGGCTCCGGACCCGGAGCTGAGCCCCAAGTCGCTCTTTGCGGCCGACGCCTTCGTGCGGTTCCTGGCCCCGGTGGCTCCGCTGCCGCTTACCGAGGAAGGGAAATACGGCCGGATGTTGTTCACCCAGATCGGCTGTGCCACCTGCCACACGCCGACTTTGGAGACGGGCCCCAGCCGGTACGCGGCCCTCAAATTCAAGCGGATCAACGCCTATACCGACCTGCTGTTGCACGACATGGGCGATCAGGAAGCCGATATCTGCAACGGCGTCGCCACGCCGCAGGAATTCCGGACGCAGCCCCTCATGGGGATGCAGTTCCTCGACATGTTCATGCACGACGGAGAGTCCGCCACCATCGAGGAGGCGGTACAGCGCCACGGAGGAGAAGGCTCCACCGTGCGCGACCGGTTCATGCGGCTTAGCCCGCGCCAACGGGCGGCCATCGTGTCGTTCGTGAGCGCGTTGTAGGACCCGGTGTCTCGACCGATGGTGACCGAATCCCGACGAGACCCGGTGATTCACATTTCAACCAGGAGGAGGACCGCCTGCGGGTATGAGAGCAGGGGCCCTGAATTAGATTGACTACAGCGATCATGCCAGTCTCACCAGCTACTCCCGCTCGTCGCCGCGACGGCGAGGCCACCCGTCAACGTCTGATCCGGGCGGCGCTCGAGCTGTACACCACGTCGGGCTTTCTCGGCACCACGACGCCCGCCATCGCACAGCGAGCCGGAGTGGCGGAAGGGACGATCTACCGCCATTTCAGCAGCAAGGAACACCTGTTGAACGAGGTGTACCGCGGGGCGCAGCGGTGGGCCCTTCGCCTGGTCAAGGATTCCGAGGCTGAACGCCTGCGGACTCCCGACCGGCTGCAGCACATCGCCCATCAGCTCTGCGAAGTGGCCGATCGGGACCCCGCCCTGATCCGGATGCTGATGCTGAGCCGGGACGAGCGCTTTCTCGACGAGAAGAGCCGGGAGGCGGGCCGGGAGTTTCGGGCCGGCCTGCAGCAGGTCCTGGCCACCGGCAAGTCCGACGGAATGGTCCGCAACGGTCCGGTCGAGCTCTGGGCCGCGGTCTGGCTCGCGCTGGTGGGACTGGCCGTCGAGCGGATCTGCCAGAAGGAATGGACGGTGGATCAACCCCAGGTCGGCCAGACTATCGAGGCTGCCTGGGACGCGATCGTGAATCGTCCGGTGGGCTGAAGTAGGTCGGCTCTCGGGGCCGTACGGGCGGTGGCGACCAGGTGAGTCGCCGCTGCGCCCCCGGTCCCAAGGGCCGCACGTAGAAATCGGCTCCGACGAAGTAGCCGAGAGAATCCCGGCCCCATCGCACCGGATCATGACTGCCGGGTGCGATCGCCTGGGGTGCGCCTGCACCGGGAAACACGCAGAGCGCCTCCTCCGACGGGCACGGCCTCACTCCTGCAAACACTGGCTCTCCTACCCAGACGCTCAGGGCGGAATCCGCGGCCGCCGTATCTCCTCTGAGCGCCCTGGGCTCCGGCGCGTCAGGTGGTGCGTGTACCGCGTCGATTCCCCGATCGGTCCTGACGTAGATCGTCTTCCCGTCCCCGGACCAGCCCAGATGAGTTGGGCGTGAGCCCGGCTCGGCCCGTGGAAGCTCCCGCTCCGCGCCGCTCAGCAGGTTCATGACCCAGACCGAGTGGGTAAGGCTGTCGCCGGTCGACCGGGAGCGGATAAAAGCGAGAGAAACCCCGTCAGGGGAGAGTGTCGGCCCCGATTCGTCGACCCGGGTGTAGGAGATGGGATAGACCGCTCCGCCGCCGGCTGAGCTGGCGAAGAGATCGCCCGCGCCACCCTCTCCGGTGGCCACGAAGACCAGGTAGGCCTCTTGTCCGACCGCGAGACGATTGGAGAGCGGAGAGAGCGACCCGCGGCAGCCGAGGGTCGCGGCCAGAACTATCAGCCAAGGGAGCCGCGGGGACTCGAGGGTCCCCCGCCACCTACTTCCCACCGCTGACCGTGGATTCCATCAGCCACCAGCCCTCGGGGTCCACTACCACCCGTTGCGGCGCCTGCTTCACATCAAACACCGCCGAAGTCGATTTCCCGTTGAGCGGCACGCTGACCGGGACCCCGTCCACCGAGATGGTCAGATTGGGAATCCGGTACTCGCCGTCGGTTTGGGTCTGGGCCACATCGAGTGTGAGCTTCTTCTTCTTCCACTGCCAGCGCACATCCAGCCTGGGATAGCCCGGCTGGGTCAGCTCCTGGACGAAAAACCAGCTCAGGTCCGTTCCGGCGGCCTTACTCATGACCGCGGCAAAGTCGGAGGAGAGCGCGGTCGAGTCCCGATAGGTGGCGTACCAGGTCCGGATCCCGGCGAAGAACGCCGAGTCCCCGATCAGGCCCCGGAGCGAATGCAGGACCCAGGCCCCCCGGGAATAGTTGTTGGTGTTGAGCAATCCCATCAGGTCCTTTGCGTCGGGATCCAGGACTGGCCGACGAGTGGCTTCGGACTCGATCACCCTGGTCCGATGCTGCCCCATCAGGCCGCGAAAGGCGCTGTCTCCTTCGGCGTGGCGGACCCAGAGGGCGGCAAAGTAGTCGGCGAATCCCTCCGACAACCAGAGATGGTGCCAGTCGTCCTCGGTCACCGCATCCCCGAACCATTGATGGGCCGTCTCATGGGCGACGGTCTCCTCGGAGAGACGTCGTTCCCGGTAGGCCTTCATGTCGTAGAAGATGGCGGTCGGGTTCTCCATGCCGCCGAAGATGGTGGTCGACTCCACGTGGGACAGCCGATCATAGGGGAAGGGCCCCACCAGGTTGGTCAAGAAGTCCACCATGTCTCCCGCGCGCCGGAAGGGGCCGTTCACCGCCCAGGCCGAATCCTCCGGATAGGTCACCACGGCTAGGGGTACGCACTTGACCGCGCAGGCGGCGTCGGGGAGCGGCGTCGTGGCAAAGGTGCCCGCGCCGAGCACGATCCCATAGGGTGGGATCCGTTGTCGTTGCTCGAAGAACCAGACTCTCCGCCCGTAGGCCAGCGTGTCCACCCGCTTGAGCGTCCCGTTGGCGATCACCTGCATGCCGGGAGGCGCCTCGATCCGGAAGGACACGGTGGCCTTGTCGCTGGGATGATCCTCGAGCGGCAGCCACTTGTGGGCCCGGTCGGGCCAGTCGTCGGCGAAGATGGTCCGACGCCCGGTGGCCGAATCGGTCCGGATCACCAGCCCATCGTGGACTTCGCCGAGATACCGGATGCTGGTGACGAGGGTGTCGCCCGCCTGGCGCTTGTGGGGGATGTACACCCCACCCGACTTGTCGACCGCGAAGGTGATCCGGTCCATCCGATGCTCGCCCTCTCCGTCGGTCAGCACCCGGACCACCCGGAAGGCGGTATCGAGCGGAACGTCCACCGGCTCCGAGGAGCGCAGCAACCAGGTGGTCTGCACCTGGCCCAGGATGTGTTGCCCCGAATCGGGCAGCACCACGGTGATGTCGTGATGGAGGGCGTCGTTCCGCGGCCGTGCGGTGTCCGCTCGGAGGTCGAGCGGAGGGCCCTGGAGGGCCAGCAGCAAAGCAGGAAGCATCAGAGCTCGATGTCGATCGCGAGGCGCCCGTCCCGAATCGGCGCCACGTGGTTGGCGATGGTCTCGACGTGGACCGGGTGGTCGAGGTAGCGCTGCACCGCGGCCATGTCGTCCACCGTGACGGTCAGTACATAGGGCCACTCGGAGGCGCCGGGCGCCAGGTTGGGCCCCCAGGTGATTCTCCGTACCTCGGGGATTCCCGCCTTCATCGCGAGCAGCGCCTCGCCGGTGCGTTGGATGGTCGCGGCGTCGATGCCGGGCTTGAAGCGAAACAGAATGACGTGGAGAATCATGTGGTCACTTCCCCAGGCGATCGCGGTAGAAGCCCAGGATCCTGGCCCAGGCCTTCTCCGGCTGATCGGTGTCGGAGCCCTGGCGGCCCGGCTTGAGGAACCCGTGGCCGGTGCCGGGATAGAAATCGTACTGGTAGCGCTTGCCCAGCCGTTTCATCGCGGAATCAACGCCGGGGACACTCTGGTCGATCCGTGCGTCGTTCTCGCCGTAGACGCCCAGGATCGAGGCCTTGATCCGGGGGAGATCGGCGGAGTCGGGGGCCACGCCGTAGCAGACCACGGAGGCCTTGAGCTTGGGGTTGTTGGTGGCGTAGCGGAAACTCTGACCTCCGCCCCAACAGAATCCGATGGTCCCGATGTCGCTCGAGCGGACGGCCGGTAGCGAAGTGAGATACTGGTAGGCCGCGTCGAGATCGGCGGTGACCTGGTCCGGGACCAGCAGCGCCGTGAGCTTCCGGCCGGAGTCGGGATCGGCCGGGCTGGCCCCCCAGCGGGACGAGAGGAGATCCGGGAGCACGGCGACGTACCCGGCGGCGGCCAGGCGGTCGGCGACCGAGGGCTCCCAATCGGTGAGCCCGAAGATCTCGTGGATCACGATGATCCCCGGCGCCTTGTCTTTCCGCTCCGGATAGGCCACGTAGGCCCGAATGGAATCACCGCTGGCATTCTTGAAGCGGACCCATTCGCCATGGGTGGTCACCATCGCCCGTTTGGGCGCTTCTCCCCGCAACAGCCAGCCGCCACCGGCACCGGCAAGAATCCCGAGCATCACGGCCACGGCGTACCGGCGGGCCGAAGAACCTGCTTTCATGTCCAGTCTCCTTCCGGCGCGACGCGCCGCTTACGAGGGAGCCGTCTCCCCGGGTTTCCTGGCATAGACGCCGATCACCGCCGACTCCGGGGCCGGCAGCTCCTCCCGGTCCTCCAGGGCTTCGGCGGCGGCCTGTTCCACTTCCTCGGTCATCGCATCCTCCACCGCTTCCAGGGCGTTGGTCGGGATGCCGCGCTCCTTGAGAAATTCCTCGTAGAGGCCGATCGGGTCCCGCTGACCCCACCGCTCGAACAAACTGGCGGGGAAGGTCTGACGGGCCTCCCGCTCATCGTGGGTCGCGTGCCCGCCCATGCGGAAGGTCTCCGCCACCAGCATCACCGGACCCTCGCCTCGTCGGCAGCGGTCCACCGCCAAGCGCGTCGCGGCGTAGGCGTCGAGCACATGGTTGCCGTCGAACGACCAACCCGCCATCCCGTAGGCCGCGGGCCACTCTTCGAAGCCCGGGGCGACGTGATGTTGCTCGAGTCGGGTTCCCAACGCCACCTGGTTGTTTTGGATGATGAAAATGGCGGGCACTCGCTGGACCGCCGCAAAGTTCAGAGCCTCGTGGGAGACGCCGGCTTTGGTGGTGCCATCCCCGATCCAGGTGAGGGCCACCAGCTTGTCGCCCCGGTGCCGGGCGGCCATCGCGATGCCCAGGCAGACCGGAACCATTTGGCCAACGGGAGAGACCGGTGGCACGACGTGGTGCGCCATGGAGCCGACATGGATGTCTCGGCCGCCCGAGGGGCCATTGGCGGTCGCCAGATAGGCGCGGAGCATGTCGCTCACCGGAATACCCATGTCGCAGCAGGCGGCCTGGTTCCGAATCATGGGCGAGACGTAGTCCAGCGCCGGCTCCAGCGCGAAGACCGGTCCGACCGTCGTGGCCTCCTCACCAGTTCCCAGCCAGGCCTTGGAGATCACTCCCTGGCGCACCCATCGCTTGAGCGTGATGTCGTGGAGCCGCGCGCGGATCAGGCGGGCGTAGAGCAGCATCAGCTGGTCCCGCGAGAGGCCCTCGATCAGGACCCGGCGGGCCTGGTCGCGCTTCACCGTCTCCGCGTACTCCCGCACCAGCCGAGGGTCGGGCCGCCAGTGGACGTACTCCGGGGGATCGAAGGCGGGGAACCGTTTCACGAAGACGAGGGCGAGCGGAAGGTCAGTGGGTGGCGGAGTCGATCACTTCCGGAACAGCTTGGCGAACACACCGCTCTCTTCGGCGCCTTCGAGCGCGGCGCCGAAGTCGCCGACCGTGGCGTAGCGATCGGCCGGATCCAGCGAGAGCGCCTTGAGCAGCACCGCTTCGAGCCGCGCCGGCATTTCGGACCGGACCTCGCGCAGGCCCTTGGGCTTCCCCCGCAGCCGCGCGATCATCATCTCCTGCGCGTTCCTTCCCTGGAAGGGCAGCTGGCCGGTGAACATCTCGAAGCCCAGGATGGCCAGGGCGTAGACGTCGCTCCGGCCGTCCAGCGGCTTGCCGCGAATCTGCTCGGGACTCATGAACTCGGGGGTGCCCAGCACGATGCCGGTCGCGGTCAACTTGGCGACGTCGGGTTCCTGTCGCCGCTCCTTGGCCAACCCGAAGTCCATCACCACCGCCCGAACGCCGGCGGGAGCCTTCGAATCGGGAACCAGCATCACGTTCTCGGGCTTGAGGTCGCGATGAATGATCTGGAGATCATGCGCATGCTGAAGGCCCTTGCAGATCTGGATCAGGATCGGGATCCCGATGTCGAGCGGGAAGGCGCCCTGCCGAACCTCGCGGTCGCTCAGCAATTCGCCCTCGAGATAGGGCATGACCAGGTAGATCATGCCGTCCTCGGTCTCACCCAGGCGGAGAATGCGACAGACGTTGGGGTGATCCAGCCGCATGGCCAGCCCGGCCTCCCGGCGCAGGCGCTCGACCGAGTTCTGATCCGAGCTGAGCTTGGGGGTCAGCACCTTGATCGCGACCGTTTCGCCGGTGCCCACTTCTCTCGCGAGGTAGACGTAGGACATCCCGCCCTCGCCCAGGCGCTTGGTGATCTGATAGCGCTGGTCCAGCATGGTGTTGGCCAGGCTGCCGGCACGATCGCCCGAACGGGGCCCAGCCGCGCGGCGGACCTGGGTGCGGGTCTCGACCGACGAATGGCTCGGCCCCTCTGCAGGAGGCGGCTTGGCGCCGCCGACCTCGACCAGGGGCGTGCCGTCCGACGAGCAGAAGCGCGCCGGATCGGCGTAGACCTTCCCGCAGCGCGGGCAGCGTCGGCTGCTCAATCGCGGAACCGGTTCCGGCCGTCCATCTTGGCCTTGTACAGGTTGGCGTCGGCCAGCTTGAGCAGTCCCTCGCCGTCGCTGACCCGATCGTCGGGGTAGGAGGCGATCCCGATGCTGATGGTCGCCCGTACCGGCCGGTTGGCGTCGCCGAAATCGTGGGTCGCCACCCGGCGCAGGATCCGTTCGGCGAAGATCCGGGCGCCGCTGTTGGCGGTCTCCGGCAGCAGAATCACGAATTCCTCGCCGCCGTAGCGGGCCACGATGTCCACCGCACGCTGCTCCCGGCGGAAGATCCCGGCCAGCTGGCGCAGCACGTTGTCTCCCACCAGGTGTCCGTAGGTGTCGTTGATCAACTTGAAGTTGTCGATGTCGATCATCAGGCACGTGAGGAAGGTGGCGTATCGGTTGGCCCGCTCGATTTCCTGCTGCAGCTTCTCGGTCAGCGCCCGGCGGTTGAAGGTCTCGGTGAGGGGATCGGTCTCCGCCAGCTGCCGCATCTGCTCCTGCCCCAGCACCGCGTTCTCGAGATCGTAGGCCTTTTCCAGCGCGGCCACCGCGGCGTGAATCACCTGCTCCGCGAATTCCACATCCTGCCGATTGAGCGGCGGGTCCTCGGCCGTGGTCCGGATGAAGAAGATACCGGCCGGCTGATCGCGGAGCGTAAACGGCAGCGCGATCACCGAACGGGTCGGGACCATCCGCCCCTCGGCTTCCCACTCGGCCCGGGCATCCTGGAACAGCGGATCGGTGAGCACGTCCTGCACCAGCACCACCTGCCGAGTCTCCAGCGCGCGCACCACTTCGGGGTAGCGGCGCATGTCTACCCGCAGGTTTCGGAGCATCGGATTCTCGTAGGCGGCTACCACCACGCCATGCTCGTCACCCGGATTGGCGATGATCAGCGAGCACTTGGAGATCCGGAGCCCGCGCGCCACCCGACGGACCAGGATGTGATAGATCTCGTCGGGCTTGAGCGAGGCGGTGACTTCCTGGAGGATGTCCACCATCTCGCTCCGGGAGCGGGCCTCGGCCCGAGCCTGATTCAGCTCCCGACCGACCCGGAGGTGCGCCTTGACGCGAGCCAGCAGCTCCCGCACCCGAAACGGTTTCGAGATGAAGTCGGCGGCGCCCAGTCCGAGCGAACGGACCGTGGCCTCCTCGGGAGGCATCGAGGAGATCATGAGCACTGGCAGGTCCTTGTGCCTGGGGTCGGCCTTGAGCCGCTCCAGTAGCTGGAGACCGTCGATCCGGGGCATCATGATGTCGAGCAGGAGCAGATCGAATTGGTCGGTGGCAAGATGTTCGAAGAGATGTTCGCCGGTGGGAACGCTGACCACCTCGTACCCGTTCTCCTTGAGGATCCAGGAGAGGGTCCGGGTCAGGGCCTGGTCGTCGTCGGCGACCAGGATCTTGGGGGCGAGGCTCATTCAGCGCACCAGGCTCTCGAAGAGTCCAGGGTCCACGTTCCCCCCGCTCACCACGGCCACGGTCGGCGAGGTCGGCCGGACCCGGCCGGCGAGCAAGGCCGCCGTGGTGGCCGCGCCGGAGGGCTCGACCCGAAGCCCGGCCTCCTCATGCAGGAAGCGCACGGCGCCGGCCAACTCCTCGTCGGTCACCGCCACCGCTTCGCGAACCACTCCGCGCAGCTGCGCAAAGGGAAGTTGACCCACCGAGAGCGGGAGCAGCCCGTCGGCCAGGCTGGCGGTTTCCTTCAGGCGAACGGGCTGCCCGGCCGCGAGCGCCGCACTCAGCTTGGCGGCCCCGGTGGGCTCGACGCCGATCACCTGGACCTCGGGCCGGACCAGGCTGACCGCGCGGGCGATCCCTCCAATCAGCCCGCCTCCACCGACCGGGACCAGGATGGTTCCCACTTGGGGCCACGCGTCCAGGATCTCGAGGCCACAGGTCGCCTGGCCCGCGATGACGTCGGGATTCTCATAGGGCGGGATGGGCACCAGCCCTTCCGCCTCCGCCAGAGCCGCGGCCTTGGCTTCCCGCTCCGCCGGCACCGGAACGAAGACGACCTCACCACCGTAGCGCCGGACGCCCTCGACCTTCACTCGGGCCGCGCCAGCCGGCATGACGACGACGGCCCGCACGCCCAATTGCCGAGCCGCGTAGGCCACGGCCTGTCCATGATTGCCGCTGGAGTGGGTCACCACGCCGCGGGCCCGCTCCGCCGGTTCCAGCCGCGCGATGGCGTTGAAGGCCCCGCGGATCTTGAAGGCGCCGATGGGTTGCAGGTGCTCGGCCTTCAGGCGGACCGGCACGCCGAGCCGCGCGCTCAGGCTCGGGACCTCGACCAGCGGGGTGGCGACCGCGACACCCCGCAGGCGTCGAGCGGCGTCCCGAATGGCCTCCAACGGTACGGTCGCGCCGGTCACGGCACGCCGCGCGTCTCGCCAGGGATTGGGCGCGAAGCTACAGGCGCCCTACGGCTTTGGCAAGCAGAAATCACTCCTCCGCCGCCGTGGGCGTGGGCTCCACATCGGGCGCGTCCTCGGGCCCGCCCTCGTCCTCGTTCACCACCCGCGCCACGTCCACCACCGTGTCGCCGGCGTCGAGGTTCATGACCCGGACTCCCTGGGTATTGCGGCCGATGACCCGGATGCCGTCGACCGGCAGCCGGATGATCACGCCATGGCGGGTGATCATCATCAGCTCGTCGGCGGGCTGCACTTCCTTGAGCGCCACCATGACCCCGGTCTTGTCGGTCTTCTTGAGCGTGATGATGCCCTTCCCGCCCCGGTGCTGCACCCGGTAGTCGGAGAGCTCGGACCGCTTGCCGTAGCCCTTCTCGCTCACGACCAGCAGCGTCGCATCCCGGCGCACCACGACCATCCCGATCACCTGGTCGCCCTTCTCCAGCTCGATCCCCTTCACACCGGCGGCCACCCGGCCCATTTCCCGGACGTCGCCCTGCTGGAACCGGATGCTCATCCCGTCGGCGGTGGCCAGGATGATGTCGCTGTTGGAATCGCAGACCTGGACGTCGATCAGCTCGTCGCCCTTGTCGATATTGATCGCGTTGATCCCGGTGGAACGCACGTTGCCGTAGGCGGAGAGCACCGTCTTCTTCACCGTCCCCAGCCGGGTGGCGAAGATCAGCCACTTGTCGTCCGAGAAGTCCCGTACCGCCACCGTCGCCGCGACCGCCTCATCGGGCTTGATCGCGATGCAGTTCACCACCGGCTTCCCCCGGCTGGCCCGCCCGCCCTGCGGGATCTCGTGGACCTTGAGCCAGTAGACCTGCCCGGTGTTGGTGAAGAACATCAGGTAGTCGTGGGTGCTCGCGATGAAAAGATGCTCGACCCAGTCGTCTTCCTTGGTCCCCATCCCGTTGAGGCCGCGTCCACCCCGGCGCTGGCGCCGATAGGTGGAAACCGCGATCCGCTTGATGTAGCCGGTATGGGAGATGGTGATGACCATGTCCTCTTCGGCGATGAGGTCCTCCACCGAAAAGGTGCTCTGGTCGGCCACGATCTCGGTCCGGCGCTCGTCGCCGAACTGGGCGGCGATCTCCGCCATCTCCTCCTTGAGGATGGCGAGCCGCTTGGGCTTGGAGGCCAGGATCGCCTTGAGACTCTTGATCGTGGCCCGTACCTCCTTGAGCTCGGCCTCCAGCTTCTCGATCTCGAGACCGGTGAGCCGGGCCAGGCGCATGTTGAGGATGGCCTCGCTCTGCTTTTCCGAGAGCTTGAACCGCTTGCGGAGGCGGGCATCGGCGTCGGGTACGTCCTTCGACTTCTTGATGACCTCGACCACCTCGTCGATGTTGTCCACCGCGATCTTGAGGCCCTCGAGGATGTGCTCCCGGGCCTGGGCCGCGTCGAGGTCGAACTGGGTGCGCCGGACCACCATCTCGTGCCGGTGGTCGATCCAGATCTGGAGCAGCTGCTTCAGGTTCATCACCTTCGGCACGCCCTTGTCGAGCGCCAGCATGATCACACCGAAGGTGGACTGCATGGCGGTGTGCTTGTAGAGCTGGTTCAGGACCACGTTGGGCAGGCAGTCCCGCTTGAGCTCCACCACGATCCGCATGCCGTCCTTGTCAGACTCGTCCCGGACCCCGGTGATCCCCTCGATCTTCTTCGCGAGCGCCAGCTCGGCGATGGCGGCGACCAGATTTTCCTTGTTGACCTGGTAGGGGATCTCGGTCACCACGATCTGCGACTTGCCGCTCGATTCCCGCTCCTCGATCAAGGCCCGCGCCCGCATCACCACCCGGCCCTTGCCGTCCTCGTAGGCCCCCTGCAGCCCCTCCCGGCCGTAGATGTACGCGCCGGTGGGGAAGTCGGGGCCCTGGATGTGCTTCCGGAGCTCCGCGATGGTCGCGTCCGGATTGTCGATCAGGACCTCGACCGCCTTGGCGACCTCTTTCAGGTTGTGGGGCGGAATGTTGGTGGCCATGCCGACCGCGATCCCGCTCGACCCGTTGACCAGCAGGTTGGGGATCTTGGCCGGGAGCACGGTGGGCTCGCGCAGCCGGTCGTCGAAGTTGGCCTGGAAGTCCACCGTGTTCTTCTCGATGTCTTCCAGCATCGCCATCGCGACCGTCGTCAGGCGGGCCTCGGTGTAGCGGTACGCCGCCGGCGGATCGCCGTCCACCGAGCCGAAATTCCCCTGCCCGTCCACCAGCGGATAGCGCAGCGAGAAGTCCTGCACCATGCGCACCAGCGCGTCGTAGACCGACCCGTCGCCGTGCGGGTGATACTTGCCCAGCACGTCGCCCACCACGGTCGCGGCCTTCTTGTAGGGGCGCCCGGGGACCAGGCCCAGCTCGTTCATGGCATAGAGAATCCGCCGGTGCACCGGCTTGAGCCCGTCGCGCGCGTCGGGCAGCGCGCGCGACACGATCACGCTCATCGAATAGTTGATGAACGACTGCTGCATCTCCTCTTCGATGAGCCTCGGGAGGATCCGTTCGCGCGAATTAGGTGCGGTCATGCCGGGCCTGGTGGGGGTGACGACAAGTCGTGCTGCAGAACGTAGAAGTATAGCCGGGTCGCCCTCGGCGCGGCAAGCCGGGAGAGCGCGTCTAACCTATTGATCTGAATGACGTTGCGGTGGTCGTTATCGGGGCCGGCGAGGCTCGAAATGACCGACGTCTCGGTTCCTCAAAACTAGAATGGCCCCCTCGTTCTCGAGGGGGCCATTCGGGCCCCATAGGGTCCACCGTTTACGCCTGAGGGCTCCTTTGCGCCGATTCCAGCGCAGGCTTGCGAGGCCCAGTTACCGCCAGGCACGTAAGAACCTACTACTCCGGACGACACACCGCAACAAATATTGGGCACAACCTGGAACGGTGGACCCCAACGGAATCGAACCGATGCTTCTTGATCCGCAGTCAAGCGTTCTGCCACTAAACTAGAGGCCCGAAACGCTCCTGGCTGCACATCACTGAGAGAGGCGAACCCCCAGCCAAGAGTGTCAGGCACCGAGGCGCCACCCGTTCTCCGGGCATCAAGCTAGATCGGTTCCGTTGATCCGAATAACCAATTGGCTGATGGGTGGGAGCAGTAAAACGCGGTAGCCGCCGGGCGCGAGCAGCCCTGCGGAAGTCCGTCCGACTAACTCGAAAGAGGGGACGGCGAATCAGTTCTGGGGAGTGGCGATCAGGGCCAGGGGCACGCGACGAAGACCGTGCCACGCCTGGAAGGTGCCGGCCGAATCCCGGAGCGCGAGTTGAGCGGAGACCCCGCCGTCCAGTGCCACCGCCCAGCGGCATCCCAAGGCGCCCATCACGGCGGAGATTTCCGGAATCGTGAGACCGAAAGGCACGCCGCCGAAGGCGGGCCCTAGCGCGTCGAAGCGGGTCAGGGCCACCACCAGCCGGCCATCCGCCAGCGCCCCCAGGGCCAGGCGGGCATCGCGGTGACCCAGATCGATGTCGGGGCTCCCCTCGAGCAGGACGCTGGGGACTCGCCCATCTCCCTCGAGCAGGAGCGGGTACGACTGAAAGGCCTCGACCACGCCGACCGGGTGATCGGGCTCCCCGTCGACCCGCCGCCTCGCCACCTCGGCGTCGTCGGCCAGGCGGACGCTGCCATCGGCCTCGATGATGACCGCCGCAGCCAGGGGACCCCGGCCCGGGGGGCGGTACTCGACTCCTTCGTGCACCACCCAGCCCCAGACCGCGCCCCCGGCGAACTGGCCGGCGTTGAGGCTGACCACCGCCTCGTCGGGGGCCTCGTCCACACTCCAGACCGCGAGCGATCCACCGGGAGCCACTCCGTTGGCGAGACGCAGCTTGACCAGGCGGGGATCGATCCGGACGATCACAGTGCGGGTCCGCCAGGCCTCACCGCTCCCGTTGAGCTCCAGCTCCGCCCACTCGACACCGGTAGCGCCGCGTCGCCAGCGCAGAGCGGAATTGACCACCGGGTCGGGAGCGGTCCACTGAGCGGGTGCCCGATCGGCCTCCCACCAGGTGACCCAACCCGCCTCGGTCCGCACCCCAAGGCTCCCCGTCGGGTGGTCACCCCACCCCAGGGCCAGACCGACGGCGAGAAACTGCAGGGCTTTCATCTCAGTGCGGCATCAGTGGCTGACACTTGGTGTTGGCGACCACCATGCCTTCGTTCGCCTTGGCGGAGATTTCCGCCACCTTCTGGTAGTCGCCGGTCTTCTGGGCCGCATCGATCTCGGCCTGATGTTGCGCGATGTAGTCCAGGGACGACTTCGTCTCGATCTGGGTACAGAGGTTGTACGCCGCCATCGGGTCGGTACCGACCTCGATCCGCTTGGTGGCCCTGCCACTCTTCTCGGCCGTTGCTACGGAATCCGATTTGTAGGCAATGCCGAGCCCCTTGGCGAGGTCCATCCGCTTGGCTCGCACCGCCGCCAACTCATCCGCCGAGACCCCTGTGGACCGACCGACATGGACATCGGCCGGCTTGAGGTTGGGATTCTCGCTGATGGCATAGGTCACCGCCGGCACCACATCATTCACGCCAGCCCAATCGCAGTCCTCGAAGTTCCCGGCTTTGCGCATCGCCGCGTCGATCCGATCGTTGGCCGTCTTCTGGTCCTCGAAGGAGGTCTCCGGCAACTTGGTATCGCTGGGTCTTACGCTCTGCTCGATCTCGACCACCGTCCTGTAGGCGTTGACATCAGTCTTGGCCTTCTTGAACGCCTCCTGCTCGCGAACGTAGTCGGGGCCGACGCCGGCCTGGAAGTCGTTCCACCGGCGCTTCTCGTCCTGTTGCTTGAACATCGCGGCGTAGTAGCGACCCATCGCTGAGTTCTCCTTGGCGATGGAGCGGATCTCGGCGTCCCGAGCGTCCAGCGCCTTCAGGTAACGAGTGACCACCTCGTTGGAGATCACCACGGTGGAGATGTCGCACTTGGGCTTGGCCGGGGCGGTCTGCTGCTCCTTGTTCTGGCCCGGCACATTGACTTTCGGCGTCTTGATCTTGGGGATCTGGGCGCCAACCGTGACTGGGAGACAACAGCAGACTGCGGCGACGGCGAAGAGTCGAGGACGCATGGCGAGCTCCAGGTTCCGAATTATGTAGGAGTGGGGCAGCTCGGCCGAGCCCCCCGCAGGCTATAAACTATCGGCCGGAAGCCCCGAGGGTTAGGGTGGGCCCGGCTCCTGGTCCCCTTCCTTGCGAGCCTCGGAGGGCTTCTTCTCCTTCCAGAGCAGGAGATCGAACGGCACCCGGACCATGATGCGGTAGGAATACTCCCAGGTGCTGTTGTCGATGGCGATGCTCTTGCGATGGTCGATCTGATGGAAGCGGAGCTCGAAGTCGGTGCCGATGCCCGACTTGGTCACCAGATGCTTGAGGAAGCCCAGCTCGAAATAGAAGCGATCCGCCTTGAAGACGGTGTCCCGACCGATCGAGTTGTAATTGGGGTCTCCTTCGTTAGCCAGATACTTGTTCCCCCACCACCAGATCCCGTAGATGTCGAAGCCGGCCGGCCGGATCCCGGTCTGCAAATAGGTCCCGTGTCCATTGCCACCGGGCAGGACGCTGTCCGGAATCGACAAGCTGGCGTTGCCGGAGCTCCAGAACTTGTAGCCCCAGACATAGGCGCTCTTCACGGTGGGCACCGGGAACTCGAGCCGGAGGCCCAGGCCATTGGCATAGTTGTTCCGGACCGGCCCGATGTCGAACAGCTGGCCTCCGCGATGGAGCCCGTGCGTCTGCCAGTTCAGCTGGGCCCAGGGAACCGGCTTGGCCGTGAGCAACCAGCCGTAGTCGAAGACCTCGCGGCTGCTGGGCGTGTTGAGGACCTGCCAGTTGATGTAGACCTCCCCGTCGAAATGCTTGCGGCGGGTGATCCACTGTCCGCCGTACTCCACCGGCCGGGTGATGTCGAGCTGGAGTACCTCGAGCGGCGCCAGGTAGCCGTGGCGGCGCACCGTCTCCAGGGTGCCGAGGACGCCGAGGTCGTGATCAGTGGTGTACCGATAGGAGATGACCGGGAGGATCTGGGTCGCGAACTTGTCGTCGCCGCTCCGATGATCGAAGAAGAGCCCGGCCCGCACCGTCGAGTGTGGAGTGATCCCGAAGTTGAGCCAGGACCAGAAATTCCCGCCGAGCAGGGTTTCTCCCGCGCGGTACGGATTGAAGAACTCAGTGTTATCGGCGTAGAGCGTGAATTGCGTCCGCCAGGAAAGACTTCGCGTGCTGTCCTGGGCCGCCAGGGAGGCTGGGGCGCCGAGGAATGAGACCAACAGGGTGGTATGGAGGAGTGCGCGCGGGCTCAGTTGGCGGTCCGGAGACGGGTCCGGGCAAACTTAACCGGGCCTCTCCCACGCACCAGCCGCAGGCCGTTCAGAAAGCGCTAAGACGCAGGCTGCCGGTCGGGTCTGGGCACCTGAACCGGCGGCCGTACGAGCGAGATACACCGCTCCCTGCCCGGGTCCCACCGGGGCCACGCTGGTCGAATGATAGACGCGGCCGATCACCCGGCCGTGCTCGTCCTTGAGCTCCAAGCCATCCTCATCGCCAAGACACATCGCTACCGTCATGGTGTCCGCCTGGTCTGGGGTTGCCTCGTCCTGCGAAGCATATTGATGCCACTTACCCCAAAAAGGTTGCCTGCCACTTCACGCAACCCTTTCTCCCACCCCCGTGTCTAGGGGTGCGGACGTCACACGAACCCTGCGCTCCGGAGCCCGGTGGACGACCGAGACCTGATCGCCCGAGTTCTGGCCGGCGACTCCGTCGCGGAGCGTGCCTTGTACGACGCCCACGTGGACCGGGTCTATCGCCTGGCGTTTCGGTTGGCGGGAGATGCCCACCTGGCCGAAGACTTCACTCAGGAGGCGTTTGTTCGGGCCTTCTCCAGACTGGGCGACTTTCGAGGGGAATCGGCCTTCTCGACCTGGCTGAGCGCCGTGGCCACTTCGGTGGTACTGAACGGACTCCGCAAGCTCAAGCGGTTCAGACAACGGGAGACCGATCTGGAGCTGGGCGAGGGAGTGCGATCGGGTGGGAGACAGGCCGAGCCGGATCTGAAGCGGCGGCTCCGCGAAGCGATCGATGCGCTCCCCGAACGGTACCGCGCGGTGTTCGTGATGCACGACGTGGAGGGGTACACCCACGAGGAGATCGCCGTCTCGCTGGGCGTCGAAATCGGAACCTCCAAGGCACAACTCTCCAGGGCCCGCGGTCGGCTGCGTGAGGCTCTGGCGGAGTTCGCGGGAGAATGGATCCAGTGAGCGAAGACCGGTTCGAGGAGTTCCTGAAGGGCGCGGCCGCCGACTACAACCAGCCGCCCGAGACTCCGCGCGAGCAGATCTGGGCCCGAGTACAAGAGGGGCGTCGAGCCAACCGAGACGGGGATCGGCCCACCATTCGCCCCGCGGGCCGTCCGCCGGTCCGCTGGCTGGCGTGGCCTGCCGCCATCGCGGCGCTGCTGCTCCTCGGCATCGCCATCGGCCGGCTCTCGGTCAAGTCCGGGAATCAGGGAGTGGGACCGGAACCGGCCGCGGTGCGGCCGCCCTCCGACCTGGCCCTGACCCTGGCCGCAACCCAGCACCTGAGCCGGACCGAGGCGTTCCTGACCGGGTTCCGCCGCGAGGGCTCCACGGAGAAGGCCGCGGCCCGGTTCTCGGCGACTGCGGGTGATCTGTTGATGAACACCCGCCTGCTCCTCGATTCGCCCCAACTGACCGACCCCCAGCTTCGCCTGCTGCTGGAGGACCTCGAGCTGATTCTGGCCCAGATCAATCAGCTCGCGGCCGAAGGGAAGAGCGGCAAACCGGATCTGATTACCGACGGTCTGAACCAGCGTGGGCTGCTGCCCCGGCTGCGGTCGGCGATTCCGGCCGGCGGCGGGCCCGGCCCCGTACAGGAGAAGAGCTGATGCCTCGATTCGCGTGGTTGATGGGGATCGCCGCGATGACGGCGGCGCTGGCGGTGGGAGCCGGCCAGGCCCAGGTGCAAGTGTCCATCGGAGACCGCGACACCGATCCCCCGGCCCCCTGGGCCCAGAAGGATCCGGCCGACAGCCTGTACAAGGCGGCGCGCGAGACGCTCAACAAGAACAACTATCGGCGGTCGGCGGATCTGTTCGGCCAGATCGTCAAGCGTTATCCCAAGTCGGTCTATGCCGGGGACGCGCTCTACTGGCAGGCCTTCGCGCTCTACAGACTGGGCGGCACCGAGGATCTCAAGACCGCGCAGAAGGCGCTGGACACGCAGCAGAAGTCGTATCCCAAGGCCGGGACTCGAGGCGACGCGGCCGCGCTGGCTACCCGGATCCGGGGAGAGTTGGCTCGTCGCGGCGATGCGGGTGCGGCCGAGGACATCACCCGTCGAGCCGGCGAAGCGGCGACCCCTCCGGTCCCACCCACTCCCCCAACTGCACCGACTCCGCCGGTACCTCCGGTGCCACCGACTCTACCCGTGCCTCCCGCGCCGCCAGGTTCTCGGGTATCGAGTGAGGATTGTGATGAGGAGGACGACACTCGCATCGCGGCCCTCAACGCTCTGCTGCAGATGGATGCCGATCGCGCGATGCCGATCCTCAAGAAGGTGCTGGCCCGGCGGGATCCACCCTCCGTCTGTCTCCGGCGGAAGGCGGTCTTCCTGGTCTCCCAGAAGAAGACCGATGAAACCGAGAACATCCTGCTCGCTGCGGCGCGCTCGGATCCCGACGCCGAGGTGCGGGAACAGTCGGTGTTCTGGCTCTCCCAGGTGGGCACCGAGCGGGCGGTGAGCGCCCTGGATTCGATCCTCCAGGCCTCGAAGGACGAAGAGATCCAGAAGAAGGCCCTGTTCGCGCTGTCTCAGACCGGAAGCCCCAAAGCGGGACAGGCCCTCCGCTCCTACGCCCAGCGGACCGACGTCAGTGAGGACGTGCAGGAGGAGGCGGTGTTCTGGCTGGGCCAGCAAGGCGGCAAGGACAACGTGGAATTTCTCCGGGGACTCTTCAAGCGCGCCAAGAGCGATCAAGTCAGAGAGAAGATCCTCTTCTCGCTCTCCCAAACGCGGGACCCCGACTCCGGTCGCTGGCTCCTGGACGTGGCTCAGGACGGGACGGAAGACATCGAGATGCGGAAGAAGGCCCTGTTCTGGGCGGGGCAGAGTGGTGTCTCGATCGAGGAGCTGACCGGCCTCTATGGCCGCCTGAAGGACGCCGAGATGAAGGAGCAGCTGATTTTCGCGCTCTCGCAGCGGAACGAAAAGGCCGCGGTGGACAAGCTGATCGACATCGCCAAGACCGACCCCGATCGGGAGATGCGGAAGAAGGCGCTGTTCTGGGTCTCCCAGTCGCACGACCCCCGGGTATCGCAGCTGCTGCAGGATATCCTGGAGCAGTGATGCGACGCGAAGAGCTGATTCTCGCCTGCGGGTTGGTGGCGGCCCCGGCCGGGCTCCCGGCCCAGAGCATCGCCGCCCGCGTGGCCGCGGCGCCCGATGCGGAGGTGCAATTCAGTTTCGCGGCGCGACCCGGCGTCTGCGGAGACGGCCGCTCGGTGATTCGCAATGGCAAGCACGGGATGTGGATCTCGAAACACAGTTTCTCGACCTACGACGACGACCGCGACCCTTGCCCCTGTGACGCGGGCCCGGTCCGGGTGACCCTCACGGTCCGGCGTCACCGGGTCACCGAGGTGGAAACGCAGGTCGGCGGCAAGGGAGGGCTGGGACGTGACGACCTCGACCTGGGCCTCGTCTCCACGGCCAGCGCGGTGCACTACCTGATCGATCTCGCGGAATCCAATCCCGATGCGGGGGCCAATGCGGTCTTTCCCGCCGTGTTAGCCGATAGCGTCGTGGTCTGGCCCGATCTGCTCCGCCTGGCGCGGAAGACGGAGCTCCCCCGCGACACGCGCAACCAGGCAATCTTCTGGGTCGGCCAGGCCGCCGGTGAGGCGGCGACCCGGGGCCTCGACTCGCTGGCCACCGACGCGAAGGGCGATCGTGACATTCGGAGCCAGGCGGTGTTTGCACTCTCGCAGCGTCCGCAGAGCGAGGGAGTCCCTATCCTGATCCGCCTGGCGCGCACCGATCGGGATCCCGAGATCCGCCGGGACGCCCTGTTCTGGCTGGGGCAATCGAACGACCCGCGCGCGCTGGATCTCTTTGAGGAGCTCCTGGTCCGCCGTTAGTCGAAGCAGGAAGGCTCCGGCCCCGAGTCTTCCACTCCTTGCAGGGCCCGCCTGACGTCCCCGCCGCTTCAGGTTATCATTCGTCCCCCCATGAGCCGGCTTCTTCAAGCCGCCCTGGTGGCGGTCCCGTTGGCGGTTGCCTGCGGCCGGCCTCAGCCCACGGTTCCTCCGGTGGACCTGAGACCGACCGCCGACACTATCGCCACTCCGTATGCGGAGATCCCCGAGGCGGCCTGGCTCTCGGATGATCGGTGGCTGGCCGTGGCACCGGGGGAAGGGGTGCTGCTGCTGGCGGACTTCAGGGCCGGCGCCCGCCGCGCCACCGAGCTGCCGCGCAAAGTGCGTGGCGCGGAGATCTATCGTCAGTCCTACGGAGTGTTCCGGGCGGGAGACTCCCTCTTCGTCGACGATTGGGGTCTGGGCAGAGCGACGATCCTGTCCCTCGATCTCAAGCCGGTGGGGAAGGTTCCGGTCCCCGCGGGGCTTCGCGGGGTGCAGCCCCGGGCCCGGGACGCTCAAGGGTGGTTGTATCTGGAGCTGGGCCCGCTGCCGGGGCCCGATGGGAGCGGAAATCGCGATTCGGCGGCGGTGCTCCGCGGCAGTCCCGATCTCTCGCGGATCGACACCGTGGCTCGGCTGGCCCCGCCGGAGCTGGCCCTGGTCACCTCGGATGTGGGGCCACGCTATGAACGGCGGGTTCTGAGTGGCGTCGACCGCTGGGGGGTGCTCTCCGACGGGACCGTCTGGGTCGCCCGGGTGTACCAGAACCGGGTGGATTGGATCGCGAGGGCGGGGACGGTCAGCCGGGGTGTCCCGCTTCCCGACCGCGCACTCACGGTTTCCCAGCAGGACCGCGAGATCTTCCTGAACCGGTTTCCTCCTGAGCTTCGGGGCCCGGCGGAAAAAGTCCCCTTTGCGCTGGTCAAGCCGCCGTTCGAGGCGGCGCGCACCGCGCCCGACGGGAAGGTCTGGCTGGAAAAGAGTCGCGCCATCGGAGATTCGGTTCGGAGCTACCAGGTGGTGGATCGGACCGGACGGTTGTCCCGGATTCTGCAGCACCCGGGACTGGGCCACGTGATCGCGGTCAGCAGCAGCATGGTCCTGGTGGCGGAACCGTACGAACACGGGGTCCGTTTGTTGAGATATCAGATTCCGCCATGATCGAGGCGGCTTGAGGAGGATGGAGATGAAGCGGTTCGGTACCCTGTGCGTATTGGCGCTCCTGGCAGCGGCCTGTAGCCATCGAGACCAGGAGGCGCGGGTGGTGCTGTCGAAGCCTGATGCCGTCCTGCCGGGGAGTTTCGGCCAGGTGAGCAACGTGGTCGAGCTTCGCGACGGGCGCCTGGCCCTGACCGATCTCCGGGAGCGCCGCTTCCTGTTCGTGAATTTCAGCGGGCGGGTGGACACCATCGGGGTACAGAGCGATTCGCTCCTCCGCGGCGACGCGGCCCCCGGGAAATACAAATTGCCCGGCCACGTGCTCCGCTTCCGGGGCGACACCATCGGCCTGGTCGACTACGCGCTGGAGCGGACCAGCCTCTGGAGCGAACAGGGAAGATTTCTCACCGCGCTCCGGATGTGGCCCCTGGGTGGGACCAACCCGCCCCTCAACTACGACACCCTCGGGTACGCCTACAAGGCGGACTACCGCTCGGTCCTGGGCGGCATCGAGCCGGGCCGCCAGTATGACGTGGACAGCGCGCCGGTATTGCGCTTCCCGCGCGAAGACTCCACGGCGGACACGGTGGCCCGCCTGCGCATCCCGCAGATCGGCCAGGGCAAGTTCGGCGAAGAGATCAAGCAGGTCGCCGTGATCTTCTCGCCCAATGATCTCTTCGGCGTCACTCCGGACGGCTCCATGTGGGTGGCCCGGGCCACCACCAACAGCCTCGACTGGCGCGCGCCCAACGGGACCTGGACTCGCGGCACGCCCTGGCCCTACGAGAAGATCCGGGTCACCAAGGAAGACAAGGATCGCTTCATGGACGCGGCGCACCGGAGCGGGCTACCCACCGCGCTCGACATCCGGTATCCCTTCGCCGATTTCAAGCCGCCCTTCGCGCTGGCGGTAGGCAATCCCGACCACCAGGTCTGGCTGCAGCGGAGCCGTCTGGTAGACGACAGCATCCCGGTCTACGACGTGATGGGCGGAGATGGCAAGCGGCTGCGGGTGGTGGAACTGCCGGCCGGAGCGACGGTGGCCGGATTCGGTGGCAACGGCGCGGTCTATCTGGCGCTCCGCTCAGGAGACGGCAGGCAACAGGTCGCCCGGTTCCATCTCCCCTGAAGTAATCAGTCGAGCATCGGGGGTTCGGCGGGTGGCTCCTTGGCCTGGGGCTCCGTCTTTCCCGGCTTTCTTCCTTCCTCGTACCAGCGGCGGGTGATCTCGCCGGCCAATTCCCGGTTCCCCAATCCGAAGGCCAAGCCGGCCGCGAGGGCCACGGCGCCGAGAATCAGGGTAAAGGCCGCGGTCACGATTTCCTCGGCCACGCCCATCTGCTGAAGCGCCATGAACACAGAAATCAGCACCACGGCGCCCTTGGCGATCTTGGCCAGGGTGGGAACCCCGGCCACGCTCCCGGCCGAGGCCACGATCAGCCCGCGCACGAACTCGCCCACGATGATACCGAGGATCACGATGACGATCCCGGCGATCAGGGTCGGGATGAAGGCCAGCATCACCCCGAACATCCGGTTGATGTTCTCGAGTCCGAGGGCGGTGCTGGCCAGCAGGATCACGACCAGCATCGTGAGCCAGAACAGGAGTTTGCCGACCGCGTGTACGGGATCCAACTGAGACTGGGCCCGTCCCACGGCTTCGCGCAGCCCGCCCGCCTCGGCCATCCGGTTGAAGTCCATCCGTTTGAGAAGCCCGTCCACCCAACGCTCCAGCTGGCGGGCCAGCAGATAGCCCGTCAGCAGGATGGCGATCGCCGCGATCAGAGCCGGCAGCACGGCCCCCAGTTGCGCAGCGCCATCCACGAGACGATCCCAAAGCTCACTCACGGCTCACCTCGATCACGATCTTGCCCAGTTGGGCCCCCTGGCGCAGGCGCTCGAACGCCGCGCGCCCCTCGGCCAGCGGAAAGACGCGGTCCACCTTGGGCCAGAGCTTGCCCATGGCCGCCAGCCGAACGACTTCCCGATAGTCCTCGTGCCCACCCATGGTCGAGCCGAGGATCGACCACTGGTACCAGAACAGCTTCCGCACATCGGTGACGCACATGGGTCCGGTGGTGGCCCCGCAGGTGACTAGCCGACCGGCCCGTCCCAGGCACCGGAGCGAATCGGCCCAGGTCTTCTCTCCCACATTGTCCACCACGACCTCGGCGCCGCGACCCCCGGTGATGCGCCGCACCTCTTGGGGCACGTTAGCCGTGGCGTGATTGAGCCCGATGTCGGCTCCCAGCTCGGCCGCCGCGGCCAGTTTGGCGTCGGAAGAGCTGGTGACGATCGCCCGGGCTCCGGCGAGCTTCGCGACCTGGAGCGCCGCCAGCGAAACGCCGCCACCGATCCCCCAGATCACCACCGTTTCTCCGGCACGCAGCGCCGCACGGTGGACGAGCATCCGCCAGGCGGTCATGGTCGCGAGAGAGAAAGCCGCTGCCTGGTCCCAGGGCATCCCCGAGGGGACCGGGGCCAGGTTCTTGGCCGGCACCAGCAACAGCTCGGCGGCGGAACCGGGGACGTGCTCGCCCAGGACGCCGTAGGAGCGGCAGAGCGAATGATCGCCTCTCAAGCAATACTCGCAGGCGTAGCAGGAAATCCCGGGATTCACCAGGACGGGTTGCCCCGACTCGAGACCGCTGACGCCAGAGCCTACCGCCTCGACCACGCCGGCGGCATCCGAGCAGACCACATGGGGGAACTTGAGCGTGATCCCGGGCAGGCCATCCACCACGAAGAGATCGAGGCGGTTCAAGGCGACCGCCCGCACTCTGAGCAGGACCTGATCGGGACCCGGGGACGGTGGCGGAGGCAGATCCTGCACCTGAAGGGCGTCGAGACTCCCCGGCGCAGTCAGGGTAAGCGCCTTCAAAACTCCACGCTCGCGATGCGCTCTCCCGGCTGCAGGGGCACCAGGACGGGGGAGCCGCCGGTGAGGGGCTGGAGGAAGAGGGAGAACTCCCGGGCTCCGGTGCTCTTGTCGGTCACCCGGGAGGTGACGTAGGCGACCGATTCTCCGTCCCGGGAGACCCCCAGCGTGGTGATCGGATTATCGCTGGTGATCACCGCCGTGATGGCGCGGGTAGCGAGCGTCATCCGGACGATCTGAAAGCGGGGACTCCCGTCGATTCGCTCCACCAGGAAGAGGAGGTCGCCGGTGGGCAGGAAGTGGGGAAAGGTCTCGTTGCGATCCTTGGTCTGGGTGAGGTTGGTCTGCGGGCCACCCGCCAGATCGCCGAGGTAGATCTCGTCGTTCCCGTCGCGACGGGAGGTGAAGGCCACCTTCGCGCCGTCGGGCGAGATGGTCGGGTCCCAGTTTCCACCGGGAGAGCTGGTCAACGGACGGACGCCGCTCCCGTCGACGTTGATGACGTAGAGCTGGTTGGTCTTGGAGCGCATCGAGCCGAAGACCAGCTCTTTGGCGTCGGGGGCCCAGGCGACCCCGTTGTCGGGTCCGGCCTCGGTAGTCAGGCGATGGACATCCTGCCCGCTGGCGTCGGCGACATAAATGTCGAGGTTGCCGGGTTCACCCCGCTCGGAGCTGAAGGCGATCTCCTGACGATCGGGAGAGAAGACGCCCTGCATGTTGGTGGCCCCGTCCACGATCAGCGGGTGCCAGTCGCCGGGGGCACCCTTGAGCAGGTGATAGAGGCCCAGACGTCCGGTTCGGCGGGTCGAGCTGACGAGGAGGTCCCCGACGATGAAGACCTGCGCCGACGCGGTTTTCCCCCCGGGAACGGTGGCGGTGATGTTGGCGGCGCCCAGGCCGACCGCCTGTACGGTCCCGTCATCGGCGACGGTGGCCACGGTGGGGGCGCTGCTGGTCCACTTCACGTCGCTGGCCGGGCCGATCGTGCGCCCCGCGCTGTCGGAGAGGGTGGCGGCGATCTTCTTGTTGGCGCCGGGGCTCAGCGAGAACCGCGAGGGGCTCAGGCCCACCGAACCGGCCACCACCCGGATCGCCCAACCGACCGGTTTGAAGCCCTTCACCACAAAACTGAGCGTGGTATTGCCGACCTGTTTGGCTCGGAGCGTGAGAGTCGCGGCGTCAAAGCTGGCGACCGCGGTGTCCCCGATGCTCCAGTCGTAGACGACGTCGGCCACCGGCGTCGAGTCGGCCCCCTCCGCCCGCACGGTGAAGGTCCGGGTCGCGAGCAGCGGCACCTGGACCGGTACCCCCGGATCAGGGGTCAGGAAGAAGGTCGAAATGGGCCGGTGGACGATGACCGGAAGGTGGCGCTCCTGGAGAAAGCCGCTGGCCACGATCTCGGTCTTCCCCGGCGCCACCGAGGTGGCCACGCCGTTGGGCCCGATTCTGATGATGTCGGGATCATTCGATTTCCACTGGAGGTCGGAGTTCCGAAGCTCCCGGTTCTGCTGCGCGGGCACCACCACGTGCAGGGTCTCGGAGCGCTCCGGAGCGAGCACCAGCTGATTGACGGTAAAAGCGTACTCGGTGAGCGCCACCACCACCGGCACGGTCGCGGTGGCGCCTCCCGGCGCGCTGGCCGCCAGCACGCCCTGACCCGGGGAAACGCCCACGATCATACCGGTGCTGTCCACCAGCCCGACCACGTCGGGGAGGAGCGACTTCCAGGTGACCTTGACCGCCCCCACGGAGGCTCCGTCGGCGCCGGTTCCTCGAGCGAACACGCGAAGGTTTTCCGCCGGCAACAGGTAGATCGAAGCGGGTATGATCGACAGGCTGGCGACCGGAGGGCCGCGGGGCGCGGCAGCGGCTTCCGCCGGTGCCGTTCGTTTGGCGGAATCGGGCGGGGCTGACCCGATCACGGTCACCTTGACGTTCTTCGATTTCCGGCCGGCCTGCACCACCACGGTGGCCACGCCCGACTGCACCCCGGTGACCGTGCCGTTGGGCGCCACCCGGATCACGCCTTCGTCGGACGATCGATACTTGACCGCGAGCACCACGTTCCCCTTGTCGTCGAAGGCCTGGACGCTCAGCCCGGCCCGCTGACCGACTTTGAGGACCAGGGAGTCCTGCTGGACTTCCAGCTCGACCACATTCTGCTGGGCCGCCAGGGGAGCGGTACCGATGAGCTCGAGAAGGACGAGCAGGGCGCCCCCGGCGAGCAGGCGAAGGGAGCGCCCGACCCCGAGAGGCGTCGCGCGAAGGGTGGGGCGGGAGAAACCACGGGAAAGAGGGCGCATGTGCGGGCGACTCTCGGAAGTTGTCAGGCCCCGCAGAAATGTCAATGAAATTCCCGGGGAATCGATTCCTTCCAGCGGCGCTCTCGCACGAGCCGATCGTCCCGGTAGATCCGGCGGGTCACCGTCACGTGGAAGGCCGCGGAGTCGGAGCGGATATCGATGGTGGTCTTGAGCGTTACGCGCCCGCTGGGCAGCTGGATCCGATGGCTCTCTTCGCCGAGGAACCGGGAGTCGGCCGGATCGACTTCGTTGGTCTGGTAGTACTCGCGCTCCTGGTTGTCGATGCGCCGAGTGCCGATGGTGAAGCGATCGCCGGCGGAGTACTCCACCCCGGTGGTGCGCCCCAGCTGATCGAGGATCACCCGGCTCACGGTGGGCGGCGCACCCGCGAGGGTTCGGGCGTCGGGCCGGTGTTCGCGCGGCTCGGGAGCCGGGAGATCGGGGGGCGGCCCCGGATCTCCGGTCACCACCGGAAGCTCCAGTCGAGTGGCGCCGGTGCCCAGCCAAAGACTAGTGGTCATCGGGTACGGCGTCGGCCAGATCATGGGGAACTGGGCGTTGGAGACGGCGAGGCGGATCCGGTGACCCGGCTGGAAAGTCCAGGTGGTGAAGTGGAGCGGAATCTCCAGGTCGTAGACTCGGCCGGGCTCGAGCCGCTTGGGAGCCAGGGTGGATTCCCGCTGGGTACCGTTGATCGCCGCCCCGGTGACCAGCGAGACCGGCCCATCGGGAGCGACGTCTTCCAGCCGCGCGGTCCAATTGGCCAGGGGCCCGCTGGCGGAGACTCGGAGGCTCACGCGGGCCGTGCCGATCAGCACCATCGGCTCGCGGAGCGGTTCGCCGTCATACACCAGGCTCCCTGCGTCATCGGCCCGCATGTCGCCGGTGGGCTCACCCCACCAGTCTCCGCCTACGGTGCCGAAGCCCGAGAGGTAACGGAGACTGTCGACCCCGGCGGCGCTGGAATCGGCCGACAACCGGTGGCCGGGAGCCAGCAACCAGCCGGCGGTCGTGGCCCCGGGGAGCGGCCACGACCCCTGCCTCCAGTGGCCCGGGGTCATGGCCAGGTTCGCGTCGGGACCATGACCGTCCCGCACGAAGACGATGAAAGGCGGCTCGTCCAGAAGTCCCGTGTCTTCCCCCCGAAGCCAATGATTCCACCAGCGCACCGCCCGCTGCCGCCACTCGTAGTTCGGGCCCGGTGTCCCGTTATCGGGCCAGGCATGATTCCAGGGGCCGATCTCGACCTTGACCGGACCCTGGAGGCGCTCCAGCAGCCGCAGCGGCGTGTCGCGATAGCCATCCAGCAAGCCGCCGATCAGGTAACAGGGAACCTTGATCGCGTCGTAGTTGGAGATCGGGGCCGACTGGCGCCAGAAATCCCCGTCTACCGGCTGTTTGAGATAGGTGAGCACCCAGGGATAAGCGTTGAAGCGGTTGCGAAAGTAGGCCGAGTCGAGGGCGTAATCCGGGGTGCGCGGCAATCCGTTTTCGTGGTCGATCTGCAGCGTGTAGGGATCAATGTGGAGTCCGCCATCGATGTAACGCACGTCGTCGTGGTAGAGATCGTCCGAGGCGTGCAGAGCGAGAATGGCGCGAAGCTCCAGCGGACGCCGCATCGCGACCTGGAGCGCGTTGAAGCCACCCCAGGAGATCCCCCACATCCCCACCGCCCCGCTGGATCCGGGGATCCGCGCCAGCTGCCGAATGATCTCGACACCATCATCGAGCTCGACCCTGGAGTATTCGCGCTCGGGAAGCGCGCCTTCCGAGCCGCCGGTCCCCCGGACGTCGACCTTCGCCATGAGAAACCCCCGGCGGACGAAGTACGCGTAGAGCGGATAGTCACGCCGGTAGAACGAATCGTCCTTTCGGTACGGCAGGTATTCCAGCAGAACGGGGAACGACTCGTTTCCGCGTGCTTTGGGCCGCCAGTATGTGACGGCGAGACGGACGCCGTCTTTCATTCGCAGCCAGCCTCGCTCGATGGAGAAGCCGTAGAGTGAGTCGCCGTCTGCGGGCGAGTCGTCGGCGCGCGGTGGATCCCCGGGCGCCAGCAGCAACGAGAGTGCGGTCCACCATACCACCGGGTGAAGCATCGATCTACCTCTCTAACTCGTTGTGTGGCAACGTATTAGCCTGTGGTTGGCGACCGTGACACGCGGCGTCGTGACGGGCCCGATGGTATCGCCCGCCATCACATTGTGGTTCGAGTCGCGCGAGCGCGACGCCGTCTTGCACATTCGCGAAGCACGCAGTACATCTTAGCCTCGGTCGAGACCAGAAGGCGCGCCAGCGCCTCGATACCAGCGGCGGGTCGCGCCGTGATTGCCCCCCGGAGGAAGCGACGATGGCCGAGAGAAATATGGAGATGGGCTGGTCCGGTTCCGGTTGGATGGACCCCGCCCCGATGCCACACGAACCCGAGCCGACTCCTGCCTTCTCGACTCCGGTCTCGCCCACACCCTCCGCCGCCCCGCGCGCGAAGGCGCCGGCGAAAAAGGTCCGCAAGGCCGTCAAGAAGGTGGCCAAGAAGGTCAAGGCGCGGAGGAAGAAGAGAGTCGTGAAGCGGAAGGTTCGCCGCGTGGTGCGCCGGGTCAAGCGGAAAGTGAAACGGGCGGTGCGCAAAGCGAAGAGGTCCGCGCGGAAGCGCCGCTAATCGAATGAGGCGTGACCAATCAGCGCCCCGGGGAACCGGGGCGCTTTGTTTGTCAGTCCCCAGGAGTCCCCCGGGAGCCAGGAGGCGGCGATGATCACTCGCATGGGCTGGGAACGCGGTCTGCGTGTCCTGCTGCTCCTGGCGGCTGCGACCGCCCTGGTGAGTTGGCTGAAGAGAAGTGAGGACTTCATCCATTACCTCGAGGTAGGCAACGCGGTTCTCGAGGGCCGGGACATCTACGCGGACACCCCGACCGGCGTTAACACCTGGCCTCCTGTCTTCAGCTTTCTGTGCGCCATCCTTGCCGCCTCGGCCAAGGCCAATCCGGTCCTCGCCAAGGGGGCCTGGCTCCTCCTGAACTACGCCGTACTGGTCGGCGTGCTGGGTCTCCTGGCCCGCATGGTCTACAACCGTCCGTTCACCCTTGGTGTGTCGACGACGGCGCTGACTATCACATCGCCCGAGATCGTCGTACCGCTGATTCTGGCCGGGGCCTTCGTGAGCGCGGTCTTCGAATACTCGCAGGTCGACCTCATCATCTTCGCTCTCGCGCTGACCGGCCTCTACCTTCTGCGTTCCGGTCGCCCGGTTCCCGGAGGGCTTTCCCTCGGCGCGGCCGCTGCCCTCAAAGTGACGCCGGTCCTCTTCATTCCCTACTTCATCTGGCGTCGGCAATGGCGCAATGCCGCCTGGACGACCATGTGGACCGCACTGCTCACGCTGAGTCCCGCGATCGTCTTCGGATGGAACCGCTACGTCCAATACCTGTCGAGTTGGGTCGCGGTCGTGGGCAGAGGCTGGGACGTCGGGAAGTTCAATCAGTCGGTGTTCGCGATGTGGGACCGGATCCTGGGTCATGGGATCATCCCGTTCTCGGTGCCGGGGGCCGTTCTCGTCCCCAAGTCCGGGGCACCCAGCGTCCAGATGGCCTGGTTGCTCTCGATCGCCGTAGTGACTGTTATCGCCATGATCCTGTTCCGGAATGACCGGGCCGACCCCGACTGGGTCCAGCCAACCGAATTTGGCGTGGTCTTCATCGTCGCGGGTTTCTTCGGCACCGTGACGTGGAAGCATCACGCCGTCGCCCTGTTGTTCCCCTACACGGTCCTCTTTGCGGCCTGCCGCGCAACCGAATTTCCGAAGCGGCTTCGACACCAGCTCCTTGTCGCGCTGGTAGCGGCGGGCGCCTTGGGTCTGACCGCGGCTCATGACCTGGTGGGAGGCGCGATGGGTGGACGCATGGAGATGGGATCCAGCGTGACGTTCACGGCCCTGATTCTCCTGACCGCGCTCTTCTGGCTTCGGGCTGCCCTCACGGACGAGGACGCAGCGACCCGTCATCAATCGGCCTGAAAGCAGCTCGGGGCAACGCTCGGCGCCGCGTGTGACGGCGGCGGCGGGCCAACCAAGGCCTTGCGTCCACCGCAGGCCCTGCTCAGCTTTGACCTGCCCTGCGACGGAACCTGCATGACGCGACCCTGGCTCATTTTCGCAGCCGTATTGGCGGCATGCACACAGGCCGGTTCCGACCGTGCCTCGCTTCCCGACCGCCAGGCACTCACCGGTGTGATCGTCGCTCAGTTGAATCGCTCGGCCCAGGACTGGAATCGCGGTGACCTGGAGCGCTTCATCAGCGATTACGCGCCGGACAGCCTGCCCACCTTCTTCGCGCAGGGACACCTCCACCGAGGCCTGGACTTCATTCGGGCGCATTACGCGCCGAGGTTCGCTCCCGGGGCGGTCCGCGACAGTCTGCGGTTCGAAGAGGTCGACGCTCGTCCGCTGAGTCCAACGCTGGCCCTGGTCACGGCCCGCTTTGTTCTCTTTCGCGGGGGCCAGACCACCGCGAGTGGGCCATTCACGCTGGTAATGGAGCAGCGACCCGATGGTTGGAAGATCCTCCATGACCATTCCTCTTCCGACTAGAGCCTGGCACGCGCTGACCTGCGCGGCATTGGTCCTGGCCGCCTGCAAGCCGACGCCCAAGGATCGGGTGGCGCTGGTGGGAGCCACCCTGATCGATGGGACCGGCGGCGCGCCCCGCAACGACGTGGTCATCCTGGTGCACGGCACCCGGATCGAGGACATCGTTCCGCACGCCGAGTTCCAGCTGCCCAAGACCGCGGTCGAGGTGGACGTCTCCGGCCAATGGATCATCCCCGGCCTCATCGACGCGCATGGGCATACTGCCCGGTGGACCTTCCCGCGGTACCTGGCGTTCGGCGTCACCACCGTTCGCGATCTCCACAATCAGCGGGACTCCATCCTCACGCTCCGAGACCGGGTCAACCTGGGCGGGATGCTCGCCCCGCGACTCTACATCGCCGGCAGCATGCTGGACGGGAAGCCCGCGACTTACAAGGACGCGGCACAGGTGGAGAGCGAAGACGAGGCTCGTCGCGCCGTCGACACCCTGGTCCTGGCCGGCGTGGATTTCATCAAGACCTACACCCGGATCACGCCGCAGCTGCTCCGGGCCATCGTGGACGAAGCGGGGACCTTCCGGGTGCCGGTGGCGGCACACCTGGGACTCACGGACGCCATCACCGCGGCGAAACTCGGCGTCCGGTCCATCGAGCACATGAGCGGAGTCCCCGAGGCGGCGAGCAAAGACGCCTCCAAGTTCTATGCGGCGCACCGCGCCGGTTTCTTCCAGGGGTGGAACTACAGCGAGCGGGCCTGGGCCGGGCTGGATTCGGCGTCGCTGGCGCGGGTAGCGGAGGATCTGGCTCGAGCCCGGGTGTTCCTGGTGCCTACGCTGGTGCTTCACGACACCTATAGCCGGCTGGATGATCCCGGCATCCTGCTCGACCCCAATCTCAAGATCGTGCCGCCCGAGGAGATCAACCGCTGGAACCTGCCCGATCTCAAGGCCCGGGGCGGCTGGACCGACGCCGACTACGCCGCGTTCAAGAAGTCGCGTCCGATCCAGGACCTCTTCCTGCGGGAATTCGTCGCAGCCGGGGGCCGGATCGCGGCGGGGACCGACGCGGCCAACCAGATGCTGATTCCGGGCCTGAGCGAGCACGAGGAGCTCAAGCTGCTGGTCGAGGCCGGCCTCACACCCAGCGATGCGATCATGGCCGCCACCCGGAACGGGGCGCAGCTCCTGGGCGCCGATTCCATCGGGACCCTGATCACCGGCCAGGTCGCCGACCTGGTGATCCTGACGGCCAATCCGCTGGAAAACATCGAGAACACCCGCAAGATCGACCGCGTGATGGTACGCGGACTGCTGCTTCGGGCCGATTCGATTCGCGCCCGCTGGTAGGCCCGGTGGCCCTGACGCGGTTGGCCCTGGCCTGGCTGGTCGTCTCCGCCTGGTTCATCGTCTGGGAAATGGGAACCGCTCGGCTCATCCCCGCGGCCACGCCGGGGCCTCGTCGGGGCCTGCTCCGGCTGCTCCTGGTCGAGGCGCTGGTCCTCAGCATGTTCGCAGCGCTCTGGTTTGCAAGCCTGGGACACGGCGGGTGGGTCCTGCTGTTCCTGCTCCTGGGTCTTCTGATCGAAGCCCCGGCGCGTTTCCGGGACGACGCCTACAACGGCCGTGCCCTCCCCGGCACGTTCGATCTTACCCGGGCGCGATGGATCCGCATCGGACTCGGCGTGTTTCGGACTCTGGTGGCCGGAGGATTGCTCGCGTGGGCGATCCCCTGACCGGGCGTCTCAGCCCATCAGGCCGGTGACGGCACCCACCACCCATCCAGCGCCGACCAGCACGCCCGCGATCCCGACCCCCATCCCGATCCGCCGGCCCCACAATATCGAGCGTTCCGCGGCGTAGCGCATCGCTAGCGCGGCGATCATGGCGTAGAGCATCATCCCCAGCGTGACCCCCACACCGAAGGCCACCAAATAGCCGAACCCGAGGCCGATCTGACGGATCAGCACCACGGGGACCAGGGCAACCACGGCACTGGTCCCGGAAAACCCGTGCAGCAACCCGACCAGAGTGACCCCGTGTCCATGATGATGGTGGGTCGCGCCGGGGTGATCCGAGTCATGGGGATGCCCGTGACTCGCCGGATGAGAGCCATGGGCGTGGAGGTGCAGGTGACCTCCGTGCTCCTCCGGGGAGTGGATATGCAATCGGCGCGAGGCCCGAAAGGCCCAGACACCGAGGCCGATCAGCATGAGGCCCACGGCCAGCTCGCCGATGCCATCGTATCGCTCGGGCCAGCGGACGCCGGTGACCAGGAGAATCCCACCGAGGAGGAGGACCGCGATCGAGTGACCGACCCCCCAGCGGGCTCCAAACTCCGCCGCGCTTCGAAGCACGGGCCGGGTGCTCACGAAGGTGGAGACCGCGATCATGTGATCGACTTCCAGGGCGTGGAGAAAGCCGAGGGTGAAGGCGGTAACCAGGGTAACGGGGACCGATTCCATGGGCACTAGTATACTTCAGTAGAGACTTGCAACATGTTGATGACCTCATGACCGATACCGCCGCAGCTCCCATTCGCCTGACCGCCTTCTCCCATGGAGCCGGCTGCGCCTGCAAGCTCGGCCCCGCCGATCTGGCGAAGGTGCTTCAGCATCTTCCGGGGATCGACGACGCTAGAGTCCTGGTGGATGCGGCCACCCGTGACGATGCCGCGGTCTTCCGGCTCACCGCCGATCGCGCCCTGGTGGCAACCGTCGATTTCTTCACGCCGATCGTGGACGACCCCAACGCCTGGGGGAGGATCGCCGCCACCAACGCCATCAGCGACGTCTACGCGATGGGGGGCGAGCCACTCTTCGCGCTCAACCTGGTGGGCTGGCCCCGGGAAAAGGTCCCCTTCGAGCTCCTGGGAGACGTCATCGCCGGGGCCCTGGAGATCAGCAAGCAGGCCGGCTGCCTCGTCCTGGGCGGCCATTCGGTGGACGTGCTCGAGCCGCTGTTCGGGATGGCGGTGATCGGCGAGGCCCGGCCCGACCGTCTGCTCACCAACGCGGCGGCGCGGCCCGGCGACCAGCTGGTGCTCACCAAACCGCTGGGGACCGGCATTCTCACCACCGCCCGAAAGCGCGATCTCATCGCCGAGTCCGATCTGGCCGAGGCGATCACGTGCATGACGACCCTCAACCGTGATGCGTCGAGAGCGGCGCTGGCGCACGAGGTGGCCGCCGGCACCGACGTCACCGGGTTCGGCCTGCTGGGACACCTGACCCAGATGCTCGAGGCCAGCGGAGCCGCGGCCGAGCTGCGCTTCGATCGGATACCCAGGCTACGGAATGCATTGGAGCTGGCCGCCAAAGGGGCAGTGCCGGGTGGTACCGCTCGAAACCTTCAGGCGGCGAGCAAGACGACGTTCGAGAGTGGGATCTCCACCGCCGAGCGGCAGCTGCTGGCCGACGCCCAAACCTCGGGAGGCATGCTACTCGCGGTGCCCAAGGACCAGGTCTCCGGGCTGGTCGCGACGTTGGCGGCGGTCGGGACGCCTGCCGCCTCGATCATCGGATCGGTGGTGCCGGGAACCCCGGGGGCCATCAAGGTCACCCGGGCCGGATAGCCCCCTTCAGGTCAGTAGCGGCACCTCGGTGCCGGCCCCGGTGCGCTTGGCCTCCTCGACCACGTAGCGGGCCGCCGCGACGTCCTCGATCCCCAATCCCAGCGACTTGAACAGGGTGATCTCGGCTGGCGAGGTTCGTCCCGGGTGTCGTCCGATGAGCACGTCACCAAGCTCCGCCTTGATGTGCGCCTGGGTCACCCGGCCCTCCTGAATCGGAATCAGCAGGTCACCCGCCTCGTTGAGCGCCGATTCCTGAGAGTCCACGAAGAGGCTGGCCTTGACGACCGCGTCGGAGTCGAGCTCGCGGGTGCTGGCGAGGGACGAGCCCACCGCGTTGATGTGAGAGCCCGGACCCAACCAGTCCCCCTTCAAGATCGGCTCCGCCGCGCCGGTGACGGTACAGATGATCGTGGAGCCGCGCACTGCCTCTCTGGGACTATTGACCACCTCGGCCACGATTCCGAACTTCTCACGAGCCATCTGGGCGAGCGAAGCTGCGGGTGCCGGGGTTCGATTCCAGATCCGCACTCGCCGGATGGGACGAACCGCGCACATGGCCTCGAGATGGGTGACGGCCTGAACCCCGGCGCCCAGCATGGCCAAGTCCATGGCGCCGGCGAGAGACAGCGCCCGCGTCGCGACGGCGGAGACGGCGGCGGTGCGAACCGCGGTGACCGCTCCCGCTTCGAGCAAGGCTAACAGCGCGCCAGTGTCCGGGTCAACCGCGAGGACGGCACCCTGATGACTGTCCTCTCCGCGCTCCCGGTTGCCGGGGAACACCGAGATGACTTTGACTCCGAGCGCGGGGCTCGAGGAGCCGACCCAGGCGGGCATGGTGACCATGAGGCCCGATCCGTCGGGCAGGCGCACGGGGGTACGCAGCGGCTGGATCGCCTCTCCGCGCGCCCGCGCGGCCAGGGCATCGGCCATGAGGTCGATGCAGATCCGCATCGGGAGCAGCTCGAGGACATCGGAATGCGTGAGGACTAGCAGGGCCCACCTCCTGCCGCCCAGCGGCCATGGGGCCCTCAAGGTCCGCGCCTCGCCGGGGCCTGTCAACACCGCTCGGGAGAAGAACTAGCATGGGGCTGAGATGGACCCCGGAGCGTTTCGACCAGTTGGAGAATGCCGCCCGCCAGGGCCGACGCGTGGTCCTGGTCCGCCGGGGGACCGAGTACGTGGTGATCGCCCTCCGGATCGTGACCGTAGGCGGTCGAGAGGCGCTGGTCGGCCGCCTCCCGATGACCGGGTCCGAGATGGAGTTCGTGCTGGACGACATAGAGTCGTTCCAGGTCCTCTGAGGCTCTTCCTCACTTGACCTTTCCCGGCCCTGCCGCCACCGTCCACACATGCTCACTACCCTGCTAGTCGGGCTGGACGGATCGCCGATGAGCGAGGTGGCCCTGGCCCAGGCCATTCTGGTCGGTCAGCAATTCCGCTCCACCCTGGTTCTCGCTCACATCACCAGGGCGGCGCTGCATCAGGAAGCGCTGATCGAGAGCCTGGGGGCTCCCTGGCGGGAGGGACGCCCCGCCGGCTCGGGCAATGTCGCACGTGACCTCGAGGAGGCGGGCCTGCAGTTCCTCGAGGACGCGGCGGGGGCGGTGGAGCGGGCGGGCCTCCGCGCGGAGATCGCCTACCGGAGTGGAGATGTGGTGTCCGAGCTGACCGCGATGGCGGAGCATGCCGACGCGGTCTTCGTGGGGCGGGTGGGACGGATGTCGGCGGGCGGGGATCCCCTGGGTCCTGACACCCGCCAACTGATTCGTCGCTCGCCGGTCCCGGTGATGGCCTGCGGATCGGTGATCAGCGGTATGGATCGCTGCGCCGTCGCCTACGATGGCGGCCCGACCAGCGTGCTGGCCCTCTCGCTGGCGGAACGCTACGCCGAAGTGGCCGGCGCTCACCTGGACGTGATCCACGCGGCCAAGGCGGGTGACGAGGACAAGGGGCAACAGGTGCTGGCCCACGCGGCCATGGCCCTGTCCGCCACTCCACTCCAGTTCGAGACCCACTTCGAGGTGGGTGAGGTCTCCGTGGTGGTCGCCCGCGCGGTCCAGCGGCTCCGCTGCAATGCGCTCTTCGCCGGGGCCCACCGGGAACCGGGCGGCTGGGAGCTGCCATCCCACACCGAGGCGATCCTGCGCGCCACCGATATTCCCGTGCTGGTCCACAACGAACCGCAAGACCTGAGTGCCCGCACCACTGGCTCCCATCGTCGTCCTTCATCTTGACGAGAGCTGTCTCGGCAATGGCCGGGACGGCGCTACACCAGGCGGCGCGGCCGGGCTGATCGAGACCCGGACCGGGCGGGGGATCGAGCGTCGCGACTTCTACATCAGCGCCCCCGACACCACCAACAACCGGATGGCCCTGGCGGGCGCGATTGCCGCCCTGCAGCTGTTGGCCGGGAAGGGAAAGCGGCTACGCGTGCTGGCAGTCTCGGATTCCGAGTACCTGGTGAAGGGAATGAAGGAGTGGGTCCCGGGCTGGATCCAGCGGGGCTGGAAACGGAAGGGCGGTGCGATCGAGAACCTGGAGCTGTGGCAGACGCTGGTGTATTCCGCCGGGAAGCACGAGGTCCGCTGGAGCTGGGTCCGCGGCCATCAGGGTCATGCCAAGAACGAGTACGCCAACGATCTCGCGGTGAAGGCCGCGACCGAGCAGATCACCTCGGCGGGAATCGTGGAATCGGGATTCGCGGTCTGGCTGGAGCAGAAGCGAAAGTTGAAGCTGTACGCCGACTACGACCCGGATGCGGCGTTCGAGGCGGACGTGAAGCAGTGGAGCAGATAGCTCGACGTCGCCCCGCTACTTCCTGGATAACAGCGCCTGAAACCGCGGATTGCCTCGTAAGGGGTCCCAGGCGGGATCGACACGAAGCAAGGAGACCGACAGAGTGGAAGGCTTGGCGAGCACGATCTCGATCTGCTCGACGGCCAGATCCGGTTCCCCCACCGCGGCGTAGACCGAGGCCAGGTTGATCACGTTCTCCATGCCGAAGTACGCGTCTTTTGACGGGGGGACGAGCTCGACGGCCCGGCGAGCCTCCCGAATTGCCTCCGCCTTTCGACCGAGTGTGGCGTAGCCCCACCCCAACCAGTCGTGGTAGACGTCGTCGTCGGGCGCGCGCTTGACATGCGTCTCGGTCAGACTCACCAGAGAATCAGTGTACGCGCGCGCGGCGCTCTTCATCCCTCGAAGACGGTAGAACTCGGCCTTGAAGTAGTAGTAACTGAGAGTGTCGTCGTTGAGGCTGCTGACCAGAACGCTTTCGGCGTCCGACTGGAGGGCGGAATCCTGGGCCGCGAGGAAGATCATCTGGGCCAGGAGCCTTCTCGCATCCTGACCCCTTCGGGACCGGGCCTCGCGGTACGCCTGCTTTGCCTTGGCGGTGTCGCCGCGCCACTGCAGGTGTAAGACGATCCTTCCGTTGTAAGGGCCCAGGGCGTCGGGAAAGAGCGCCACAGCGCGATTCAGGCTACGCTCGGCGTCGGCATAGGCGCCCGTCATCTGCTGGGTCTTGGCGAGGTCGACCAGCGCGTCGACCGAGTGCGGATCCAATTCAATGGCGCGTTTCAGGCCTGCGATCGCCTCATTCCAGTTTCCCTTGCGCCGATGGATGTACGCGATGGCCTGTGTCAGGTCACCGTCGTTGGGCAGCGCCTGGCGGGCTCGTTCCAGTTCGGCCAGCGCGGCGTCGTAGTCCCGGAATCCCCAGTAGAGGTACCATCCCTTCGCGACATGGCCTTTGGGCAGGTCGGGCTGCAGGGCAAGGGCCCGATCGATGGCATCCTTGGCCCGGCCGAGGCGCTCAGGGGTATGGTCGAGGTAGGTCCAGTAGCTCTGGGCATGACCGGTCCCCAGCTCCGCCCAGGCCACGGCAAAGGAGGAGTCGAGCGCCACCGCCTGCTCCAGTTCTCGAACGCCGGCCTGGAGCTCGCCGGGCTCGGATGTCCGGTCGTAGTGATCCAGGGCACGCAAGTAGTGATCGTAGGCCTGAGGATTCTCCGTCGGCCTGGCGGCCAGGGCCTGGCGCTGGGGCTGACCCAGAGCAATCCCCAGGGCTGCCACGACTTCCTGGGCCATCTTCGACTGCACCGTAAAGATGTCCGCCAGCTCGGCGTCGTATCGGTCGGCCCAGAGATGACTGTCGTCTCCCACGCGGATCAGTTGAGGGGTGACCCGCACTCGACTCGGGCCCGAAGCACCGGGGACCTTGTCCCAGCGCACCGATCCCTCGAGCACGTAGGCGACGCCCAGCTCCTGGCCAATCTCGCGAGCCGTCTTCTTGGCGCCCTTGTACTGCTTGGCTGTGGTGCGCGAGGTGACCAGGATGGCCGGGACGGTTGCCAGTCGGCTGGTGATCTCCTCGGTGATCCCATCGGCGAAGTACTCATCTTCCGGCGCGCCGAGGTTCTCGAACGGAAGCACCACCAGTCTCTGCGGACCGGCGCTGCCTCCCCGTTGCCAGAGACGCGAGCCCAGCACCCCGAGTACCACGAGACCCACCGCGCCCAGGCCGGCCATTAGCATCCGCCGCCAGGCCGGGGTCCTTCCTGGCCTCACCTCGGACATTGCTGCCGTCACAGGCGGGGCGGCCGGGGTCGTCACGCTGTAGGCAGAGGTCGCCGCCGTGTCGATCTGACCCAGCAGCTCTTCCGCCGATTGCCATCGATCCGCCGGGCGCTTCTCCAGACACCGCATGACCAGGCTCCCGAGCAGTGGAGGACAGGCGGGCCGGCGCGAGGTGAGCGCCTCGGGAGTCCTGGTCACCTGCGCCGCCAGTACGGCCTGCGGGGTCGCGGCGACAAAGGGAGGCTGCCCAGAAAGCATCTCGTACGCCATGGCGCCCACCGCATAGATGTCCGCGCGGTGATCCACGTGGGGATCGGCGGTGGCCTGCTCGGGAGCCATGTACGCGGGCGTGCCCAAGGCGAGACCGGTCGACGTCAGCATCGAGCCGGTCCCGGAAGAGGCGCTGAGCGCCTTGGCCACGCCGAAGTCGGTGACGACGGCGTGGTGCTTGGTGAGGAGGATGTTGTCGGGCTTGATGTCCCGGTGGACCACGCCGTGCTCATGCGCGTATTCCAGGGCGTCCACCACTTCCTTGAGGATCCGCAACGTCGCAGCGACCGGCAATTCCCCATCCCGGGCCAGCTTGGCCCGGAGCGATTCCCCTTCGATGTACGGCATGGTGTAGTAGAGGAGCCCATCGGCCTCGCCGGCGGCCAGGAGCGGAACGATATGCGGATGGTTCAGGCTGGCGGCCAGCTGAATCTCGCGCCGAAAGCGATCGGGACTCAACGCCGCGCCGAAATCGGGAGGGAGTACCTTGAGGACGACCTTGCGATCGAGCGCGGTTTCTACGGCGAGGAACACCTGGCTCATCCCGCCACCGCCGAGCTCGCGCTCCAGCCGGTAGTGCGGTCCCAGCACCGCTGCCAGTCGGTCCTGCAGGTCGCTCATGGGCGCCAATATACGGTCAATTCCGACCCGGTGAACCGATGGTAACGGCCATGGAGCGCTTCCAGCGCTCTCCGTCAGCTCTTCCTAGCGGTGCCGTTTGCCGGTATACCCTCCGAACGCATAGCTCACCATGAACTTCCCGGTCACCGCCTGGGCCGGGTCGGCGTAGGCTTCGCCACTCAGCTGGAGCGACCTGGTGAGAAAGAAACTCGCGCCACCCATGACCGCCATCCGGGCATCGTTCATCTCCACTTTCTGGCCGGTCGAGCTGACCGTAAATCGGGGCCGCAGGAAGTTCACGCCGAGCCCCGCATAGGGCGTAAATCGACCGGACATGAGTGGGAAGCCCACCGAGGCGTCGAAGCCGAACTGGTTGGGCTTGTACTCGTCATCGGAGACCGGTTTCCCGGAACATTCGCTGGTGGGATCGTTGACCGCGTTCTTGTCGCAGGTCACCGGGCCGTTGATGGTGCCGAACTGGTAATAGCCACGGATCTGGGTGGTGGTCTTCTTCCCGGCCACCGCGCGGCCGGCCGCGACGCCGAATACGCTGGCCTTGACGCCGTTGACGCGGATGGGCGGGATGTACGACAGCTCCAGGAAGAATCCCTGGCCGCCGGTCAGGGTCAGCCGGGGCCGGAACGACCAGGAGCGGATATTGGTGTTCTCGGCCGCTTTACCCGGCCGGCAGTAGCTGGGCACCCGGTCCGCGGAATCGATCTGCGGGATGTGGGTGAATTCGACCGCCACGGTCACCGATCCGGGCCGGGGTGGGAGCGGAGCCCGGAGCGCATCGTACGCGAGGGGGACG